>JBBAWJ010000013.1:0-13760 GCA_040397255.1 Candidatus Limnocylindrus sp.
AGGCGGGCCTCGCCGATGCCCTCTTCCACGACTGGCGCTTTGAGGCCGACGGCAGCAAGAAGAACCCACCCTTTGTGATTGATGAGCCGCGCTACGCCGGCCACGGCATCCTGGTTGCGGGCGACAACTTCGGTGGCGGCTCCAGCCGTGAGCATGCGCCGTGGGCCCTTGGCGCCTTCGGCATCAAGGCAATCCTCGCAACAAGCTTCGCCGACATCTTTAAGTCGAATGCACTGAAGAACGGGATTCTGCCGATCGTCTTGCCCGCCGACCTGCACGGCACGCTGATGCAAATCGCCAAGGAGGACCTCACCGCAACGGTCACCATCGAACTTGCAACCGCGACGTTGACAACCTCCGACGGCACTGCACATCAGTTCCCAATCGACGTCTTCAGCCAGAAGATGCTGCTCGACGGACTTGATGAGTTGGACTACATCCGCACGCAGGGCGGAAAGATTCTGGCGCACGAGACATCGCACCCAGGAACCATCAACACCCTGCAACCAAACACACCGCGATGAGCAAGAACCCGTACGACCGCGCGAGCGATCCGGCGAAGCGGCACTCCGCCGCCATGACCGATGGACCTGATCGCGCACCCGCGCGCGCGATGTTGAAGGCGGTCGGCTTCACCGACGAAGATCTCGCCAAGCCGATCATTGGCGTTGCCACCACCTGGATCGAGACGATGCCGTGCAACTTGAATCAGCGCGAGTTGGCCGAAGCGGTGAAGCGCGGCATTCGACGTGCTGGCGGCACGCCGATGGAGTTCGGCACCATCTCCGTCTCCGACGGCGTGGCGATGGGCACAGAAGGGATGAAGGCCTCCCTCATCTCGCGCGAGATCATCGCCGACTCCATCGAGCTCGTCTCCGCGGGGCACAGCTTCGACGGCATCGTCTGCCTCACCGGCTGTGACAAGACCAGCCCCGGCGCCGCGATGGCGCTCGGCCGCCTGAATATTCCTGGGCTCGTCCTCTATAACGGCACGATCCTTCCAGGCATCTATAAGGGGAAGGATGTGACGGTGCAGAGCGTCTTTGAGGCGGTCGGCTCGTACAACGCTGGGAAGATCACCGCCCAGGAGCTCTGGGATCTCGAGAACGCCGCCTGCCCAGGGGCGGGCGCCTGCGGCGGTCAGTTCACCGCGAACACGATGAGCATGGCGCTCGAGGTGATCGGTCTCTCCCCCGCCGGCCTCAACGGCATTCCCGCCACCGACCCCGACAAGATCGCCGCCGCCGAGCGCTCGGGCGAAATCGCCGTGGAGCTGGTGCGCAAGAACCTGAAGCCGCGCGACATCGTCACCGGCAAGGCCCTCGAGAACGCGATTCGCGCGGTGGGTGCGACCGCCGGCTCAACGAACGCGGTGCTGCACCTGCTCGCCATCGCCCGCGAGTTTGGCCTTCCCCTCGAGATCGAAGCCTTTGAGCGTCTCGGCGAATCAACGCCAGTCATTGGCAACCTGATCCCTGGGGGCTCGTACGCCGCACTCGACCTCTATAAGGCGGGCGGCATCGCCCTTGTGCTGCGCGAACTGGCCGCCGGCGGCCTGCTGCACCTGAACGAGCAGGGGGTCGACGGACGCACGATGGGTGAGATCGCGTCGCAGGCGAACGAGCGCGCCGGGCAGGATGTGATTCGCCCGATCAACAACCCGATCAAGAAGACGGGCGGCCTCACGGTGCTGCGCGGCAGCCTCGCACCAGAGGGTGCGATCGTGAAGCTCGCCGGCCATGAGCGTCGACATCACAGCGGACCGGCGCGCATCTTCGATTCCGAGGAGGTGGCCTTCGCCGCGATCCGCGCCAACGCCATCGTTGCCGGCGACGTCGTCGTCATTCGCTATGAGGGCCCAGTCGGCGGGCCAGGGATGCGCGAGATGCTTGCCGTTACCGCCGCACTCGTGGGCCAGGGGCTGGGCGACGAGGTCGCACTCATTACGGATGGCCGATTCTCGGGTGCAACCCACGGCTTCATGGTGGCGCACATCTCTCCAGAGGCGGCGCTCGGCGGACCGATCGCGCTCGTACAGGAGGGCGACACCATCACCATCGATGTTGACTCGCATGAGCTGCGCATTGAGGTTGCCGAGAGCGAGCTAGCGACCCGTCGCGCCGCCTGGCGCGCCCCCGCACCACGCTACGCCGGCGGCGTCTGGGCGAAGTACGCTGCCCTGGTGAGCAGCGCGTCAGATGGCGCCATCACCACAGGGGTGCGCCTCGCCAAGGCGCTGAAAGGATCAACCGACCGATGAGCACAGCGAAGGCGATTGATCCGAAAGACCCACGTGGCGGCCTGCGCGGCCTCGACGCCCCCCTCGTTCCAGGTGGCGACCGGCTCACCAAAGCGCAGCAGGCAAAGGCCGACGCGGACGAGCGCAGCGGTATGCGCGGCGTGAAGGTCATCGTGGGCGGACTCGTTGGCCTCACCATCGGCGCACTGATCGTGCAACTGATCCTCACCATCGCTGGAGTTGGCAAGTGAGCGGCGCATCGCGCTTCACCGCAACCGCCGCCGACCACTTCCCGAAGGGTCTCCCCTCCGCCTCCGTTGACGCCGCACTGCTGAAGCGCATCGGCGCCGAGGCGGGCGACGATCTGGTGCAGCTCATTCGCGCCGAGAGCGTGAACCCCCCAGGGAACGAGACGCGCGCGGCCAAGGTGCTGATTGAGCTGCTCCGCCGTGAGGGCCTGGAGCCTGAGTTCTTTGAGCCGATCCCCGACCGCGGCAACGTCAGCGTGCGACTGCGCGGCAGCGCCTCCGCTGCAAATCCGAAGCTTGACCCACGCGATCCAAAAGATGGCGCACTCCTCCTCTTCGCCCACCTCGACGTGGTGCCTGCCAATCAAGACGGCTGGACGGTTGATCCGTTTGAGGGCGTCGTCAAAGAGGGCTACATCTGGGGTCGTGGTGCTGTCGACATGAAGGGCGCCCTAGCGGTACAGGTCGGCGTGATTCGACTCCTCTGCGCGCGCGCCCGCGCAGCCGGTCTGAATCCAGCGAAGGATGTGATCCCTAGCCTACGACGCGACATCATCCTCACCGCCACCGCTGACGAAGAGACGGGCGGCCTAGAGGGGATCGCCCTCGTCCTCCAAGACCGCAAGCACTGGCTCGACGCGGCGGTCGGGCTCACCGAGGCGGGCGGCATGACGATCACCGCCGCCGGTCGGCGCATCTACCCACTGCAGGTTGCCGAGAAGGGCTTCGCCCGATTCAACATCACTATCAGCGGCCGTTGGGGTCACGCCTCGATGCCCGACAGCGACAACGCCCTCCTGCGCGCCGCCCAGGTGGTGGAGCGCGTCTCGGTGCCTGGTCCGGTTCAGATCGTGCCCGAGAACGAGGCCCTTCTTGCTGCACTTCGAGCCGCCCTCCCGGCTGGGGCGATAGGTCGCCTCAAGCGCCTGCTCGGCGAGAAGACCTTTGACGACGCCAAGGAGCTCAACGCCGAAGCCTCCGCCGCGGGCTGCGCCCCCGAGCTCCTTCGCGCGCTTCGTGCCGTGCTGCGCGATACGTTCGCGCCAACGATCCTCGCATCGGGCATTCGCTCCAATGTGTTGCCAGGATCGGCAACCCTCACCGTCGATAGCCGCATCCTGCCAGGGACAACGCGCGAAGCTGCAGAGCGCAACATGCTCGACCGCATCGGTGCAGACCTTGCGCCGTTCGTGAAGCTTGACCTCATTGAGTTTGGTGACGCGATCAGCAACCCGATGGATCACGAGATCCTCGGCATCGCTAGTGCCGCGATTCGCGCCCGCGATAGCGAGGCGATCTTGATGCCCGCAGTTGCGCCGTATGCGACCGACGCGAAGATCACCGTGCCAGCAGGAATTCCAACCTACGGCTTCTCACCGTATCTGCTTGATCCGAAGGAGCGCTTCATGGAGCGATTCCACGGCATCGACGAGCGCGTCTCGCAAGAGGCCCTCGCCTGGGGCGTTGAGGTGCTGTACGACGTGGCTATGGGGTACGCGGGGGAGTAACCGGCGCGCGCGTTGCCAGCGCGGCAACAGCAGCAGCAACAAGGCCACGCTCCGCCTTCGGTAGTCGTCGCACCAGATCCACAAACTGTTCCGCGCGACCGCGATCAATGGAGGTGAGGAGCGCTTCGCCGCTTGGAGCAAGCTGCGATCGACGCACGCGGGCATCACTCGTTGGCGCGGCGCGCAGATAGCGACGCTCATGCAAGAAGCTGACCAGGCGACTGGTCGCCGAATGCGAGCGGCCGAGGTCTCGAGCGATCTCCCCTACCGATCGCGGCTTCCCGTCAGCGAGTAGATAGAGCGCGGCGACCTGCGCGAGCGAGAGTTCGCTCGGTGCAAGTTGCTGTGCTGTAGACAGCACCAGTTCGCGCCAGAGGCGGCGGATGGAGACGATGCGCCCGCCGATCTCACCGAGGCTCTGCCGGCGTCGCGACACCTCGTCGAGCGGGCTCTCCCCCATCTCACCGCGGGCGACGCGGACTGCGGCGGGGAGGCGGCTGCGCAGCCCCTCGGCGGCCTTGGCTATCTCGGCAATTCGGTTACGGCGAGGTGTATGCATATGCACATACATTAGCGCAGCGGGTCCAACAGGGCGGCTACGATTCCCCGCATGTCACCGAATACCTCGTGGATCTTCCCTGGGCAGGGCTCGCAGAGCGTCGGCATGGGTGCCGCCGCCCTCGCAGCCTCCCCCGCCGCGCGGGCCGTGCTCGCTGAGGCTGAAGCCGCCCTTGGCCAGCCGCTCGGCCAGCTGATGGCGACCGGCCCAGTCGAGGCCCTCGAGCGTACCGAGGTCGCACAGCCCGCCATCCTCACCATCTCCATCGCCATGCTTGCCGCCGCGCGCGAACGCGCCGCAGCCGCAGACACCCCACTCGACGAGCCGATCCTGATCGCCGGACACTCGGCCGGCCAGTACGCCGCCGCGGTCGCCGCGGGCGCACTCTCCGTTGCTGATGGCGTACGACTTGCCCGCCGACGCGGCGAGCTGATGCAGGCATCGGGTGGCGGACGACCCGGCGCCATGGCCGCCATCCTCGGTCTTCCTGAGAGCGCCGAGGCCGACGTGATCGCCGCTGGCGCAAAGCTCGGCATCTTGGTCTTCGCCAATCGCAACTCGCCGGGGCAGATCGTGCTCTCCGGTGAAGTCGCCGCCATCGAAGCGGCCGTTGCCGCCGCAAGTGCTGCAGGCGCAAAGCGCGCCGTGCGACTGCAGGTCAGCATCGCCAGCCACTCACCACTGATGGAGGAGGCCGCCGCCGGCATGCGCGAGGCGCTCGCCGCCGTGACCATTGCCGATCCGAAGACCCCGATGCTCGCCAACGCCACCGCCGCGCGCATCACCACCGCCGCGCAGCTACGCGACGAACTCTCGAATCACCTCACCGGTGGTGTTGACTGGATCGCCGCGGTGAATGCGATGGCGGCCGCTGGCACGAAGCGCTACATCGAGGTCGGCTCGGGTCGTGTGCTCGCCGGACTCGTCAAGCGCATCCCATCAGCCGACGGCGTCGAGGTCCTCTCCATTGAAGAATTAACCCCAGCAGCCTAAGAGGGAAGGAGTAGCAGCATGCGCGAGCCAGATCACACCCGACGCGTCGTCATCACCGGACTCGGCATCGTCTCGCCGATCGGCAACACCGTTGGCGACGTGTGGACATCACTCACCGAAGGTCGCAGCGGCATCGCGCAGATCACCCACTGGGACCCAACCCCCTACGCGCCATACGTGGTTGCTGGCGAAGTGAAGGACTTTGACGTCACCCAGTTCCTCGACGCCAAGCAGATCCGCCGCACCGGCCCCGAGATCCATTGGGGCGTTGCAGCGGCGAAGGCCGCCCTGCGCGACTCGGGGCTCGAGATCACCGACGCGAACCGCGAAGAGGTCGGCGTGGTCTTCGGCTCGGGCGCTGGCGGGCAGGGGCTCTTCATTGAGAACCAGATGAGCTGGAAGGAGAAGGGGCCGCGCGCCGTTGCCCCGACCTTCATCGCCCACGGCCTTGTCGACAGCACCTCGGGGATGATCGCCATCGAGTCGGGCGCCGTGGGGCACAACCTCGCTGTCGTCTCCGCCTGCGCCACCGGCACGCACGCCCTGGGCGAGGCGGCTGAGGCGATCAAGCGCGGCGACGTGACCGCCGTCATCGCTGGCTCCACCGAGAACCCCCTCATTGAGGTGGCGCACATCGGCTTCATGAACATGCGTGGACTTGCCAGCCCGCGCGACGGCGAAGGGCCAGCATCGGCCTGCCGACCGTACGACGTGGATCGCGCCGGCTTCGTTCTCGGCGAAGGAGCAGGCGCCTTCATCGTTGAGGATCTCGCCTCAGCTACGGCGCGCGGTGCCACGATCTACGCCGAGGTGGTTGGCTACGGCAGCTCCGCCGATGCGCACGACATGATTCAGCCAATTGAAGGTGGTGCCGGTTCGGCGCGCTCCATCAAGTGGGCGCTGCAGCGCGGCAAGATCGACCCAACCGAGATTGACCTGATCAATCCGCACGGCACCAGCACGCCGGTGGGCGATGAGCGTGAGGCGCTCGCCTTCCACGCCTCCTTCGGGCCACGTGCCGCAGAGATTCCCATCTCAGCAACGAAGTCGCTGACCGGTCACCTCATGGGTGCTGCTGGCGCCGTCGAGGCGGTCTTCACGACCCTCTCACTGCACCACCAGGTGATTCCGGGGACGCTCCACACCAAGAACGTGGACCCCGCCTGCAACCTGAACGTCAACCGTGAAACACGCTCGGCCGAGATTCGCGCCGCGGTGAGCAACAACGTCGGTCTCGGTGGGCATAATGGCGCCATCGTGTTGCGACGCTGGACCGGAAAGTAGGAGGAGCCATGAGCACCACCCCAGCACGAACGGACGCCCAGCGCGCGGTCATCACCGGCTACGGCGCGATCACGCCAATCGGCAATAGCGCCGGCGAGTACTGGGACGGCTTGATCGCCGGGCGCTCGGGCGCCGGCCCGATCACCCACTTCGACGCCTCACCAAACGACGTGCGCATCGCCGCCGAGGTGAAGGGCTTCGATCCGCTCCTCACCATGGATATGAAGATGGCGCGTCGCATGAGCCGCTTCGTGCAGTTCGCGATCGCCGCCGCCACTGAAGCCATTGAACATGCCGGTCTCGCCGACATCGCCAGCTGGGAGCCAGAGTGCCGCGACCGCGTCGCCTCGGTCATCAACACCGGCGGTGGTGGCATCGAGCAGGTCACCATGGGGAGCGACGCCTATCGCGAGAAGGGCGGCCGCTTCGTGAGCGCCTTCGCCATTCCCGCCCTCAGCCCAAGCATGGGTGCCTGCATGGTCAGCATGAAGTACGGCCTCACCGGCGCCGCGATCACGCAGGCCGCCGCCTGCGCCACGGGCGTGCTCGCCTTTCAAGATGCACTCCGCCTGATCCGCAGCGGCGAGGCCGACGTGGTCGTTGCCGGCGGCGTCGAGGCACCACTCCTGCCGATGGCCTTCGCCGCCCTCAGCAACATGGGCGCCCTAAGCAAGCGCAACGATGACCCAACGCACGCCAGCCGACCGTTCGACAAGAACCGCGACGGCTTCGTCTTCGGCGAGGGTGGCGCAGTCTTCGTGGTCGAGTCGCTCGCCCACGCCAAGGCGCGCGGCGCCACGATTCGTGCCGAGTTGCTGGGTGCCGGCGCAACCGCCGACGCATTCCATATCAGCGCCCCAGAGCCAACCGGCCGCGGCGCGGCAGGCTCCATGACCAAGGCGATCCTCGATGGCGGCGCCGTGATCGACGATATCAGCTACATCGTGGCGCACGGCACCAGCACCCCGCTGAACGACCTCACCGAGACGAAGGCGATCAAGCGCGCCCTCGGCGATCACGCCTACAAGATTCCGATCAGCTCTCCTAAGAGCATGGTCGGCCACCTCTTGGGTGGCGCTGGCGCCGTTGCCGGACTTGCCGCCATCAAGGCGATCGAGACGGGCACCGTGCCCCCAACGATCAACCTCGACACGCCCGACCCTGAGTGCGACCTCGACTATGTGCCGCACACCGCGCGCACCAATCAGCCAGTCGACCGCGTGCTGATCAATGGCTTCGGCTTCGGTGGCCAGAACGCCTCGGCGCTCTTCGGCAAGCTTCGGTAGCCTTGCGGCGCCCTACTAGAACAGCTAACCCCGCCACGAGGAGAAGCTGCGGACTGACCCAGCAGATGGCAGTTTCAACCACGGGTAGGGATGCAGCTCAGCAACCGATGTGAACTTTCGAAATGATGGAACGGGCGCGTACGTTACGGCTACCGGATGCTCTTGGGCGAACTGGTAAGGATCACCGATGTATACCTCTAGACCTCGCTGAGCACTGAGCTCGCCAAGCGTCTGCAGATAGAAACCAATGCGCCGTGCGCTAAGCTGCAGCTTCTTCAACGCACCCTCGTTGAAGACAAAGAGTGCGGGCAAGGTCGGATTGGCCAAAAGCGCCGGATCGCGCAGTCCGAGCGAGTCAATCGTGAGGAGCACGTGGGTTGCGGAGCTTTGGACACTTGGCGTGATCGGCCCCGTGGTGCGCTGCACGTTGGAATCGTTGTCCAGAAGCGAATCGCGCTCGAGCTGTTCTAGGTGTACCTCGCGCGGGAACTCCTCTATCGGGCAGTTGGCCTTGAGCGGGCATCGTGAACAGATGCCTGGCGCTCGCTTGTCCACCTGCCACTTCGCAAAACCGTAGGGCTTGCCGGTGCCCGCGCCAACCGTCCACTGCCACCCGAGCAGATTGGCGGCCCTGGAGCCATCGATGAGCTCTTGGTGCATGCGCTCCTGGCCCGAGATCCAGCCAACACCATTGCGAACCGTCCAGTGAGAGGCCAGCCACATGCGAGTCTGATTGACGAGCCATCCATCCCCCTCGAGCTCAGAGACAACTTCGTCGATGCAGAGCATCTCCCGATTCCAGCCGTTCCCCTCGCCGCGCCAGTTCGCTGCAAAGCGAAGGTTTTCGAATAGGCGCACTCCAATGCGGGCGTAGAGGTGACGCGCGTATTCCTGCCACCAGAGCTCGTCGCGGAATTTCTCACGATCTTTGGCTGGTGCACCCTGTACGGCGTCATAGACCTGGCGCAGCGTGATCATGTTGTGACGAATGTACGGAGAGAGCACACTCGCGCCTCGATTCGCCCGCGGAAGCACTTGCGAGCGGCGGTCGGCGTACCCCCTGATGTCGAGCTGCTGGAGCGCTCTGTCGGCCGCCTGTTGCCCGCCGTGAATTGAACTGAGACCAGGGGTCCCTGAATAGAGACCCTCGAAGTGTTCGGCCAGCAGTTTGAGAGGGTCCTCGGTCGCATCGATCCTCTTTAGGCCGAGGGGGGTCACCATGGGATTACGTTTCGCTCCTCCCACAGCACTCCAGTCAGCTTCTCTTGATCGGAAGCGCCCTCGACGTTGAACGGTCGGGTTGCCAACCAGATCGCCGTATCGGCGCCCTCTTCGGCAGAGAGTGGTGCGCCTGGCCCGCCCATGTCGGTCCGGGAGTGATTTGGGCAGACAGCATCGATCAGGAAGCCGCGCTTGCCATGCAGCGTTTCATGCGCAAGGTTGCGCACGAGTGCATTGACCCCCGCCTTGCTCACACGGTACGGCACCAATCCCCCTGCATTGCCTGGTCCTGACATGCGACCAAGACACGCCGAGAAGACAACCACTCGCCCCTGGCGCGCCTCAGCCATTGGCTTCGCAAGAATATTGAGTGTACAAAAGACAGAATCCAAATTAATTGAGAGCACTCGGCGCCACTCGCTAGTGTTGGTGGCAAAGGTTTTGGAAGACTTTTCACTCATCACCCCGTGCGCAAGGATCAGAACGTCGGGGGCACCGCGCGTGGCGAGGATCGCCGTGAATGCTTGCTCGGTAGCCTGGAGATCCGCGAGGTCCACACTCTGGTACTCACACCCTAGGCTTTGGGCAACTGCGGCCAGGCGCGGTTCATCCTTTGCGAGCAGCAACACCGTTTGGCCGTTCGCCCGCAGCGCCTTGGCGCACTCGAAACCAAGGCCTCGAGAGCCCCCCGTGATCAGGGTGTATCCCATGGCGGAGAACCTCCTTGCTATGACTCGGCTGTCGCGTGCACCTGCGGCAGAGACGACAGTTTGCCGACCAAACTTGCGCCAATCAGTAACTCGAGAAATCCTAGCAGGGGGTGCTAGCTCAACCGCTCTCGCTCTAGTGGCAGTCTTCGCAGCCTTAGGGCATTCAACACCACCGTCACGCTCGATCCGCCCATGGCGGCGGCAGCGAGGGCTGGGTCAAGGCCGATCCTAAAGGCTGGGAGAACTAGGCTGCACGCACCTCGATTGACCAGTTAGGGCGATAAGACCAGAGCGCTGTACCCAACCCAAGCAATATCCACGTACACGCCCAGGCCCAACCGTCATTCGCCGGGAGACCGATCCAAGCCCATCCAGCCGCAGCGGATTCGTCAGCGAAGCCAAAGACTCCAACCGCCAGGAGGTAGAGCGCCGGCGCAATTGAAGCGGTGCGCCATCCAACAAAAAACCGGGCGACGAGTAGCCAGCCTAGGTAGGTCATAAGCGCTCGTGTGGCAATTAGATACGTATCGCCTACACCTGAAACATTGATCCCCGCAGACACCTGTGCACCGATGGCTCCAAGAGCCAAGAATGCACAAACGCTTGAGGCCACGAGTACAGCGTCATAGCGACGTATACGGCGCGCTGCTACAGACTCTTGCGCGGGAAGTCCACTAGACAGCCCAAATCCTAAGGCGCTTGGCAACCCCAAAGCGATGAAGAGGGCGATCATGAGCGGTGCGCCAATAGGACTCACCCGAATAGAGATTGCGCTGGCCGGGACTTGCAAAAGAAGTGCCGATCCGACGACCGAAAGAGTGATCAGATTAACTCGGCGAATTTTTCGATACAGGGACACGCTATTGAACGCTGAAGTCATCAGGCGATTGGCATTCTGCAGCCAAGGATGTAAGCCGCTCCAGCCAAGCAACTCGTGATGCGACTGAAGCGGCGCCAACGGCGCTATACAGCTCCTTGATGGGGGGCACGCCAAACGCGGATGGTTCTGCGATCAGCCATCCGAGATTCTCTTGCAGCATCGCCTCGGACCCGCCCATCGCAGTAAACCACCAGCCCCGCAACACATCAATTGAGGATCCGCTAAACCCTGAGTCTGAAGCCTCCGAACACGCAGGCCACGGCGCCAGTGCCTGTGCGATTGACCAGCGAATTGAATCTGGATCTGACTTCCACAAGTCGAGCGAGAGAGTGTCCGCTGACGATGAGCCCGCGAGCTCCTCACTCCAGCGGATTGGGATCGGTAAGCCCTTACGAGCCAGTTCCACTATCACTGCATTCAGCGTCGGTCGAAACACTTGTGTGGGACCGTCGTGCTCGGGCCAAAGGCACAGCTCTACTGCGCTTACTGTGCTGCACTTTAAGGCGGACTGATCGCGCGCCACCTCCGGGATCGGACCAACATTCCAGGCGAACGCGCTGCTGACAATGAAACCTGTAACGAGCATTGCGGTTGCGGCGATGCGTGACCACCGCCTACGGAAAGCGCCGATCGCATAGAGCGCTACGACGATGATTGTCACATTCATGATCAGGCCTGCGAGCAGCGCCGCCGGGGCAATATCGGCACCGATCCGGCAGCAATCTCGGTACATGCCGCTGAGATGACGCAACCATTCCACAGGGAGTGCTGGCACAAAGGCGAACCAGAGGAATGGCGCCAAAAGCATGCCCGGTAGCGACACCGACATGGGGAGTCGTAGTCCTGCAAGGAATCCCACCAGGCTCCACGCACAGATTGCAACGAATCCAACGACAACTATGCGAATCTCAGGCAGCCCGGCCTGACCGTAGACAGAGGCAGCAACGACAGTCCCGAGTAGGAATACGGCTCCCAATAGAATTGAGGGGGTTACCGCAATGATGGTGATGTCGAACCTAGAACGTGTATGTGGCGCATCCCAAATGCCGCCGCGACGGAGCCGAGCAGCCTCCCATGCCGCAGTCATCGCGGCGAATCCCACCAAGAACGCCATAGAAGAGGTTGCACCCGCCGTCGCTGCGACACCGTAGTTGTTCGGGTAGATCGCCCTAGTCACATAGAGGATCGACAGAATCAACGTAGGTAACGTCAGCCAAACTGCGGGCGAAATTCTGAGCATTGTGCGAAGACGCACCTACTTACCGCCAGCGATCAGAGCCAGAAATGCGGATTCAATCGGGCGCTCACTCCCCGCTGGGGCACGCGCCGAGAAGGCCTGCAAGGCGCCGTCAAAGGCGATGTTTCCTGCGTGAAGTACCGCGACATGCTCATAGGCCGTCGTGATTTCACCTGTGTCATGTGTTGAAACCACAACCGTTCGGTCGGCGCCAATGTTTACCAGTAGTTCACGGAACAGGGCTCGCTGCTCTGGATCGAGCCCAGAGGTGGGCTCATCGAGCAGCAACACTTCTGCGTCGTGGACCAGGGCACTGGCAAGGCCAACGCGCCGTTGCTGGCCTCCTGAAAGTTCACTTGCAGGCTGGTCAGCTAGATCCTGCAGCGCCACGCGTGCCAACGCTTCGGAGGCCCCGCGCCATGCATCGTCACGACTCATACCCTTCAGCCAACCGGAATACGCCACCTGTTCTCGAACTGTGAGTCCCGGTACTGCTCGATATTGCTGCGGCATCCATGCCACGCAAGCTCGAAACTGGGTTCGCTGATCGCGGGAATCCAGCTCGTTGAGTGACACCTTGCCACTCCTCGGCATCAACGCGGTCGCGCCAAGGGACAAGAGCGTGCTCTTGCCTGCACCATTGATGCCAAGCAGGGCGGTAACGCCTGTAGGCACGTGCCAAGTTAAGCGTTGTAGGACGGCTAACTCTCCTTGATTCTTCCGTTTATAGCCAAAGCTAATCTCTCGAAACAGGAGCCCGCGCATTAATAATACGAGATGAAATAGGTCAGGCTTACCGTCGCGCTATTGATCCAAGGGCTGTATTCGACGCTGTAGTCACCCACGGTGTTGCTCCAAGTTTTTGAGACATACGTTGACGATGAACTGCACGTGTAGGTTTTCTTACCAGTGCCAGTACTAGGGGAAAACAGCCAGTGCCTCATGACCTCGGACGTCAAAGTTGAAGCTGATGCTGAGCAATTTCGAATACTGAACGTAGTATTAGTCGCTTGGTATGTAATTGAATTCCAGCCTGGACCCTGACTGGTAAGCGTGTTTGGGCCGATCGAACTAGCAATGGCGGCCGACGCTAGAACTAGGCTGGCGACCCCACCCGAGATTAGCCCCAAGTACTTGTTGCGACGCATCTTCTTACCTCCCCTTACTCTGAATCTGGTGCAGATACGGAGAAGGTAGCAGGTATTAACGCGGATTCCCAACAGGATTCAGGTTGTTGCGTTCTAGCGGCAGCCTTCGCAGCCTCAGAGCATTCAGCACCACCGTCACGCTCGATCCGCCCATAGCGGCGGCGGCAAGAGCTGGGTCGAGACCAATACCAAAGGTTGGGAGCAGGAGTCCGGCGGCGAGGGGCACAAGGATGATGTTGTAGCCGAAGGCCCAGGCAAGATTCTGCTTGATGATGCGCGTCGTGGCGCGCGAAAGATCAACGAGGAGCGGCACGCCGCGCGGGTCTGCGCCGCTCAGCGTTGCAGCTGATGCGTCAATCGCGATCTCAGTACCGCCACCCATCGAGATGCCCACGTCGGCGGCGGCGAGGGCCGGTGCATCGTTCACGCCATCCCCCACCATCGCCA
>JBBAWJ010000013.1:13860-20943 GCA_040397255.1 Candidatus Limnocylindrus sp.
ACGTCGGCGGCGGCGAGGGCCGGTGCATCGTTCACGCCATCCCCCACCATCGCCACGGGTCCGCTGCTGCTGCGTCGGATCTCGGTGATTGCCTCACCCTTGCCGCCAGGCAGAATGCCGCCGCGGGCGCGCTCAGGTGGAATGTTGAGATCGCGGGCAATGGCGTTCACCACCTCTTGGCGATCGCCGCTGATGATCCACGACTCGATGCCGCGCGCGGAGAGTGCGCGAATCGCTGCGACGCTCTCTGGGCGAACGGTGTCGGCGAGGCTGAGTGCGCCAGCTGATTCGCTGTTGATTGCGATGAAGAGCGGTGTGCGTCCGGCGGCAGCCTCTGCGGTTGCCCAGGCGATGAGCTCGGGGTTGGTGGTGCTGGTGAAGGCCTCGGTTCCGATGCGCACCGTTGCACCATCGACGGTGGCGCTCACGCCGTGACCGGCATGCATCGTGAAGTCGGTAGCCACTGTGGTGACGGTGCCTGCGGCGCGCACGATCGCGCGGGCCAGCGGATGCTCCGATGGACTCTCGACGGCGGCGGCGGTTTGCAGGAGTCGATCGGTGTTGCCGGCAAGTGGGCCAGTGGCGAGGGCAAGACGGCCGACGAGGGCGTGCTGGCCGAGGGTGAGGGTGCCAGTCTTATCCCAGACGACGGCGCGCAGCTTCCCTGCCGCCTCGAGGATGGCGGCGTCACGCACAAGGATGCCCGCCTCGGCGCCGCGACCGGTGCCGGCGATCACGGCGGTGGGAGTGGCGAGACCCATGGCGCAGGGGCAGGCGACCACGAGCACGGCGATAGCGGTCGCTACGGCGCGCACCAGGCGCGGCTCCGCCCCGAGCAGGTACCAGCCAACGAAGGTCGCCACGGCGATCAACAGGATGACGGGGACGAACACCTCGGAGATGCGATCGGCGAGACGGGCGATAGCAGGCTTTGATCCCTGCGCCCGCTCGACCATGGCCACGATGCGGGCCAACGTGGTGTTCGCACCAACCTGCGTCGCGCGCATCACGATCGACGAATCGGTGAGGAGTGTGCCGGCGGCGAGTCGGCTCCCTGGACCGCGCTCGACTGGGAGTGACTCGCCAGTGATCGCCGACTCATCGACGGCGGCACGCCCACTCACGATGATGCCGTCAACGGGGATGCGACCACCCGGTCGAATGCGCAGGAGATCGCCAGCAATGATCTTGTTCACGGCGATGGTGGACGCGGTTGGTGCGTCGGCGGTTGCAAGCAGTTCTGCCTCTTTTGGCTGCAGCGCCAGGATTCCGCGCACCGCGCTAGTCGTCTGCTCTTTGGCGCGCGCCTCCATCCAGCGACCGAGTGCGACGAATCCGAGAATGAGTGCCGCGGCGTCCCAGGTTGCATGTGCGGGAACGCCGACGCGCATCAGCTGCGTATGGAAGAGAGTAATCGCGACCGACCAGCCCCACGCCGCGGTGGTGCCAAGGCTGACGAGTGTCTCCATGGTGAGCGAGCCGTGACGCAGTGCGCGCAGTGCGCGCGAGTGGAAGCGCCAGCCGACCGCAAACTGAATGATGGTGGAGGGCACAATCAGGATCCAGTTGATGCGCTCCATGCTGATGAAGGACCACGGCTGCAACATCAGCACCGCCGCACCTATGCCGAATGCCGTGGCGATGATCCCGTCGCGCAGAAGTCCTCGCGTCTCTTTGGTACGCGCGGCAACCAGCTCGGCATCAAGTGTGGCGCGCGCCTCCTGTGCATCGGCGTCCCCTTCACGTCCGGCGAGGGCGAGTGCGGCGGCGGGAACCTCGTATCCAGCTGCGCTGATCACCGCAGCGAGATCAGCAACGCCCGTTGCCTCTGGCGCGTACTGAATGGTGGCCATCGAGGTCGCAAGGTTCACGCTCGCCCCGCTCACGCCGTCGGCCTTCTTCAGGAATCGCTCCACGCGGTTCACGCACGAGGCGCAGGTCATCCCAGTGACGGGGAGGGCAATCTCCGCCACGGGAGTCGCTGGTGCCGCAGGAGCGAGTTCGGTTGACATACTCAGGGGGAGTATACGCCTCCCCTGGGCGATACGCCCCTGCGGCTAGGCTGCGCGCATGCAGATCTACTCGTGGTCGAGCCCGTGGGGAGCGCTGCCGGTGGCCGTGGAGAACGGCCGCATCTGCGCCATCGCCCTCGACCCACGCACACCGTTTACGCCGTTGGCCACTGGCACTGTGGCGCGTCGCGCTGCCGGGCCGATTGCAAACGCACGCGAGGTGAACCGCATCTTGAACGCCGCGCTGCGCGGGCAGCTCAGTGCGCGCGAGCGACTCGCGGCAGTCGACCTTTCGTGGGCCACCGAGTTTGAGCAGCGCGTGTTCCGTGCGTTAGCTAGCGTGCGCTTCGGGGCAACGGTTACGTATGGCGAACTCGCAGCGGCGAGTGGGTCACCACGTGCCGCGCGTGCCGCTGGTGGTGCGCTCGGCAAGAACCGCGTGCCCGTGCTGATCCCTTGCCATCGCGTGTTGGCGTCAAACGGTATTGGTGGATTCGGTGGCAGCGCGGGGAGCAGCTGGCGTCCTGGGGCAACGGATCCGATTGCCGTCAAACGCGCACTGCTGCGCGGCGAAGGGATCGACGCCTAGGCGTGCAGCGTCAGGCTATGGAAGCCGAGCACCACGCGGGCGCGCGGTGAATCGGCAAAGATCAGCGCGATCTCTCCTTCGCGCACCAGACTCTCAATGATGCGCGCCTCGCGCTCAGGGAGACCGATCCATGCTGGACCTTCGGGCGTCTCGATGCGCGTGGTGATCTCTTCGTCACCAGGGAGTCCATAGGTTCGTCGCAAGTCATGCAGCGGCACATACGGTCGCGCCTTGGCGATGCGGCGCACCTGCGCCGGCGTCGCCTGACGAACCTGCTGCTGTGCGCTCGCGACTGGACCGTCGCTCATCCGGCCACCACATAAAGATCACGCTTGGTGTGATTCAATGAATCCACGGCGCTCTCGCCACACAGCACGATGTCCTCGATGCGGGCTCCGTTAACGCCCTCAACGTAGATGCCGGGCTCGATGGAGAAGGCGTGACCTGGGACGAGCTTCGTGGTGTTCCCCGCGACGATGTACGGATCCTCATGCTCCTCGAGGCCGATTCCGTGCCCAGTTCGGTGGAAGAAGCGAGCCCCCTCCCCTGCCGCGTCGATCACGGCGCGAGCGGCGGCGTCGACCGATTCGCAGCTCACCCCTGGGCGAACGTGATCCATCGCCGCCTGGTGGGAACGCTTCAAGATCTCGTAGCGGCGCAGGTAGTCGTCGGTTGGCGGCACCGCCCCATTCGGACCAGTCACCCAGATGGAGCGCGTGGTGTCGGAACCGTAGCCACCGAAGACGCCGCCGATGTCGAGCACGATCGCGTCGCCCGCGTTGATCACGCGTGACGAAGCCTCGTGGTGTGGCGAGGCAGAGTTCGGACCGGAGCCGACGATGGCGAACGATGAGACCTCGTGGCCCGCACCGGTGAGTCGCTCGCGCACTTCGCGCGCCACATCGTTCTCGGTGCGTCCAAGCAGCTTGCCGCTGGTGATCGCCATGACGACGGTGTCCACAGCGCGACCTGCGCCGCGCAGCAGCGCCGCCTCTTCGGCTGACTTCACCATGCGCAGCTTGCCAATCACGTGCGACGCCAGCTGTGTCTGGGTGATGGCGCCGTGGGTACGCAGCGCCGCCTCAATGCGGATCAAGAAGGTTGACCAGAGTCGATCGGAGACTGCGACGCCGCGCGCAGCAGAGCCTGTTCGGCCGCCAGCTTTCACTGCGGCTGCAACAAGGGCAAACGGATCATCGGTCTCGCCGAAGGGGACGCGGGCCACATGACCGCCGCGCATCGCGGGGGCGTCACTAGCCATGCCTGTTTCGAGTCGCGGCACGATGAGTGTTGGTGCACCGTTCGCGGGGATCACCAACATGGTGAGTCGCTCGAGGGCCGGCGCGGCGTAGCCGGTCAGGTAGCGCATGTCGGCGCCGAAGCCGAGCAACACCGCGTCGAGTCCAGCGTCGTTCACGGCGTCGCGCGCAGCGGCAAGTCGCGCAGCGTAGGCGGCGGGGCCGATGAGCTTCGCCTCGAGGGCGTGACCGGCGCCAAGCCCTGGGGTGGCGGCGGCGTAGGCGGCGTCAATCTCGGCGCTTCGGTAGCTCATGCACCCTCCTCTGTTGCTATGGCCGGGCTCGTCGCCGGCGGCACCGGCAGATCGAGTAGCCCTGCGAGGATCGCATGCCCGCGCTCAAAGAGGGCGCGGTACGGCATGGCGCGCACCGCCCCTGCGGCGATCAGGCTCGCCCGCCCCTCTGGATCGTCGTGCTGGACCAGGGCGAGGACCCGTGCCCCGGTCGCCGCCACGGTCCGAACCGCCCCCTCGGCGTCGTAGGCGCGGGCGGTGGCATCGATGGCCACCAGGTCGGTGGGGGTGGCAGGCTGAGCGGCGAGGAGCGCAAGGAGGGGCGCTGGCGTGGTGAATCGCTGGACATCAGCGCCAAGGGTGCGCCCCTGTCCTTCGAGTCGGGTGGCCCAGATGAGATCGTCGGCCAGCACCAGAAGGCGCGGCGCGGTCACTCGACCGTCCAGGTCTCCCCTGAGGCGAGGAGCTTCTGCAGATCAACGGGGCCCTTCGCGGCACGCGCCGCCTTCGCGCCATCGATCTGCTCCACAAGGAGCTGGTCGTGTGTTAGGCGTGGCACGCGACGGAATACGCCGACCGGCACGGGGAAGTCGGGCCACCACATACGGCTCAAGATCTGCGTTCGCGTGGCGTCAGGGTCGGTTTCGTCGTGCACCCAGAGGTCGGCAACGCTCACGCCGTTCTCGCCAATGGTCACGACCTCTGGTCGCAGGCCGTTGAGGCGAATCCCCTTGTTCTTCTCGGCGCCGTAGATCATCGGCTCGCCCTGCTTCAGTACCAGCATGCGATCCTCTTTTACCGACTTATCGGTGAAGTCGCGCCAGGCGCCATCGTTGAAGATGTTGCAGTTCTGCAGCACTTCGAGGAATGCCGCGCCAGAGTGCTCACCGGCGCGCTGCATCATCTCTTGCAGGTGCTCGGAGTGCGTATCAACCGATCGAGCGATGAAGCTCGCCTCGGCGGCCGCGACCAAGTTGAGCGGAATGATCGGTGTCTCGATGGTGCCGAGCGGCGTCGACTTCGTCTTCTTCCCCATCGGCGAGGTTGGCGAGGCCTGCCCCTTGGTGAGACCGTAGATGCGGTTGTTGAACATGATCATCTTCATGTCGACGTTGCGGCGCATCGCGTGGATCAGGTGGTTGCCGCCGATGGAGAGGGCGTCGCCGTCGCCAGTGATCACCCAGACCATCAGGTCAGGGCGCGCCGCCTTGAGGCCAGTTGCAATGGTTGCCGCACGACCGTGAATGGTGTGGAAGCCGTAGGTGTTCATGTAGTACGGGAGGCGACCCGAGCAGCCGATACCAGAGATGAAGACGATCTTCTCCTTGGCGACGCCGAAGTTCGGCATGGTCTTCTGGGTCTGCGCCAAGATTGAATAGTCACCGCATCCTGGGCACCAGCGCACATCCTGGTCGGACTCGAAATCCTTCTTCGTCAGCACAGGCAGCTCAGACTGGGTCACTTTGCGGCCTCCACACTCTCGCCGAGGATCGACTCGGCCTTCGCCTCAATCTCACCGATCTGGAACGGCTTGCCGCGCACCAGGTTGAAGCCCACGGCGTCGACCAGGTACTTGGCGCGAATCAGCATGCGCAGCTGGCCGGCATTGAGCTCAGGCATCAGCACGTGCTTGAAGTTCTTCAGCATCGCACCGAGATCGTTCGGTAGCGGGTTCAGGTAGCGCAGGTGAGCGTGGCTGACGCGCTTACCACGCGACTGCAGGCGCTCCACCGCCGAACGAATCGCCCCATAGGTTGAGCCCCAGCCCAAGATGAGCAGGTCGCCAGTCGCATCGCCGTAGATTTCGGTCGGTGGAATGTCGCGGGCGACGCGCGCCACCTTCTCGGCGCGCAACAGGTTCATGCGGTGGTGGTTATCGGGGTCGTAGCTGACCGTCCCCAACTCGTCGAGCTTCTCGAGGCCGCCGATGCGGTGCTCAAGCCCTGGCGTTCCAGGCACCGCCCACGGGCGTGCCAGCGTCTCAGGGTCGCGCTGATACGGTCGGAAGCCTGGCTTGTCTGAGGCGGGTGCATTCTCGACCTTGATCGATGGCAGGTCGGCAACGTTTGGAATGCTCCAAGGCTCGGCACCTGTCGCCAAGAAGGCGTCACTCAAGAAGACAACCGGCGTCATGTGATGGAGCGCGATGCGCCACGCCTCAATCGCCATGGTGAAGCACTCGGCAGGGGTTGCCGGTGCAATCACGGGAATCGGTGAATCGGAGTTGCGACCGAACATGCTCATCAGCAGGTCGCCCTGCTCAGTCTTGGTGGGCATTCCCGTCGACGGACCGGCGCGCTGCACATCAACAACCACGAGTGGCAGCTCAACCATGACGGCGAGACCGAGCATCTCAGCCTTTAACGCCATGCCGGGGCCAGAGGTGGTGGTCATGCCTAAGGCGCCGCCGTATGCGGCACCAACCGCGGCGCCGATCGCCGCGATCTCGTCTTCGGACTGCACCGTCTTAATGCCGAGGTGCTTGTACGACGAGAGCTGATGCAGGATGTCGGAGGCTGGGGTGATCGGATAGCTGGCCAAGAAGAGGTCGCGCTCGGCGAGCTTTGACGCCATCACGAAGCCGAGGGCGGTCGCCTCGTTGCCGGTGATGTTGCGATACGTGCCGGGTGGTAGGTGCGCTGCGGCGACGCGGTAGTGCGTGTGGAAGATCTCGGTCGTCTCGCCGAACGCGTAGCCAGCATGCAGTGCGCGGCGGTTCGCCTCGGCGATCGCATCCTTGCCGGCGAACTTCTCAGCGATCCACTTCTCGGTGCCAGCCATCGAACGCTCGTAGAGCCAGAACATCACGCCGAGGGCGAAGAAGTTCTTGGTGAGCTCGACCTGCTTGCTGCTGAGGCCGAGGCCCTCGCAGACACCAGCGACCATCGTTGACATTGGAATCTCGTAGAGGTTGAACCCTTGCAGGCTCTGGTTCTTCAGCGGATCTTCGG
>JBBAWJ010000013.1:21043-23555 GCA_040397255.1 Candidatus Limnocylindrus sp.
AGCTCGGTAACCGTGCCGTGCTGCGCTCCCGAATCGGGGGTGGTCACGTCGCTCGTACTCCTCTGCCCGTGGGTCGGTTAGCGCCCAGACCGGGCGCGTCCACGCGAGACTACCGCATCTGGGTAGGCGACCCGTAGGGCGGCCAGGAGGCGCTCCTCGTCACGGCGGGAGAGGAAGTGCCAGAGCAGATAGAGGGTGACGCCGATGGTCCAGAGCACCCCAGCGACAAGCACGCCCAAGTGAATCCCCCCGGCTGCCAGCTGGGCGAGGCTCTCGTTGAGTCCCGCCCCCCAGAGGAGCGCCGCGGCGATGGAGTAGCCGATCGTCATGACGCTGCCATAGCCGCTCAGCCGACCAAACGAGAGAAACGAGAGCTTCGGTGCGTCGGGTTCATAGAAGTAGGCCGCCTCTAGCCGATGGACCGCCAGTACTTCACGACCGAGCCGCGCGTTGATGGTGCGCTCTAAAAATTCTGCGTGCCGTCGCGCAAACACCGTGTAGTAGAAGGTGTAGCCCGCCTCGAGAAAGGTGAAGGGAACGACAAAGAGCAGGAGCACTGCGACAGGTGCTCCATCGCTGAGCGCTGAGATCGCAAGGAGCACCAGGCTCACGACACCCCAGATGGTGATCTGCCGAAAGAAGAGCTCCGAGTACGCGCCGAGCATGCCGCGCATGCGGTCGAGCTGCGCCTCAAGGATGCGGAGCTCTTCTGCTCCCCCACGTCGTGCCACCATCGTCTCCTCCTTAACTAATTGCCTGCAGGTATATTCGCATGATGAAGCGATTGACCGCGCTGCTCTTGACCCTCGTTGCCGCCACGAGCCTCGGCGCCTGCAGCACCGCCACCGAGCCAACTGGCACCCCGGCGTACACGGTCACCCGCAGCTGGTCAAACGGCATGGAGGAGCAGGCGGTCGTCTATGCCGACGGGCGGACCGTGATGACCCACGGCGAATCCTCTGAGAAGTTCACGCTCCCTGCCGACCAGATGGCCGCACTTGCCGCAGCGGCCGCGCTCGAGATCCCTGCGGGCGCCAGCAGCGACGACCCAATCATTGGCATCACGATTGGCGCCGGCGCACCGATTCGACCGGCGGGGCTCACGAAAGACTCCCTTCCTGAACTATTGAATCGGCTCCTCGATTCGCACACCCTGAATCCGTAAGGGCTGCTAGCGCGCGGTTGCCTCGATCAGCACGAGGTGTCGGCCAAGCACTTCGGCGCGGCGATCCGCAAAACGTGAGCCGAGCATCTCCCCCGCCGCCTGCTCCAACGTCGCCGGGTCAAAGTTCGGCGGGGCGAGATCGATCACCGCAATGCGCCCACCTGGCGCGAGCCATGCGTGAGCCACATCGATCATGCGGGTGCGCGGCTCCGCGCCGAGCTGACTCAACACGAATGGCACGACGACAAGGCCGGCGGGCGCCCCCTCTGGTCCCTCGTCGATTGCGCGCGGATGCAGATGTGCGGTGAGACCGTGGGCGATCAGCCTGCGACGGGCGCGCTCCAGGCGATCTTCACGCGCATCGTAGGCGCTCGTCTCGCCGCGCGACGCGAGCAGCACCGTCCAGAACCCGATCCCTGCGCCGAGCTCCACGATACGACCCTCATACGGGAGTGAATCAAGCCAGAGCACGGCGCGGTCGAGTTCGCCCTGCCAGGTTGCACCACCGAGTGGTCCGCGATCGTATGGGGCACGATTCAAGTACCACGCCTCAAGTTCGTCAGGATGCTGTGGTGGTGGCAAGAGGCCGAGTCGCGCTGGAACGCCACTCTCACCAGCATCGGGTGCGCCGCTAACTGCAGGCGCTATTGGTGTTGGTGTCGATGCGAGTGGAATGCCGACGGGTGGTTGCGCACCTTCGGCACGTCGGCGCAAGCCTTCCTTCAGCTTTGCTTTCAAATATGGCTGGCCGGGTGCGCGCTCAAGACAGGCGGCGCAGAGAAGGGTCCATGCCGAGAGGTCCTCAAGCGTTGTTGCGGATACGGGGAGGCCGCACCACGAACAGGAGAATGGTGCGACGGCGCTCAAGGCGCCCGCCTCAGCGCGGCTTGGCGGTGTCGACGGCGCTGCGCGCGCCAGCCTTGTCCTTGTACCAATCGGCGTCGATCTGAATGTAGCCAGACCACTGCGCCGGTACCGACTCGGCCGGGAAGATTGAGTTCACTGGGCACTCGGGCTCGCAGGCGCCGCAGTCGATGCACTCATCTGGGTCGATGAAGAGCTTGCGATCGTTCCCCTCTTCGAAGTGGATGCAGTCCACGGGGCAGACGGCGACGCACGACTGGTCAAGTACATCAATGCACGGTTCTGCAATAACGTAGGTCATGGTCGCGAGCTCCTCTCTCTCTTATCCCCTGCTGGAGACCTGTGCGCGAGAAGGTACCACTTCCCGCCCGACTTGCCCTACATCCCCGAGGGCTGATACCCCGCGTCAAGGAACGGAACAGGGTCGTCCTGGAAGTCGAGGAGGCAGCCACGCCCGCAGAAGTAGAAGCGCTCCTGCCCAGG
>JBBAWJ010000014.1:0-22293 GCA_040397255.1 Candidatus Limnocylindrus sp.
CTCTTTAGCGTTGCGGCGATGCGCTTGCCGTACGCGGCGCGCTGACCGAGCTGCGTTGCCGCGCGCGCGGCGATTGCGGCGTCGAGGCTCTCGCCCCCCAACGCAACGGGGAGGAGTGCATCGAGTTCGGCGTGGAGTGAGCCCGCGAGTGGTGCGGCATTGCGCAGCGCGGCGGCGGCCGCATGGAGCCGTGCGACGCGACCACTGGCCGAACCGACACTGGCGAGGGCGAGGGCGAAGGCGGCGGCGAGGCCACGGATCGGACCGGGGGCGATGGCGTCAACGGTCAGGAGTGCGGCGATACTGCTCGCGCTCGTCGCGCGGCGCTCGGCGATCACCGCTGGGAGGGCACGAACATCGAGCACGATCACGGCGCCCTCTTCGTCACGAATCGGTGAGGCGAAGGCTGGCTCGGGGGCGGCGGCGCCCGCCTTGATTAGCCCCGCATCACCCGGCATGTCGAGATGCGTCTCAGCGGCGCGTCGGCGTGTTGGCTCGGCGCCAGGTTCACGCGTGGGTGTAGCCAAGTCGGCACTGATTGACTGGGCCTGACCGCGAAGGGCGCCGAGAGCGCCGAAGAGTGATCCGGCGGTGGCGGCACCATCGTTGGCAATGCTACGAAGGAAAGATCTGCGATCGCTTGCAGGGCGCTTCGCCATAGCGGCGACTAGAAGGCGATGATCGCCGAGACGATGCCGTCTGGGAGTCGCTTGCGACCACCAAGGACGGGGAGCTCTGCCAAGAAGCTGATGCCGACGACCGTTGCGCCGAGCTGTTCGACAAGTTTCACGGTGCCGGCAACGGTGCCGCCCGTGGCGAGGACGTCGTCAACGATCACGACGCGCGCACCCTTCTGGAGCGCATCGCGATGGATCTCGAGAACATTCTTGCCGTACTCAAGGTCGTACTCCACCGAGATCGTCTCGGCGGGGAGCTTGCCGAGCTTGCGCACTGGCACAAAGCCGACGCCGAGGGTGGCGGCGATCGGCGCCCCAAAGATGAAGCCGCGTGATTCGATGCCGATGATCACGTCAGGCTTCAGCGCACGAATCGGTGCGATCATCGCCTCGAGGGCGGCGGCGAAGGCCTCACCATCCTGCAGGAGGGTGGTAATATCACGAAAGACAATCCCCTTCTTCGGAAAGTCGGGGATCGTTCGAATCTTTGAGGAGAGCTGTTCAGGAGTCACCGCGGAAGTTTACGCGAGCGGCGCGCCTGCCGCGTTCGTCGCCTCCCAGCGGCGCACCTCAGCCACGATCCCCTGCACGAGTCGTGCGGCGAGACGCCACGCCTCCCCACCCGTCACCCGCTCCCGACTCCGGATCTGACTGCCGCTCATGCTCAGCTCTGGAGTGGGGCTCGCGGCCAGGGCGCGCGCCGCCAGGCCAGGCTGCAGCTCGCCGAGTCGCACGATCAGGCGCCCCTCCTCAATGAGCAGTGAGGCGAGCCCCGCCTCGCTGGCTCCGGCGCGGAGTCGCGCCACCTCCAAGAGTCGCTCCGCCTCTGCGGGCGGCGCGCCGAAGCGGTCGCGCAGCTCTTCGGCGATGGCGTTGATCGTGGCATCGGAGTCGGCGATGCCGAGGCGACGGTAGAGATCGAGTCGCTGCCCCTCGTCGGCCACATAGCTCTCAGCAAAGTGTGCGGAGACGGGAAGATCAATAAGCGCCGCAGTGCGGCGACGCGCCGGTTCGCGACCTTCGCGGCTCGCACGCCGCACCTCGACTGCATCGGCAAGGAGTTGCGAGTAGAGATCAAAGCCGACCGCCGCAATGTGCCCCGACTGTTCGCCGCCAAGCAGGTCGCCCGCCCCACGAATCTCGAGATCCGCGAGCGCCAACTGGAATCCGGCGCCGAGGTGCGATGCGTCGAAGATCGCCTTGAGACGCTTGCGCGCATCGTCGGTGAGCGCCTCTTCGCGTCGATAGAGCAGATAGCACCAGGCGCGACGACTGCTGCGGCCAACGCGACCACGCAACTGATAGAGCTGGGCGAGGCCGAGGCGATCGGCACGGTCGATGATGATCGTGTTGGCGTTGGGGATGTCGAGACCTGATTCGATGATGGTGGTGCAGACGAGGATCTGCGCCTCGCCGCGCACGAACTCGCCCATCACGCGCTCCAGTGCGCGCTCCTCCATCTGCCCGTGCCCCACCACCACGCGCGCATCGGGAACGAGTCGACGAATCTGCTCCGCCGCCGCCTCAATAGATTCAACGCGGTTATGCACGTAGTACGACTGACCGCCGCGCTCCAGCTCGCGCAACAGTGCGTCACGCACCAGTTCGAGACTCGCCTCAGTGACGCGCGTCGCCACAGGGTGGCGATCCTCTGGTGGGGTCTCAATGGTGGAGAGGTCGCGAATCCCCGAGAGGGCGAGGTTGAGGGTGCGCGGGATCGGCGTCGCGGTGAGGGTCATTACGTCGAGTTCGGCGCGGAGCGACTTCATGCGCTCCTTGGCGGCAACGCCGAAGCGATGCTCCTCATCAACGACGAGGAGGCCGAGGTGCTTGAAGACGACATCCTTCGAAAGGAGTCGGTGGGTGGCGACGACCAGGTCGACCTCGCCGGTGGCGATCTTGGCGACGATCTCGGCCTGTCGCGCCGTGGGAACGCTCCGGGAGAGGAGTTCGAGGCGGAACGGATACGCCGCGAGGCGGCGACGGAAGGTCTCGATGTGCTGCAGGGCGAGCACGGTGGTGGGCACCAGCACGGCGACCTGGCGCCCCGCCTCGAGCACGGCGAAGGCGGCGCGGAGGGCGACCTCGGTCTTGCCGTAGCCAACGTCACCCACGATCACGCGATCCATTGGTCGCGGCCGGCTCAGGTCACCCTTCGTCGCTTCAATCGCAGTCAGCTGATCTGGCGTTTCGCGATACGGGAAGGCCGCCTCAAACTCGGCGAGCCACGGACTCCCCGGCGTGATCGCCGGGCGATGGGCGAGTTCGCGTGCCGCATAGATGCGCAGCAGCTCGTCGGCGAGATCGTCGGCCGCCTTCTTGGCGCGCTCCTTGGCGCGACGCCACTCGCCACCACCGAGTCGACTGAGTTGCGGATGTTCTGAGCCGGTGTAGCGCGCGATGCGCGCCAACTGCTCGACCGGCGTGAAGACGGTGTCGGTGCCGCCGTAGGCAATCTCCAAATAATCGCGCTGATCACCATCACCGCCGCGGCGCAGCATGCCCACGAAGCGACCAACACCGTGATCCACGTGCACCAGGTAGTCGCCCGGGGTGAGGCGCTCCGCCGCCTCGCGCGTGATTCCGCGACGATGCACCGCCGGTCGACGAACGCGCGTCGCCCCGAAGAGCTCGCGATCGGTGATCACCGTCAGCCCATCGACGCCGCCCTGGAATCCGCCGTCGAGGCCGCCCGTCAGAATCGTCAGCGAGCCAGGCTTCGGGTTGCTGATCAATCTCTCGCTCACCACCGCGCGCTCGCCACCCTCGGTGATCAGCTCCGCAATGCGCGCCGCCTGCTCCGAAATGATCAGCACCCGCGCCTTGTCGCGGCGCCACGTTTCAAGGCCCTCAGTGAGCGCGCGCGATCGCCCGCTCGGCACTACAGGGTCGTGCCAGCCGAATGAGTCGTCGGCTTCCGCGCGGATCAGCGTTGTTGCATCAGAGCTCCAAGTCAGCGCGAGTCGCTGGCGGCCAGTTGTGGCGAGTGTGGCTATGAGTGCGTCGCCATCTGGGATCGGCGATGGCCAGCCGGTCGGCAGCAGGCGTGTCGTGCGCAGCACATCGGCACGCTCTTCAGTCTGACGCGAGAGTGCATCGGCGGCTTGGCGCAGTTCGCCCGGCTCATCGAGCACCACCAGCGCATCGCCCACCTGGTCGTAGGCTCGTTCGGCGGTGAGCAGCACCGACCAGAGCTCCAGCCCATCACCCCGCTCCGCCTGGTTGCGCGCGGCAATCCCCGCCTCCCAACGCGCGAGATCCTCGGCGAGCCGTGGCGGCAACTCCGTCTCGCCGCCACCGCGCACGATCCCTTCAGCGGTTACTCGGGCAGCGGCGATGCGCGCAGCGTCTAGGGGGAACTCGCTCGCTGGCAGCAGCTGCACCAGCGGTACCGCCTCGCGGCTGCGCTGGTCGGCAGGATCGATCCGGCGAATGCTCTCAATCTCATCGCCAAACCACTCAATGCGGAGTGGCGAGGTTTCACCCGCAGGGAAAAGGTCGACGATGCCGCCGCGCCGTGCAATCTCGCCACGGCCACCAACGAGCGAGACGGCCTCGTAGCCGAGGGCGATGGCGCGCGACGTCACCGCGTCGAGGGTGATGCGATCACCCGCGCGCAACAGCAGGGTCTCGGCGCGCAGATCGGCGAGCGAGATCGTTGGTTGCGCTACCGCGAGGAGCGAGGTCACCAGGATACGTGGGCTCCCCTCGTGCCACGCGGCGAGCGTCGCAACGCGGCCGGCCGACTCATCGATAACGAGTTCGCCGCGCTCGTACGGCAGCGCGCTGCGCGGCTCAAGTAGAACAACGGATGCTGGATCGTGGAACCAGGAGCGCAGCGCATCAGCAACGCGTTCAGCGACTTCGGGGTCGCGCGCAACCCAGACGATGCGCCGATCAGCGGCGAGTGCTGCGCCGAGCTGCGCCTTTGCGGCGTGTGGCACATGAATGAGCGACGCGTCGCTCTTCGTTAGTTGCTTGGTGAGTGCCGTGAGCGGTGCTGCGGCGCGCAGGGTGTCGAGGAGTGGTGCGAGTGACGGCGTGTGGCGATTCACCCTTCGCGATCGGCCTTGTCGCGACCGAGCAACTTTCGCCATCCGTGTGCGGTCTTGCGAATCCCATCGGCGCCAGCTGGGCCATCGATCTCGCCTGGCTTCGGTAGGTTCGCCGGATCGGCGGCGCTGCCAGCCTCGGGCTCGGGGAGTGCCCATCCGTTGAATGCCGTCGCCGCCTTGTTCAGTCCGCTGCGCGCCCAGAGTTCAATCGCCTCGCCCGCTGCGACCTCAACCTCAGGGAGGCGTAGCCGCTCAGCGGCGGTGAACTCACCGAGCACATGTTGATGCGCCGTCCCCGACTCGCGCGGATCACCAATGCCAACGCGCAGGCGCGGGTACTTGTCGGTGCCGAGCTCGTCGGTAATTGAGGTGAGGCCGTTATGGCCACCGGCGCTCCCCCCCTCGCGGAATCGGAGCGTGCCGAACGGCAGGCTGAAATCGTCAACAACAACGAGCAGCGCCGTGAGCGGCACGCGCTCGGTGGCGAGCAGCTTGCGCACCGCAATGCCCGACTCGTTCATGAAGGTGTCGGGCTTCGCCATCACCAGGTCGAGGCCCAGCACGCGACCGGAGTGCACCATCGCCGCATCGCGACGCTTCCCGCCACCACGCCAGCTCACGCGATCAGCGAACGCATCCAGCACGACCCAGGCAATGTTGTGCCGCGTGTAGCGGTACTTGTCACCCGGGTTGCCGAGGCCAACGACGAGGCGGCGATCCTCACTCATGCGCTCGCCCTCATCGCGCGCGTATGGGCACGCAGGATGCGCTCCTGCTCCGCCCACATCGCCGTGCGGCCTGCGGGTGTGCGGTGATCCCAGCCGCACAGATGCAGCGCACCATGAACGGCGAGGAGTCGCAACTCGTCGGCTGGCGCGTGGCTCGTCCCACCATCGGTACCGCCGTGTCCTTCGCGCGCCTGCGCAATGGCGCGATCGATGCTGATGACGATGTCGCCGAGTGAGAGCGTTTCGCCGGTGACGATCGGGGTGGCAACCTTGTGCGCGGCCCTTCGAACGGTGCCCGGTCGCGCCGGATACGCGGTCGGCTCAAGAAGCGGGAAGCTCAACACATCAGTTGCGCCGCGCTTCTTCATCTGCGACTCGTTCAGCGCAGTGATCTCGTTGTCATCAACCAGGGTGACGACCGCCTCGCCGCTCTTCGGTGCACCAGAGAGGCGCAGGGCGCGCTCAACCAGGGCACGAAGTTCGGTAGCGGTGACGGTGATGCCGCCGCGCCTGCGGCGCACGATGCGCGCGCGGGGCCCGGAGCTGCGACTCATCCGCGAGCGGCGAGCGCCGCGGTGACCTTCCCCGAGAGGACCTTTCCATCGACGCGGCCCTTGGTCTTCGGTCCGAGCCAGCCCATGACCTTCCCCATCTCTTTCGATGAGGCGGCGCCGGTGGCGCTCATTGCCTCGGCAACGAGTGCATCGACATCTGCATCGCTCAACTGCTCAGGCATATAGGTGGAGAGGATCGTGATCTCGGCGGTTTCGGCATCGGCGAGGTCGGGGCGATTCGCGGCGGTGTAGGCGTCGACAGACTCCTTGCGCGTCTTGACCGCCTTCACGATGACGCCGAGCACCTCATCGTCGGTGGCGTCGCGCTTCAGCTCCTTCTCAACAAGGGCGAGCGACGAGAGGGCCAAGCGCAGGGTGTCGCGACGCAGCGTCTCGCCCGACCGCATTGCGGCCGAGACATCAGCTTTCAGTTGATCTCGAAGCGACATGCGCTGCTCCTCTCTGGCGGCTAGGCCGCACTGGGGCGCGCCGTGGGGCTAGATCCCGCGCGGTGCTCCGCCCATCGGCTTCTTGCGCTTGGCGTCCTTGCGCTTCTTCTTCTCCGCGGCGTTCTCAAACGCTTCGCGGCGGCGCGATTCGGCCAAGATGCCGGCCTGCTGGACCTTCTTATTGAAACGGCGCAGCGCGGCCTCGAAAGACTCGTTGTCACCAATACGTACTTCTGCCAAGTGGCACCTCCTAAGGGGAGGAGGATAGCCGATCCCCCGCACGAGGGCGACTTAGCGCGGGAGGGGGACCTCTTCGAGCATCCCCTGGAGGGTCAGCAGGAGGGTATTCGCCGCCTCACTGTCGAGGTCGGCCGAGGGGGTGCGCTGCAGGATCACGAGCAGGTTCCCCGACTGGAAGAGGCTGAATTGAGCGCCTGGGGGGACAAGCACCAGGTTCACCGGAGCGACCAGATAGGCGGCGAGCTGCGTGGCAGCGGCCCGCGCGGCGGCGGCATCGACAAACGAGATCGCGATGAGCGGGATGCCGTTCGGGTCACGCGTCGAGGCGGCGCGGACCACCGTTCGGGGGAGGCTGTTCATCTCTGGCGGAAGTGGCGGGCGAACATCGGCGCTGTTCAGAATGGGCCCGAGGCCTGCAGCAGTCACTACCGAAACGAGGAGCCCCTCCGCCTGTGCCGCCTCTGCGGAGCTGCGAGCCGTGGGCGCCGCCGATGCGGCGGGACCCTGCGGCTCGGCGGTCGGTCCACCGCCCGACAAGAAGCTAAAGATCGCCATGCCGCCGACCAGCACGATTACGGTGCGGTACGGGAAGCCTCGCTTGCGTGTGACTGGGGCCTCGCTCATCCCGGTGGCCACGCCAGTTGCCGCCCAGCGAGCAGGTGATAGTGCAGATGCTCAATCGCCTGGCCACCCTCAACGCCAACGTTGCTGACCAGCCGCCAGCCGCGGTCGCCGTAGCCAGCCTCCACCGCAATCTCTTGCGCCACGTGATGCATGCGCGCCAAGAGTGCGCCGTGTGCGGGCGTGTCGCGCAGGTCGGCGGCGGAGCCGATGTGTTCGCGCGGCACAATCAAGACATGGAGCGGCGCCTGCGGCGCAATGTCGTTGAAGGCGACCACAAGATCCGAGCTGTGTCGCTGCGTGCTCGGAATCTCGCCAGCGATGATCTTGCAGAAGAGGCAGTCACTCATGATGCGAGTGTAGCGCGACCGTCGCTGAATTCGGCGGCGACCCACTCCCCCTCCTCCCAGCGTTCGACGAGCGTTGCACCCGCAGCCTGCAGCGCCGCAATTGCCTCATTGGCGCGCGAGATAAACATGCCGCTCGCCAGGAGTCGGCCACCCGGCGCCATCGCGCCAACCAGGAGCGGGGCAAGTTCAATGTGCAGCGAGGCAACCAGGTTTGCCATCACCAGCGGTGTCGGTGCGCTAATCGGAAGGGAACCCGCCTGAATGGTCACGCGCTCGGCGACGCCGTTGCGTGCCGCATTCTCGGTAGCGGCGGCAACAGAGAGCGGATCAATATCGACGCCAGTGCCGTGCGATGCGCCAAGGGCGATCGCGGCCAGTAGAAGGATGCCGCTCCCTGTTCCAACATCGAGCACGCCCGGGCCGCTTCGTGGGAGCTCGCCGAGTCGACCGTCAGTGCTCCATTTCTCAAGACCGATGAGCGCGAGGCGTGTCGTTGGGTGGAGTCCCGTGCCAAACGCCTGGCCCGGATCAATCGTCACCACGGCGTCGCCAGGGGTGGCGGTGTGCTCGCGCCACGGCGGGCGCACCACGATGCGGCCGACACGCAGGATCGGGAATTCTGCGCGCCAGCTCGTCGCCCACTCTTCGGCGGGGATCGGTCGTACAAGGAGTGGCCCAATGCCACGTAGGCCAACACCACCACTGGAAAAGGCGGCGAACCGTTCGAGCTCCGTCACCAGAGCGTCAGTAGCGGCGCGATTGCTTGTGGTGTCGGGAAGCCAGGCGCGAATGCGCACCGGCGCGGTCGGGTCGTAGATGGGGCCAAGTGCGTCACCATCGATGGGTGGTGGTGTGGCCGGTTCGGCGCTGGTGCCAGAGGGGGCGAGGCGTCCGAGTCGTTCGCTGATCGCCTCGGCGGCTTCAGGGTCGCACTCGATGCTGAGTTCGAGCCAGCCGTCGGTGCTCAGTGGTGGTCCTCGCCACTCGCCTTCGCATACGCCTCGAGCGCCTTGCGCTGATCGCCGCTCAGCTTCTTTGGTACCTCAATAACGATGTGAATCAGTAGATCGCCGCGCTGGCTTGGACGTCGCACGTTTGGCGCGCCGCGCCCCTTTAGGCGCACGACATCGTTTGGCTGCGTCCCTGATTTGATCTCGATCTCCTCTTCGCCTTCGGCGGTGGGCACCACCACGCGCGCGCCGAGTGCCGCCTGCGAGATGGAGAGTGGGATCTCCGTGGTGAGGTCAATCCCGTCGCGCACCAGCTGCGGATGCTCCTTCACCTCGATGACGACGTAGAGATTTCCGGCGGGGCCGCCGCGACGACCCGGTTCACCCTGACCGCTCAGTCGAATCTGCGTGCCGTCATCAACGCCGGGTGGAATCTCCACATGCAGTCGCTTGGAGCCGTTAAGTCGCCCCTCGCCGCGACAGGTTGGGCACTGCTTTTCGATGATGCGCCCCTCGCCGCCGCACTTGGCGCACGGCGCCTGGACCGCCATCTGGCCGAGCATAGTTTGGCGCACGGTGCGCACCGAGCCGCGCCCGCCGCAGCCGTCGCACTCCTTGGTTCCGGAGCCCTTTGCGGCGCCACTCCCCGCGCAGCCATCGCAGTTGACCTTCATCTTTAGGTCGAGGTCGCGGGTGCCGCCACGGATCGATTCGCTGAACTCCACGCGCAGGTCGTAGCGCATGTCATCACCCGGTGGTGGGCCGCTGCGGCGCGCGCCGCGACCGCCACCGCCAAAGAACCCCTCAAAGAGGTCCTCAATGCCACCGCCGCCGAAGCCACCCTGAAAGCCACCTGGGAATCCACCAGGAAATCCGCCTGCTCCGCCGCCTGAGCCACCCGCTCCACCGCCAACCCCGGCCTCGCCGAACTGGTCGTAGCGCGCACGTTGCCCCGCGTCGGAGAGCACCTGATAGGCGTCGTTGATCTCCTTGAACTTCGCCGCGGCGTCGGGCGCCTTCGAAACGTCGGGGTGATGCTTCTGGGCCGCCTTGCGGAATGCCTTCTTGATGTCGTCGGCACTCGCCCCCTTTGGAACGCCGAGGATCGCGTAAAAGTCACGTGCCATGTCGCGCCTACTTCAGCAGCAGCACGCCGAGTCGGCGTACCGCATGGCGATAGCCAATGAAGCTAATTGCTGAGAGGTAGGCGATGTCGACCAGCATGAGCCAGTTGAGGTCGCCGAAGCAGAGTGAGCGCACCAGGTGCGTGCCGCGCGTCAGCGGCGAAAGCTCCACGATCCATCGCAGCGCTCCTGGGTAGATCTCAACCGGGTAGAAGGTCGCCGAGAAGAGGAAGAGTGGTGTCAGCACGATGAAGAGGAAGTCAAAGTCTTTCCATGAGCGCATGTGCGTGGTGATGGCGAATCCAGCGGCACCGAATGAGAAGCCGATGAAGATCACCGCAACCGGCGCTAGTAGCGCGAGCGGCGACTGCACGAGGCCAAGGACGAGCATCACGACGAGGAAGGCGGTGGCGTAGATCACGCCGCGCAGGTTTGACCAGAGCAGCTCACCAACGGCGAGGTCACCCACACCGACTGGGGTGGAGAGGATCGCATCGTAGATCTTGCCGTACTTCAACTTGTAGAAGATGTTGAAGGTGGAGTCGAAGATTGCGCCGTTCATTGCGGCGCTCGCAAGAAGCGCTGGGGCGACGAAGGCCGCATACGGGACATCGACACCGCCGTACGGAATGGTGCCGATCACGCCACCAACACCGTAGCCGATGCCGAGCAAGAAGAAGAGCGGCTCAAAGAATCCGGTCACGATCATCAGCCACTGTCGGCGATAGACGAAGAGGTTGCGCTCAAAGACGCTAAAGGCGCGCGGGGCGAGGCTGGCGATCACTTCAGCATCCTCTTGCGGAAGAGGTAGATCGCCGCAATGGTGCCGACGATCCCCCAGAGGAGGAGTGCGGCGACGTGGATGCCAAGGTTAGTCAGCGGCGTGCCTAGCGCCAGCGCACGGCTGAGGGCGACCCCGTGTGCGAGGGGGGTGCACCAGGAGAGCACCTGGGCGGCAAACGGCAGATTCTCGATCGGGAAGTAGGTCCCCGAGAAGAAGGTGAGCGGCGTGATGATCAGCCGGAAGAGGAAGGCGAACCCCTGGTCAGACTTCTGCGTAACGGAGAAGGCGGCCATCGGGGCGCCGAAGGCGAAGGCGGTAAGGGTGGAGACGACAAGCATGCCGAGGGCCCCTTCTGGGCTGGTCGCAATCCCCGTGATCAGGAGCACCCCCGCGAAGAAGGCGGCTGCGAAGGCGACCTTCCCCACGATGAAGGCGATCGCACCGACCATCACGTCGGCGGCGTTGAGCGGGGTGGCGATGATCGCGTGGTAGATGCGCACCCAGGCAACGCGCGCCAAGATCGGCCACGCCGCCTCGCTGGTCGCAAGATTCATTGCCGAGCTGACCATCAGTGCTGGTGCGATGTAGGCCACATAGCTCACTCCACCAGTAATCTCGGCGGCCTTATCGCCGACCAGTACACCGAGCCCAATACCGAGCCCCGCAAGAACTACGATTGGCTCAATGAAGCCGCTAAAGACCGACCCCTGCCACTCGCGTCGATAGACGGAAAGCATGTAGCCAACAATGTGACGCCAGCGCGTTGGGTGTGGTGCCGCTTCGCGAATCGCAGCGAGACGGCTGCGTGCACGCAGCGGCGTAGCGCTCTGCGCGGCGCTCACTCGTCGAGTGTCCGGCCCGTAAGGCGAAGGAAGACGTCCTCAAGGCTTGAGCGTCGCACGAGCCAACTCTCTGGATCAAGGCCGTGCTCCAACGCGCGAGCGTGCGCCGCTTCGCCGTTCTCACAACCAATGATCACGCGCTCCGCGAGGCGCTCGTACCGATCGCCGATCCCTTCCAACACCTTTACGTCAATGGATTCGGTGCCATTCGGGAAGCGCAGCTCAAGCACTTCACGCGACGCATGTTCAACGATGAGCTGTCGCGGTGAGCCCTCGGCGACGATCTTCGCCTGATCCATCACTACCAGTCGGTCACAGAGTTGTTCGGCCTCGTCCATGTAGTGGGTGGTCAACACGATCGTGGTGCCGCCGCGCTTCAAGCGCTGCAGCGCATCCCAGAGCAGGTGTCGCGCCTGTGGGTCGAGTCCGGTCGTCGGCTCGTCGAGCATCAAAATGCGCGGGCTGGCGATGAGTGATCGCGCAATGGAGAGTCGGCGCTTCATGCCGCCCGAGAGCGGCTCCACCTGATCCTTGGCGCGGTCACTCAGCTGGAAGAGTTCAAGGAGTTCATCAGCGCGCGTCGCAATTGCTGGGCGATCCATACCGAAGAAGCGACCGAAGATGAGTAGGTTCTCGCGAACCGTCAGCTCCATATCGAGCGTCTCTTGCTGGTGCACGACGCCGATCTGGCCGCGAATCTCCGAGCCGTGAAGATCTGGGTCCTGCCCAAAGATCTCGAGGGTGCCCGAGGTTCGTGGTGAGACGCCCGCGATCATGCGCATCGTCGTCGTCTTCCCTGCACCGTTCGGTCCGAGGAAGCCGAAGAACTCGCCGTCGCGGACCTCGAAGTCGATACCAGCCACGGCCGAACGCGCGCCGAAGACCTTCGTCAGGCCTTGGGCGCGGATCAGCGCGGTAGGTTCAGCTGCGGAGTTGGTCATACCCATAGGTTAGACCTCCTTCGCTTCGCCTTCGATCGTCTCCTCGCTGGCAGGGGTTGGCTCACCGGTTTCGGCGCTATCAGCACCCTCGGCCTGACCCTGCTGGTAGGCGGCGGTGCCGATCTCTGACATGAGTCGCGCGAGCGCCTCGCCCTTCTCCTTCAGGAGCGTCTGGTCCTCACCCTTGAGGGCCTCGCGGACCTCCACAATGAGCCCCTCCGCTTCGCTCTTCTTCGCCGCATCGACCTTGTCGCCAAGATCGGTCAGCGTCTTCTCCGCTTGGAAGGCGAGCGCTTCGGTCTGATTGCGGAAGTCGACCGCCTCGCGGCGTGCCTTGTCTTCTGCCTCATGATCCTTCGCCTCGCGCACCATGCGGTCAACATCTTCCTTGCCGAGCATCGAGCTGCCGGTGATGCGCACCTGCTGCTCCTTGCCCGTCGCACGATCCTTCGCCTTCACATCGAGGATGCCGTTCGCGTCAATGTCGAACGTCACCTCAACCTGTGGCACGCCGCGCGGAGCGGCGGGGATCCCGGAGAGGATGAACTTGCCGAGCGTCTTGTTGTCGGCGGCAAACTCGCGCTCACCCTGCAGCACGTGGATCTCCACCTGCGGCTGGTTGTCGGAGGCCGTCGAGAACGTCTGGCTCTTTGAGGTTGGGATCGTCGTGTTGCGCTCGATGAGCTTCGTCATCACGCCACCCAGCGTCTCAATGCCGAGCGAGAGCGGCGTCACGTCGAGCAGCAGCACATCCTTAACGTCGCCCGCGAGGACGCCGCCCTGGATTGCTGCGCCGATGGCCACCACCTCGTCAGGGTTCACACCCTTTGATGGCTCCTTGCCACCGAAGAGCGCCTTGACCGCCTCAACAACGGCGGGCATGCGCGTCATGCCGCCAACGAGAACGACCTCGTCGATCTCCGACGCCTTGAGGCCTGAGTCCTTCAGTGCGGCGAGCACTGGAGCCTTCGTCTTCTCAATCAGGTCGGCGACCAGTGACTCGAGCTTCGCTCGGGTCAGGGTCACCACCACGTGCTTCGGACCGGTCGCGTCGGCCGTGATGTACGGCAGGTTGATCTCGGTCTGGCCGGTGCCGGAGAGCTCAATCTTGGCCTTCTCCGCCGCCTCCTTGAGGCGCTGAAGAGCCTGCTGATCCTTTGAGAGGTCGATCCCCTGGTCTTTCTTGAACTCGGCCAAGAGCCAGTCGATGATCCGCTGGTCAAAGTCGTCGCCGCCAAGGTGGGTGTCGCCGTTGGACGACTTCACCTCAAAGACGCCGTCGCCAAGCTCCAGGATCGAGATGTCGAACGTTCCGCCACCAAGGTCGTAGACGGCGATCCTCTCTTCCTTCTTCTTGTCGAGACCGTAGGCGAGCGCCGCAGCGGTTGGCTCGTTGATGATGCGCTTCACATCGAGGCCGGCAATGCTGCCGGCATCTTTCGTCGCCTGTCGCTGCGTGTCGTCGAAGTAGGCCGGCACCGTTATCACGGCTTCGGTGATCTTCTCGCCGAGGAACGCCTCTGCATCGGCCTTGAGCTTCTGCAAAATCATCGCCGAGATCTCTTGTGGCGAATAGGATCCGCTATCAACCTTGACCTTCACGCCGTCGCTGCCGGCATCCTTCTCTACAACGTAGGGAACGAGACCCTTCGTCTTCAACGACTCAACGTCATCAAAACGTCGACCCATGAAGCGCTTGATGCTAAAGACGGTGTTCGTTGGATTCGTTACCGCTTGGCGCTTTGCCAGCTGGCCGACGAGTCGCTCGCCGCCCTTGCCGAATCCAACAACAGATGGAACGGTTCGTCCGCCTTCGGCGGAGCTAATCACCGTCGGCTCGCCGCCGACCATGGCGGCAACAACGCTGTTCGTGGTTCCCAGATCGATCCCGATAATCTTTCCCATGTAGGTTCTCCTTTACTTACTTACTTACTGCCAAAATTTCTACGCTATGTGGAGCGGTCGCTCCGTTAATCGTTCGCCACACTCACCACCGCAGGTCGCAGAATTCGGTCACGAATTCGCCACCCTTTTTGATGCTCGGCGATCACTTCGCCGGCGGGCTTGCCACTGCCGGGAACCTGGGCAATCGCCTCGTGTTCCCGCGGATCAAATGCCTTGCCGACCGATTCAAATGGGGTTACCCCTTCGCTCTCCAAGAGCGCCAGGAGCTTTCGATGAATGGCGGCAACCCCTTCGACCCACGGCTCGGCCGTCAGGTTTGCCGGCACTGCCGCGAGGGCGCGGTCCATGTCGTCGGCGACCGCCAAGGCCTTAATCAGGAGTAACTCGCTCGCCAGACCGGCCTCGCGCTCCCGCTCCTCGGCGGTGCGGCGGCGGAAGTTGGTGAAATCGGCGGCGGTGCGCTGGTGGGCGGCGATCTGCTCGTCGCGCTCCAAGAGGGCGGCGGCGAGCGGATCGAGCTCAGGCGCCTCCTGCTCGGTTGCCTCTGACTCGATCGTCGGTTGGGTCATGCGTGCCCCCTTTTGTGCTCAGGAGCCCCCGATTCCGGGAGGGCTCGTGCGTAAGTTAGCACTCAAACGATTAGAGTGCTAACTCGCTGAGGGGAGAATACGCCGCGGGGCGGCGGGAGTCAAGCGCTAGGCGCGATGGAAGCGGGTGACGAGCTCCGAGAGGAGGTTGGCCACGAACTGGACCGAGCCGACCGCCCGCGGGTACGGCATGCGGGTTGGTCCAAGGACCCCCACCACGCCGAGCGCCTGCCCGGGAACGCCATACGGGGCAAGGATCAAGGAGACGCCGTGCATCTCAATCGGCACGTTCTCGCTGCCGATAAAGAGTCGAACCTGTCCACCCTGCACCACCTCGTGCACCAGGTTGCCCAAGTAGCCGCGCCCTTCGAGTGCGGTGAAGACGTTGCGCACTCGCGAACTCTCCGCGAACTCGGGGGCCTCCATCACATTGAGGAGGCCGTCGCTATAGACGTGCTCGACCGCCGCATCGTCGATTTCAGCGAGGAGGCGGCTGGTGCGCTCCAGCACGGTCCGCACGATGGCGCGGTTCGGCAGCGACTCGGGGAGGCTCGTGGCGGCGGCGGCGAGTTGCGCCGAACTCTTGTTGAGCACCGTCGCATTCAGGCGACTTGCTACGGCGGTGAGGGCATCTTGGTCTGCCCCCTCTGGGAGTGGCAGCAGGGTTGGGCGCACGCTCCCATCGCTCACCACGGCGATCAGGGTGGCGAGGCGGTCGGCGGTGCGCACCAGGTCGATGTGGCGGAGTTGCGCGGAGGTCGGGCGCATCGGCGTGGCGATCCCCGCAGCGCGTGAAGAGCTGGCCAGCGTGGTGGCGGCGATTCGGAACCACTGGTCGGCGCCCCCTTCAGCTTGGCCGAACTGGTGCCGAATCATGAGCTGATCAACGGGGGTGACCTCGTCGGGGGTGGCGATCTCCACCGCGTAGGTGCGATAGCCGAGGTCAGTGGGGATGCGACCGGCGGAGGTGTGTGGCTGTATGAGCAGGCCGAGCTCCTCAAGTTCAACGAGCACCCCGCGCACGGTGGCGGGCGAGACACCAAGGTCGTAGCCGTCTGAGAGGGCCATCGATCCGACGGGGATAGCCGTGCGGATGTGCTCCTCCACGAGGGCGGCGAGGATGACGCGGGCGCGATCGTCCAGAAGTCCGGTGCGTCGCTGTCGTCGAACCATGCCCACCTCTTCTCTTGGCACTCGGCAGATGTCGAGTGCCAACTCAGTCTAGGGGGAGGAGCGTGTTTGGGTCAAAGGTCTACTATTTGGGCATGTCCAGCTCATTCGCCATTCAAACCCGTGCCCTCACGAAGCACTACGGCCGCACTGGCGAGATCAAGGCGCTCACCTCTCTCGACCTCGAGATCAAAGAGGGTGAGCTCTTCGGCTTCCTTGGTCCAAACGGCGCGGGGAAGAGCACCGCGATTCGCACCCTCCTCGGCTTCCTGCACCCAACCGCCGGCTCCGCTTCGGTGCTCGGCCTCGACATCGTCAAAGACTCGGTCGAGATCCGTCGCCGTGTTGGCTACCTACCCTCAGGCTTCGCCGTCTACGACTACATGAGCGGCCGTGAGTACCTCGACCACATGCGCGCCTTGAGCGGCCGACCATCACTCCTGCGCCATCGCATCATGGAGGTGCTCGAACTCTCCGATGCAATCTTGAAGCGACCGGTGCGCGACTACAGCCGCGGCATGCGCCAGAAGATCGGCGTCGTGCAGGCGCTTGAGACTGACCCAGAGCTGCTGATTCTTGATGAGCCCTCCGAGGGTCTCGACCCGTTGATGCAACGCTCGTTGCAGGAGCTGCTCCTGGAGCGCGTCGCCGCCGGACGCACCGTCTTCTTTAGCAGCCACCTGATCAGCGAGGTGGAGCGCATCTGCAATCGCGTCGCCATCGTGCGCGGCGGCAAGCTAGTCGCCCTTGAGACGGTGGAGACGCTCGTACGATTCCAGCGGCGCCGCGTTGATGCGCTCGTCGCGCGCAAGCCAACGCGCCTCACCACACTCGCCGGCGTCTTCGGCGTCAAGGTCGCCCCAGAAGGAAAGAGCGGCTACCGCGTCAGCTGCGAAGCAGAGCCGGCAGCCGTACCGAAACTCGTCGCGCGACTACAAACATCTGGGCTACGCGACCTGCTAGTTGAGGCGGCAAGCCTTGAAGAGGCCTTTATGTCGTATTACGGTGATGCGCGACACAGCTCTGGCGTCGTTCAGGTCTTCCCCGAGGTTGCCGAGGTGAAGAAGGCGAAGCCGAAGCCTGTGGCAAAGCGACCAGTCGCGAAGCGCGCACCCGCAAAGAAGACACCGGCGAAGAAGAGTCCAGCCAAGAAGAGGAGCTCCCGATGATTAACGCAACCCTATTCCTACGCCTACTGCGCGGCCACCGCATTCGCCTCGCTGTTGGGCTTGCCGTGGTGGTCGTCTGGTCGCTCCTCTTCCCCGTCATCTATCAGGCGGTCCAAGAGTCACTTGCAGAAAACCCAGGTCGACCGCCTGGAGGCAACTTCTCCAGCCTGGCGCGCACGATCTCAGTAGGCTTTATCCACCCAATCTCCATCGCCCTCTTCGGCATCTTGAGCGCTGGCCTCACCGTCGGCGCCATCTCGGGCGAGCGTCAGCGCGGCACCCTTGAACTGCTGCTGAGCCGGCCGCTGAGCCGCCGCACCATCCTTGCCACCATGATGATCGAGGGTTGGGTCGGCGCAGCACTCGTCTCACTCGCCTACATCGGCGGCACCATCCTCGGTGCACAGATCGCCGGAGTCACCGACCAGCTCGCCTTCGAACAGCTGCCAATCCTCTGGGCGTTCGGTGCGCTCTTCTGGGGCATGTTTGCAACGATCGGCATCGCCACCAGTGGCAGCTTTGATCGCACCGCCCCCGCAATGGCGATCACCGTCTCGTTCATCATGTTCAACTACATCATTGAAGTCATCGGCTCGTTCTGGGATGTGGTGGAGCCGTACCAGTACCTCTCACTCTTCAATCACTTCTCGCCGGTTGACCTACTCAACGGCACCGTTGACAGTTCATCGGCACTGATTTTCGGTGTGGTGACCTTGATCGCTGCGGTCTGGGCCTTCTACATCTTCCCGCGCCGCGATCTCGCCGCGCCGAACTGATTCACATCGCGAAAACGCGCGATGCTCGCTACACAATCCTTGAGAAAAGTTCGTTGCTCAGTAGGCGGCCGCGCAGCGTCAGCTGAATGCGTGACGCATCCGACGGATGTGGCACGAGCAGGCCGTTTGATTCGCCCCAGGTAATTGCCTCACTGAATCCGTCGCGCACGGCGACATCGCGATCAACACCGCGAGCCATACGCAGTGCAAGCACCAAGCCCTCTGCGGCACCTGCAGCGCCGCTCTCGGCGGGAGATTCACCACCTGGGGGAAGTTCGCCCTGCTGAAGGGCCCCCTCCCAGGCGTCGAGGTTGGCGGAGTTCCAGCGGCGCGTGGCGCCGTCAAAGGCGTGCGCCCCTGGGCCAACGGCGGCAACGCTGGCGCGCTCCCAGTAGAGGGTGTTGTGTCGCGATGCATGGCCGGCGGTTGCCCAGTTGCTGATCTCGTACCAGTCGTAACCAGCGGCAGGGAGGCGGCTGTTGAGATGCTCGAGCTCCAGCGCGCCGCGCTCCTCGTCTTGGGCGGCGGCGGCCCGCTCCCGCCAGGCGACGGCACCCGCCGGGGTCGCGAGGCGGTCGTCGCCAGACTCATCAGGGCCGAGGCTGAGCGTGAGGGCGTAGACGCTGAGGTGGTCGGGGGCGAGGGCGATCGCCGCGTCGAGGCTCGCCGCCCAGGCGTCAAAGGGGAGGTCGGGAAGGTCGGCGAGGAGGTCCATGGAGAGGCTGGCGAACCCTGCCGCACGTGCGGCGGCGATCGTCGCCACCACGTCGTCGGGGGTGTGCCGTCGGCCGAGGGAGCGGAGGGCGGTTGTATCCATCACCTGCACGCCAACGCTGAGCCGGGTGACGCCAGCCTGCACGACACCGGCCAAGTCGCCCCGCTCATCGGCGCCGGGGTTCGCCTCGAGGGTCACCTCGGCATCGGGAGTGAGCCCGAAACGGTCGCGAATGCGATCAATGAGCGCGGCGAGTCGGTCGGTTGGGAGCAGCGATGGGGTGCCGCCACCGAGGTAGAGGGTCTCGAGCGGCTGGCGATTTGCAGAGCCGAGGCTGCCGAACTGCGTGTCGGCTAGCTTCGCGCGCAGATCAATCTCTTGTTCGACTGCGTTGAGATAGCCGCCCATGCGGGAGCGCGGGCCGAAGGCTGCGGCACCCGCAACGACCACGAAGTCACAGTACGGACAGAGCGAACGACAGAAGGGCACATGCAGATAGAGTCCGCGCGGCGGAGCGGGCTGCGCGCCCAACGTCACGTTAATCCGCGTCGGTGCGCAAGACGGCGAGGAAGGCCTCTTGCGGAATCTCAACGGAGCCGACGCGCTTCATGCGCTCCTTACCCTCTTTCTGCTTCTCGAGCAGCTTCTTCTTTCGGGTGATGTCCCCGCCGTAGCACTTCGCGAGCACGTTCTTGCGAACCGCCTTTACCGTCTCGCGCGCGATCACGGTGCCGCCGATCGCCGCCTGGATCGGCACCTCAAACATCTGGCGCGGAATCAGCTCTTTCAGTTTCGCTGCGAGGACACGGCCGGCACTCTGCGCGCGGTCACGGTGGATGATGGTGCTGAGTGCGTCGACCGGTTCGCCGTTCACGAGAATGTCGAGCTTGACGAGTGGCGCAACACGATACTCAGATTCGGTGTAATCCAACGACGCGTATCCCTGGGTGCGGCTCTTCAGCTGGTCGAAGTAGTCAACGATCAGTTCGGCGAGCGGAATCTGGAAGCGCATCACCACGCGCTTCTCGTCGAGATACTCCATCCCGTCAAAGATGCCGCGCTTGTCGGTGGAGAGCTCCATGATCGTGCCGATGTAGGTCGATGGGGTTACCACCGAGGCGGCGACCCAAGGCTCGCGAATCTCGTCGATATGATTCGGGCTCGGCAGCTGGGCGGGGTTGTTAATTCGCATCTCCCCCTTGCCACCACTGAGCATCACCTGGTACTTGCAGGAGGGGGCTGAAGCGATCAGCTGCAGGTTGAACTCACGCTCGAGTCGTTCCTGCACGATCTCCATGTGCAGGAGGCCGAGGAAGCCGCAGCGGAAGCCGAAGCCGAGGGCGGCCGACGACTCCGCCTCAAAGGTGAAGCTGGCGTCGTTGAGGTGCAACTTCTCGAGCGCCTCGCGCAACGCGGGGTAATGCTCGCCACCAAGCGGATACAGTCCGGCGAAGACGAGCGGCAGCGCAACCTGGTACCCAGGGAGCGGTTCGGTGGCGGGACTCGTTTGCGATGTGACCGTGTCGCCAACGCGTGCGTCGCGCACGCTCTTCAAACCAGTTGCGATGTAGCCGACCTCGCCTGCGACCAACTCTTGCACCGGCACGTGTTGCGGTCGGAAGTAGCCGAGCTCCACCGGAACGCAGGTCACGCCGGAGCCCATCATTAGAATCGGATCGCCCGCCTTGAGTCGACCCTCTTGGATTCGGATGTAGTTCACAACGCCCTTGTACGTGTCGTAGTGCGAGTCAAAGACCAGCGCACGGAGCGGCGCATCAAGCGGACCACTCGGTGCCGGGATGCGCGCAACGAGTGCCTCGAGAATTTCGGAGATGCCGATCCCCGACTTCGCCGACGAAAGGATCACCTCTTCGCGTGGAATGGCGAGGGAGTCTTCGAGTTCGCTCATCACCGCCTCAGGATCGGCGGCGGGGAGGTCGATCTTGTTCAGCACCGGAATGATCACTAGTCCGAGCTTCATCGCCAGGTGCACGTTGGCGAGCGTCTGCGCTTCGATCCCTTGGCTCGCATCCACAACGAGGATCGCGCCGTCGCAGGCCTGTAGGCTTCGCGAGACCTCGTAGGCGAAGTCGACGTGCCCTGGCGTATCAATCAGGTTGAGTCCGTAGGTGAGTCCATCGTTCGCCACGTAGTCCAGGCGCACCGCACGCGCCTTGATCGTGATCCCCTTCTCGCGTTCCAGGTCCATGGAGTCGAGCATCTGCGAGGTCATCAGCCGGGCCTCGACCGTGTGGGTCGCCTCAAGGAGGCGATCGGCCAGGGTCGACTTCCCGTGGTCGATGTGCGCGATGATGCTGAAGTTGCGCAGCCGAGACTGCGGGATGGTGCTCATGCACTAAGGATCGCACGCTCTTGCCAGCCCCGCCGAAGGGCACTGGGGGCGGAGCGTGGCGGAGCCTCTGCTACGATCGCCCGACGGCTCAACCGAGCCCCAGAAGCTGATGGAGTGACCAATGGGAAAGACCCCGCGCAAGTACAAAGGTGCACGAACACCGCAGTCGCTGAAAGAGGTTCGCGCCTCTGCCCGCCGCAACGCGGTGCAGCAGCCACAGCGAACCGTCGCCAAGAGCCTCGTGGCGAAGGCGCTCGAGATCATTACCGGCCAGACCCAGGGCGACACCGCCGCCGCCGTCAACAAGGCGTCGAGCGCCCTTGACCGCGCTGCGAAGCACGGTGCCATTCACAAGAACGCTGCGGCTCGACGCAAGTCGCGCCTCGCCAAGAAGGCTGCCCGGGCGGCCGCCGCTGGCGGCGTGATGCCAAAGGTCGTGAACAAGAAGAAGTCGGCACCGAAGAAGGTTGCTGCACCAAAGGCTCCGGCCGCCGCTGCAAAGCCAGCTGCCAAGAAGGCGGCTGCGAAGAAGCCAGCCGCCAAGAAGCCTGCTGTCAAGAAGGCGGCGCCAAAGGCCTAAGCGAACGAATCGATCGACCGCCCGCTGCGCATCGCGCAGTGTGGCGGGATGACGATTAGGCGACAGGCTCCTCGCGCTTCACGCGCGGTGCGCTCGGCCAGTAGAACAACCCACCAAATAGTGCGGCGAGTGTCGTGCCGCCAATCAGCAATCGCGCCGTCCCCATCTGGCCATCCCAATACCATTCGGTGAATGAGGCCACATCAGTAATGCCCGCCTCAGCGAGCGCGGCCTCACCGCCATCGGCACCCTGGTAGCGCACGTAGACGCACTCTGGACCCGCTTTGCATTTGAAAGAGCCGCCCTGCTTCTCGTCGCGGTAGCCAGGATCAAGCGAAAAGAAGAAGAGCTTCACCGCAAGGAAGAGCGCAGCAAAGGTGACGGCGGTGATTGCACCACTCCAACCTGCATTCGCAAAGATGCGACCGGGGCGACCACGCAGTTGACCGGCGCGTTGATTCCCGTACCAGCCGATGAGAAGTCCCGAGAGCGGCGCGAAGACGATGTAGGCGGGATCGATCGGGATCACCATCAAGAAGCTCACCGCAACGGTGAGCGCCATGCCGATACCAACAAAGGCAGCGACCGTTGCGCCGCGATCCACAAAGCGGCTCATGCGTGGGTCACGTGCGAGAAGGCGCTACGGCCGGCATAGATCGCACGTGCGCCGAGCTGCTCTTCGATGCGCAAGAGTCGGTTCAGTTTGGCGACGCGCTCCGAACG
>JBBAWJ010000015.1:0-21140 GCA_040397255.1 Candidatus Limnocylindrus sp.
TCATCGCGATCGGTGATGGTGGTGAGCGCATGTGCGCCGATTCCCCAGGCGGCGAAGACGAGCACCGGTGTGTCGATCAGGTTGGTGCTCCCCGCGGCATGCAGGCCAACCTGCAGCGGAATCGCGTACAGCACGTTGGTCAGTGAGTCGAGGACTGGTCGCCCCTTCAGGCGCGTTGGTGGTGCGTTGTATCCGGCAGACAGAATCAGGAGCACCAGCAGCGAGAGGAGGGTGAGTGGCGGATAGGTGGCGGCGACGAAGATGAGGAACGGGGCGAGCAGCAGGGTGCTGATGATCGCGTGTCGCGCCAGGAGCGGCTTCGGCGTGAGGGCGCCCTCAACACCGCCCTTGCGCGGATTGCGTGCGTCGGTCTCAAAGTCGAAGTAGTCATTTGGCGCGTGCAAGAAATAGTTGTACGGGAAGAGGAAGAAGGCGAAGAGCACCACATCGCTCGCAACAAGTTCGCCGCGCAACCCAATCGCACCCCAGAGCAGCGGCATCGACGTGTTCAGCCAGAGCAGGGGTCGCGAGATCTCAATTGCCTTCAATAGGTTGCGCATGGAGCCTCCTTCGTTCTCCCTCATCGTAGGGGAGGGGGCTACACTTGGTCTCTATGTCTGTAATTGCCCCACACGTCACGCTACGGAGCCCTGAACCGGCGCTGATCGCGCTCCCGTGGGCGAAGCCGCTGCGCGACTGGGCGAGCCCCGAGGTGGAGCTGGTTCCGCTCGAAGTAGGGCCATCACGCCACCTTGTGCGCTTCGTGCGCGTGGCCGGCCGACTCCTGGCCATCAAGGAGCTCCCTGCACCACTGGTGGAGCGCGAGTTCGTCATTCTGCGTCGCCTCGAATCGGCGGGGATGCCGGCCGTGACGCCCGTTGGCGCCGTCGATCGTGGCGATGGCGAGGGCTTCGTCATCACCGACTACCTGCGCGGCAGTATTCAGTACCGCCGCTTGCTCAGCACCCCGGGTGCCGCGACCTCGGGCCAGTTCTCTGGGCGACTCCTCGATGCCCTCGCTGTTCTCCTCGTTGACCTGCACCGACACGGCGTCTGGTGGGGCGACGGCTCACTGGCAAATGCACTCTTGAAGCGCGACGGGAACCGACTGCAGGCGTATCTCGTGGATGCCGAGACGGCGGAGTACCAGGAGCAGCTGAGCGATGGGCAGCGCCAGCACGATCTCGACATCCTGGTGGAGAACGTCGCCTTCGGCCTCGCCGATGCCGCCGCCGCCTTGGGCGGCAGTGAGGTTGATACCGACGCGGCGGTGCGTGCCTCGGCGGCACTTCGCGATCGATACACCGCACTCTGGGCGCAGCTGCATCGCCCCTTCGTTGCCAGTGCCAGCGATCGCCGCGCCGTTGCCACCCGCATTCGCGACCTGAACGCGCTCGGCTTCGCGGTCGAGGAGTTGAGTCTTGACGTCACGAGCGGCGAGGGGATGCGCGTCTCGCTGGCGATCGCCTCGCGCCGCTTCCACGCCGAGCAGCTCCTGCGCCTCACCGGCGTTGATGCGCTTGAAGGCCAGGCGCAACTCCTCTTGAACGATCTGCATGAGTACGGCGTCTGGCTGCAGGTGCAGAGCGGCGAGCGACTCGCGACGGGGCTCGTGGCAGCGCGCTGGCGTGCCGAGGTGCTCGAGCCAACGCTTGTCCGCCTACGACCGCACCTCGCATCGGGGCGTGACGCGCTGCAGGCCTATTGCGATGCGCTGGAACACAAGTGGATCCTCTCTGAGCGCGCTGGTGTCGACGTTGGTCTAGATGCCGCGGTCGCTGACTACATCAGCCTCGGCGCTCCGGCTCCAGAGAGTGGCCGTGGTGGCGGTGATGGCGCAGACACGATGTCGGCCGAAGATGCACTCGTCTCTGCCGCGGTGAGCGCCGCCGATGAGGATGCCTCGCGATGACCGGGCGACGTACGCCACATGAGGTGCTCGGTGTGTCACTCGGCGCGAGCGCCGATGAGATTCGCGCCGCGCGTCGACAGCTTGCACGCGAGCATCACCCCGATCGATTTGTTAATGACCAGGCGAGTGCGGATGAGGCAACGCGCGAGATGGCGCTCATCAATGCCGCCGCTGAAGCACTGCTTGCTGAAGCGTGGGCATCTGATGGTGCACCGGTTGCCGAGCCACCCGCAAAAGGTGGGCATAAGCCGGAGCGGCCAGTGACCGCGAGCGTCGTTGTGGATGCTGCCCCAGCGGCCAACGCGCGCACCAGTCGCCCAGCGCCAATCAACTGGCGCCCAGAGCAGCCGTGGGCGCCACGTGCGCCGCGTGGCCCCGTCGGCCCGCTCCCAGGCTCACCCGCTGGCCCAGTGGAGCGGAGCTTCGCCCCACTCCCTGCCGACTACCGACGCCCAACGCTGAGCGAGGCCGCCGCAACCGTCTTCGCCTTCGGGCGCTACGAAGGTGCAACGGTGGGCGACGTTGCGAAGCGCGACCCGGGATATCTCGTCTGGTGCGCCGACAACGTTCGTCGCGATCAGGAGCTCGTGCGCGCGGCGAATGTGGTGCTTGATGATCTCGATGAGCGCGGCGCGTCACACCCGCCGCGCGGCAGTACCCGCCGCTCAACAGCGCCACTCTTTGATCCGAACAGAGAGTTGGAGTAGGCGTCATGATGAGCGATATGCGAACGCTTCTTGCGGCACTCCTTCTTGCGGTTGCAGCGGGTGCCTGCGCGCCAGCAACGCCCCCCGACGGCTCGCTCCCGTGCAACGAGACGATTGATCAGCAGCGAGCCGTAGGCTTCGACACCGTGCTTGAGGCGGCGCTCCCCGTGGCGGGTTGGGATGCCACCCCAGTCACGGTCGACTCTGGACGAGAGTGCTCACAGTTGCGCCTCGGCCCACTCTGGGGTGCGGGGATCCGTGAGTTGCGATCTGCAGGAGCCATCTTCGAACTCCCTGACAAGACGGGCTACTCGCTCGTGGTCTATGCCGCGACCGGGCTGACCCTCGACAACCTCGCCTATGCGTTTGAGCGCGGTGCGCGCGGTGGCCGCAAGACACAAGGGCTGAAGATCGCCGACATCAAGGTTGGTGACTGGCCAGGGAAGCAGTTCACGCTACTGAATGGCGATCACCGCCAGGTGATCACCCTCTTTGATACGGGCGAAGTGGATCGCGTGCGCGCGCTCTTAGCGTCGGACATTTCGAACGCACTCATTGCCGAACGTCTCGCCGCCTATGCAGCGGCGTTGGCAACGCCGTAGGGGTTAGGCGAGCTCCTTCAACGCGAAGCGCGCCTCGAGCTGCTCAGCAGTCTGGAAGCCGACGGCGCCAACCGGCTGGGCACCGGCTCCCTTAAAGTAGGCGATCGTTGGGATCGACATGATGTTGAACGCCTGCTGCAGGGCAGGGTTCTCGTCGACGTTCACCTTCACGATGTCGACCTTGCCGTCGTACTGCGCCGCAAGCTTCTCGAGCTCTGGGGCCACCAGCTTGCACGGGCCACACCACGGTGCCCAGAAGTCCACAATGACGGGGCGACCCGACTCCATGACGTCCTTCTGGAATGCTGCATCGCTGGTGTGCTTGATCTCCGCCATGGTTCCCCCTGCGCTCTCTTTGTGGCGGAACGCTCTCTCCGCCTTCCCCGCCATCATAGCGAGCGGCGGCGAACCTACTCCAGACCCCGAGTGTGCAGATCCTCTTCGCTCAGCCCAAGGTAGTGCCCGATTTCATGAATGAGTGTTCGGCGGACCTCACGCCGTAGCTCCTCGACGTCGGGGAAGTCGGCCAGCAGCGGCACGGCGTAGATGGTCACCTCGGGGGGTGGTTCGCCGAGGCCGCCCTCAATCCCCTTCGGTAGCCCGTAGAACTCGCCATAGAGGTCAGCGCCGGGCTCGTGGCTCACGGTGACGAGGAGCTCCTGGGCGGCGGAGCGTAGGGGTTCAGGTAAGCCGCGCAGCGCCTCTTCGGTCAACTGCTCCACGCGTTCAATCTCTTCCAGGGGGTCCACGAGGAGATCCTACGACGGGGCGGGTAGGATGAGCGAATGCAGGCAAAGAACGAAACAGTGCGGGCAATCGTGCCCACTTCAGATGCCGAGGCCCGGATCGCTGAGGCGGCTGAGACCATCCTGCGCGCCATTGGCGAGGATCCAGCGCGTGACGGGCTCGTCGATACCCCAGGCCGCGTTGCTCGCGCCATGCTCGAGCTCACCAGTGGCTATGCGAGTGATCCGTACGAGATTCTCGGCACAGTCTTTGAGGAGCCGGCGGGTGCCCCTGCAGGAGATCTCGTCGTCGTTGAGGGGATCCCGTTCCACGCCCTCTGCGAACACCACCTTCTGCCGTTCCCTGGCGTCGCCACCGTTGGCTACGTGCCGAGCGGTCGCATCGTTGGCCTCTCGAAGATTCCACGCCTCGTTGATGCCTTTGCGCGCCGACTGCAGGTGCAGGAGCGCCTCACCGCGCAGGTCGCCGATGCACTGAACGACGCCCTCGCGCCAGCCGGCGTTGGCGTGCTGATTAGCGCCGAGCATCTCTGCCTTGCGGCGCGCGGCGCACGCCAGCCGGGCGTTGTGATGACCACCGAAGCGATGCGCGGGTCGCTGCGCACCGATGCCACGTTGCGCGAGGCGCTGGCGCGCGCCCATGATCGTGGCGTGGCGCGACGCGAGGGGCTCCATGGCTAAGCGAACAACGCCCATTCGTGTGTTGATCGCCAAGCCTGGCCTTGACGGCCATGACCGTGGCGCCAAGGTGCTGGCGCGCGGACTGCGCGACGAAGGCTTCGAGGTGATCTACACGGGGCTGCGCCGCACGCTTGATGCGATCGTTGCCGCCGCAATTGAAGAGGACGTGGATGTGGTCGGCTGCTCGATTCTCTCGGGCGCCCATGCGACCCTGCTGCCGAAGTTGGTTGCAAGCCTGCGCGCTTCTGGTGCCAGCGATGTGCTGGTGGTCGCGGGCGGAATCATCCCCGAGGCCGATCGCCCAGAGCTGGAGCAGGCCGGCATCTCGGGAATATTCGGCCCAGGAACCACGATTGCCGAAGTTGCCACCTTCCTACGCGCGAATGCCCGTCGACGCTAAGCACCTCGCGGCGCGTCGCGAGCTGGCGCAGGGGATCAGCGCAGTCGAGCGTCCAGGACCCGCCGCGAATCAGCGCATCCAAGCGGCACTCGCCGCATCGGCGGCCGACGCGCGCAACGCCCTTGTCGTGGGGCTGACTGGCGCGCCTGGGGCGGGGAAGAGCTCACTCGCCGCCGCTCTCGCCGATGTGGCGCGTGCTGGCGGTCGGCGCGTCGCCATCTTGGCAATTGACCCGAGCTCCCACGAGAGCGGTGGCGCACTGCTTGGTGATCGCGTGCGCATCGACGAACATCCCGACGATGATGGTAGATTCACGCGCTCCATTGCGACGCGCGGCAGCGGGCGCTCACTTGCACATGTGGCCGCCGCGGCAACGATCCTGGTTGAGGCGGCAGGGTTTGATCTGATCTTTGTGGAGACCGTTGGTGCCGGACAGGCCGAGATCGGCATTGCGCGACTCGCCGATGTGCTGCTCGTTGTAGAGGGGCCCGAGGGTGGCGACGAGGTGCAGGCGATGAAGGCGGGGATCCTCGAGGTCGCCGACATCGTTGCCGTGAACAAGTCGGATCGACCCGGGGCACAGGCGGCCTTTGATCGCTTGCGCAGCGGCCTTGCACTCGGTGCCGGCGCGCCAGAGCTTGCGCTCGTCTCTGCCACCGCTGGTGCTGGGATCAGTGAACTCCTGGCCACCATTGATGCCGCCGGTGCCGGCCGCGGGGTGCGCGGTCGCATTCGCCGCGTTGAGGCACATCTGGTTGCCGCCGCCGAATCACACGTTGACGCGCAGGTGCGCGAGGCAACGGCAAGCGGCGCGCTCACGACGCGCGCCGAGCAGATCGTTGCCGGAACTCAATCGTTGACTGGATCACTCACCGCGCTCTTCGGCATTAGCGAGTCGCCTGATGCGTAAGCGGCTTGTTGCTGGCGTGCTCGCCGGACTGATCGTTGCCGCGCTCGGTGGCGTCGGCGGGCCAGGGCTGCGCTTTGACGCGGCGATGCCAGCACCGATGCTGGTCGGCCCGAACGATCCATCGTTGCCAACGCTGAACCTCGTCGTGCTTGGCGACAGCTACGCCTCGGCGGCGCTCCCGTTCGATCGCGGCACGTTGCAGGTGCTTGGTGCGCCGAGTGTCTGCGCCCGCGGGCCAGCCTGGCCGCGCCTCTTGATGCCAACCAACATGCGACTCTCACTGACCCACGTCTCGTGCAGCGGCGCCGTTGTCGCCGATCTGGTCGATCGCCGCATGCGCGCGGGCGAGATCCTGCAGGTGCAGGCGCTCAGCGCTGAGACCAACATCGTCATGCTCGGCATCGGCGGGAACGACGCCGGCTTCTCAGAGGTCTTCGCCGCCTGTCGCACCGAAGATGCCGCCGCCTGCGTCGCGGCGGGCGAGCGCATGAAGCCCCAGGCGGCTGCCCTCAGCGGCACGCTGGTGCGCCTCTACCGCACGGTGCTGGCCAAGGCGCCGAACGCTGTCGTCATCGTGGTCATGTACGCCGACTCGCTCCCTGCGGCGGGAAGCCCTGGGCTCGACGCATGCTCAGGGTTGCGCGCTCCCGGCGACAGCATCTCTGACGCTGACCTCGCGGTGCTCGCTGAGTGGGGAACCGACATCGCCGACCGCGTTCGTGGGGCGATCACTACCGTCAACGACCCGCGACTCCGTGTCGCCGACCTCGCCGACGCCTTCCTTGGCCATCGCCTATGCGATCCCGAGCCCTACCAGTGGGGGAGGGATGGCGAGATCCCGTTCCATCCGAATGCGGCCGGCCACGCCGCCTTGGCAGCTCGACTCTCCGCGGTGCTGGATGCCCTTGTTACCGAGGGAGCCGCCGCGCGCCGGTAGCGCCGTAGCACGCTACGCCCCGCTCATCTATTCTCCGCCGTGGGCCGGTAGCTCAGCGGTAGAGCAAGTGACTCTTAATCACTAGGTCGTGGGTTCGAATCCCACCCGGCTCACCAGTGAAGACTGGCGTTCCTTTCGAGACGATCCAGAGAGATCGCAGATGGCCCTGTGAGGCCGGAGAGGAGTACAGGTGAACGAGCGCGCAATTCGAAGCCTCGCCCCCTATCGCCGCTCCCTTATTCCCCTCCCAGAATCTGCCTCTGTTGTTGACGCGCGCATCGGCGATCACGGGCCCGCCCTCCTCACACTCGAAGATGGCAGCGTCTTCCCTGGCGTCTCGTGGGGTGCGCCGATCGCATCGGGCGGCGATCTCGTCATGAACACCAGCCAATCGGGCTACCAAGAGATCTGCACCGATCCGAGCTACGCCGGCCAAGTCGTGCTGATGACCTATCCGCTCATCGGCAACTACGGTCGACTGATCGCCGACGACCAGAGCGCCCGCCCATGGCTGCGCGGACTCGTGGTTGCGCACGCCACCGCCGCGATCAGTGACGATGCCGCGCAACTTGCCGCACTGCTGCGTGCACACAACGTGCCAGCGATTGCTGGCGTTGAGACGCGCAGCCTTGCCCGTCGCTTGCGCGAGACGGGCGCCCAGCGCGCGCACATCTCTGCGCCGTGGGAGAGCGACTTCGACGCCGCCGTTGCCGCGACCAAGCTGATCACCCCGTGGGAGAGCGAAGACTTCGTCGCTCAGGTCTCACCAACGCGCGTTGAGTCCTACGGCGATGCCAACGAGCCGCTCGTTGTCGTCGTGGACTTCGGGTTGAAGTCCAATATCGTTCGCGCGCTGCGATCACGCGGCCTGCGGGTGCGCGTGCACCCGCACAACACCTCGAGCAACGACCTCTTGGATGGGGGGCCGGTCGGCGTCGTGCTCTCGCCTGGTCCTGGGGACCCGGCGCGACTCACTGGGCCCATTGCGCTGGCGCGCGAGATCATCGCCACGGGGCGACCGCTCCTCGGCATCTGCCTCGGGCATCAGATCGTGGCGCGCGCTGCCGGTGCCGAGACGAAGCGCCTCGCGTTCGGGCATCACGGTGCGAACCACCCGGTGCGCGACCTGCCGAGCGGCCGTGTCTACGTGACGGCGCAGAATCACGAAGTTGAGGTGGTTGGCGGCACACTCCCTGCGGACTCTGGCTTTGAGGTGAGCCAGATCAACTTGAACGACGGCTCCGTTGAGGGGCTGCGACACCGCGAGCTGCCGATCGAGACGGTGCAGTATCACCCCGAAGGTTCGCCGGGCCCACTCGATGCCACGCCAGTGTTTGATCGCTTCATGACCGCGATTGCGCAGAGCGAGCGATGAGCATCAAGCCAGCGAGTGTTCTGATCATCGGCTCGGGGCCAGTCGTTATTGGTCAGGCGGCCGAGTTTGACTACGCAGGAACGCAGGCGTGTCGCGCGCTGCGCGCCGAAGGGATCCGCACGATTCTGGTGAACTCCAATCCGGCGACGATCATGACCGACCCGTCGGTCGCCGATGTCGTCTACCTAGAGCCACTCACCGTTGAGGTGATCGAGCGCATCATCGAACGCGAGAAGCCTGAGGGGCTGCTCGCCGGGCTCGGCGGGCAGACGGCACTCAACATGGCGGTGGCGCTCGATGATGCCGGTGTGTTTAAGCGGCATCCGATCCGCCTTCTTGGTACACCGCTCTCTGCGATCAAGATGGCGGAGGATCGCGAGCTCTTCCGCGAGATGTGCGATCGCATCGGGCAGCCCACCGCGCCGAGCGCCATGGTGCAGGGGGCAGACGATGCGGAGCGCATGCAGGCCGCGAAGGAGGCGCTCGCGCAGATCGGTCTCCCCGCCATCATTCGCCCCGCCTTCACCCTCGGCGGCACGGGGGGCGGCATCGTCGCCACTGAGGAGGAGTACTGGGAGCGCGTGCATAGCGGTCTGCGCGCCAGCCCGATTCGCCAGGTGATGATCGAGCGCTGCCTCGTCGGCTGGCAGGAGATCGAATACGAGGTGATGCGCGACGCCGAGGACACCTGCATCGCCGTTTGCTCCATGGAGAACGTTGACCCGCTCGGCGTGCATACGGGCGACAGCATCGTGGTCGCCCCCGTGCAGACCCTGCCCGACCCAGTGCACCAGCGCCTTCGGACCGCCTCGCTCGACATTATTCGCGCCCTCGGCGTGGAGGGGGGCTGCAACGTGCAGCTGGCCCTCTCGCCCGACTACACCGAGTACGTGGTGATTGAGGTGAACCCGCGTGTGAGCCGCAGCTCGGCGCTCGCCAGCAAGGCGACCGGCTATCCGATCGCCCGTGTGGCGGCACAGATCGCCATCGGCCGTACGCTGCGCGAGATCCCGAACGCCGTCACGCGCACCACCGTCGCCGCCTTTGAGCCCGCCCTCGACTACATCGTCGTGAAGCTGCCGCGCTTCCCATTCGACAAGTTCCCTGGCGCCGATCGCCTGCTCGGCAGTCAGATGAAGGCGACCGGTGAGGTGATGTCAATTGATCGCACCTTTGGTGCCGCACTGAATAAAGCCCTGCGTTCGATGGAGCAGTCGGGGAGCGGCCCAACGGCGGAGGAGGCCTCATGGGACGCGGAGCTCGCGCCGATCATTGCGAGCAACGATGCCGCGGCACTGCGCCACTTCTTGCGCCCATCGGACTCGCGACTCTGGCGACTCTTTGCAGCGATGCGCCGCGGCGTGTCGGCCGACCAGATTCACACCGCTACGGGGATCACGCGCTGGTTCCTCGCCGAGTTTGAGCGCCTCATCGCCATTGAGCACCGCGTACGCGAGGCGGGGCAGACACTGATCGGCCCAGACCCTGCATCGGTCTCGCTGCTCGCCACGGCGAAGCGTTCTGCGATCGGCGACCGCGATCTGGCACTGATGAGCGGGGTGTCGGAGCCGCGCATCGCCCAGCGCCGCTCGCAACTCGGTCTCACGCCTGGGTACGCGATGGTCGACACCTGCGCCGCGGAGTTCGCCGCCGCCACGCCCTACTTCTATTCAACCTACGCCGCAGCTGGTTCACCACCAGAGGCGCCGCCCGTACCGCGAAAGGCGGCGATGGTGATCGGGTCTGGCCCAGTGCGCATTGGGCAGGGGATCGAGTTTGACTACTGCGCCGTGCGCGCCGCGGAGCGCCTCACGGAGCGGGGCTGGTCGGCGGTGATGGTGAATAGCAATCCCGAAACTGTCTCAACCGACTTTGATGCTTCGACGCGCCTCTATTTTGAACCGCTCGATGCGGAATCAATCGTGGAGATCGTGCGCGCCGAATCGCCCGAGGGTGAGACAACGCTCCCCGCCTTCGTGCAGTTCGGCGGGCAGACGCCACTCAATCTTGCGGCGCCGCTCGCCGCTGCGGGTGTGCCACTCCTCGGCGCCTCACTCGAGGCCATTGACGAGACCGAGGACCGCGTGCGCTTCGCCGCACTCCTGGATCGTCTCGGTATCCTGCAGCCCGAGGGCGGCCTGGCGCGCAGTCGTCAAGAGGCGATCGATCTGGTGGAGCGCATCGGCTATCCGGTGATCGTGCGACCGTCGTACGTGATTGGCGGCCTCGCCATCGACTTCGCCTATTCGCTCCCAGATCTTGAGCGTCAGCTCGACCGCATCGGCGAGATCGGCGACGGTCGCCCGTTGCGCATTGATCGCTTCCTTGAGGGGATTGAGATCGACATTGATGCGGTCACCGACGGTAAGACGGTGCTCATCCCTGGCCTGCTGGAACACGTCGAACTCGCCGGCGTGCACTCGGGCGACTCAATTGCCGTCTATCCACCGCAACGTCTCTCAGCGGCGAAGCAAGAGGAGCTCGCAGGAATCTTCATGCGCCTCGTGCGCGAGATCGGTGTGCGCGGTCTGGTGAACGCGCAGTTCATCGTGCGCGACGAAGGGATCTACCTCATTGAGGTGAACCCGCGTGCGAGCCGAACGGTGCCATTCATGAGCAAGGTGACGGGGATCCCGATGGTGCCGCTCGCCGTTGACATCGCACTTGGTGACACGTTGGCGTCGAAGGGATACGAATCAGGAATCGCCTCAGCACCAACTGGTGTGGCGGTGAAGGCTCCAGCGTTCAGCACCGCAAAGCTGCGCGGCGTCGATCCAACGCTCGGGCCATTCATGCAGTCGACGGGCGAGGTGATCGGCCTCGGCCTGACTGCACAGGAGGCGCTCGGCAAGGCGCTGATTGCAGCGAACCTGCTGCCACCACCGCCGCGCGACCCGCAGCGCATCGCTCTTCTCAGCATCGCCGACCGCGATAAGCACCTCCTGGCGCGCCTCGCTGCGCCACTCCTCGCCGCCGGCTACGAGCTGGTCGCCACGCCCGGTACGCGCAGCGCCTTGGCGGCACTCGGCATCACTGCAGGTACGGCGCACCCGCTCGGTGACCAGGGGCGCGATGGGGCGCCCGGCATTGCCGACCTGATTCGCTCTGGCGCGGTCGCCCTCGTCGTCAATACGCCGTCGATGGCAACCGGGGCGCTGCGTGACGCTCTCGAGATCCGCCTCGCCGCGGTGGAGTACGGCGTGCTCTGCCTTACGGCCATGGAGACCGCCGTGGCGTCGGCGGAGGCGCTCACTGTGCGGGCGACCATGTCGGGCGTATCGCTGAACCCGATCGGCGTGCACGGGCTACGATAGGTACATGGAACTGACCTACGCCCCTGGCGCCTGCAACATTGGACACGATGAGATCGCGCGCCGCCGCAAGGCTGCCGTTGGGGGCCTCGTCGCGAGCATCGGTCTTGCCGTCGCGCTAGTCGCGTTCGGTTCGGCCCCCGGTGACTCGGCGCGCCTCCTCGTTGCACTGCCGCTCACTGGCGCAGCAATCGGCTGGATTCAGGCACAGCGACGCTTCTGCATGGCGTATGGCCTGGCGGGCACCTTTAACCTCGGCAAGATTGGCGAGATGAGCCGCGTGAGCGACCAGGCGGCACTCGCCGCAGATCGCCGAACTGCACTGATCATTGCAGCGCAGGGCCTCGCGCTCGGCGTTGGTGGCGCACTCCTCTTCCTGGCTCTGCCCTTCGCCCTGACAAACTAGGATGACGACGCGCACGGCGACGCCGCCGCTGCCGATTCGCGAACATCGACTTGCGAATGGCTTGCGACTCTTCCTGATCGTTGACCGCACGGCGCCGATTGCCGCCGTCAACATCTGGTATCACGTCGGCTCCAAAGATGAACGAGCTGGGCGCACCGGATTCGCGCATCTTTTTGAACATCTGATGTTCCAAGGCTCAGAGAACGTCACCAAGGCGGAGCACCTCACCCTCGTTGAATCGATCGGCGGAGAGGGGAACGCCACCACCTGGCTCGACCGCACCAACTACTTCGCCACCGTGCCGGCGGAGTGGGCAGAGCTGATCCTCTGGATGGAGGCCGATCGGCTCGGTACACTCCTCACCGCGCTCGATCAGGCGAACCTCGACAACCAGCGCGACGTGGTGAAGAACGAGAAGCGCTCCAGCTACGACAACCAGCCGTACGGCAGCGCCTACATCGAACTCTTCGCACTCGCCTATCCGAAGGGGCACCCGTACCATCACCCCACCATCGGCTCCATGGAAGACCTTGATGCCGCCTCGCTCGAGGATGTGCGCGACTTCTTCACCACCTGGTATGCACCGAACAATGCCGTCCTTACTGTGGCGGGCGACATTGATGAAGAGGAGATCATCGCCGCTGTGGAGCGGCACTTCGGTGCGATCCCTGCAAACCCTGCACTTCCGGCGCATCCCGACCTCGCGCTGAGTGCACCGCTCGGTGGCGAGATCCGCAAAACGATCCATGACAAGGTTCCCGAGGCGCGCGTGCACTTCGCCTTCCGCGCTCCGGTGCTGAGCGCACCACTGATTCCAGCAATTGAGATCGCCACGCAGATCCTCGCCGGCGGGAAGGGGAGTCGCCTCTACTGCCGCCTCGTACGCGATGAGCAGGTTGCCCAAGACATGAGCCTCTCGCTCCTTCCGTTTGTTGGTGGGGCATCAATCATTGTTGGCGCCGCAACGGTGCGCCCTGGCGCGTCGAATGAGGCGGTGGAGCGCGCCTTCGTAGAAGAGTTGGAGCGTCTCGCCGCCGAGGGGCCGACGGCGGCAGAGCTCGAGCGCGCGAAGGCCCTTACCGAGTCCGAAGAGTTGCTGGCGCGATCCGATCCAGAGGAGCTCGCCGATGCGGTTGGCATGTACGCCACCCTGCTGAACGATCCCGGTCGTATCAATCGCGATCTTGACCTTGCCCTTGCGGTGACGGCGGACCAGGTGCAGACGGCGGCGAAGCTCTTTGCGAAGGAGAACCGCATCGTGCTCTGGTATGTGCCGGAGGAGAAGTCATGAGCAAGGCTGCGGTACGTCCGGGTCCTGGGGCGCCACGCGACTGGCGCTTCCCACGTGCCATCGAGCGCGTGACGAGTGCTGGGATGCGCGTGATCCTGCTCCCGATGCCATCACGCCCAATCGCTTCGATTCAGATGCTCTTTGGCGGCGGCGCGGCAGGGGAGCGACCAGAAGAGTCGGGGCTCTCCGCCCTGTTGGCGCGCCTCCTCACGGAGGGGACCGAGCACCACGACGCCGACGGACTCATTGAGGCGGGCGAGCTGCTCGGTGCATCGATTGGTGCGGAGTCGGGCTGGGAGAGCCTCACCGTTGGCGCCGGGGCACCAGTCTCACGTCTCGCTGGCGTCTTTGACCTGATGGCCGAGATCGCACTCACCCCGCGCATCCCTGAAGCCGACGTAGAACGGTTGAAGGCGCTGCGACTCGCCGCCATCAAGCAGGCGCATGCGAGCCCACGAAGTCGCGCCGTTGATGCGCTCTCCGCAGCTCTCTACGCGCCAGAGGCCGCCTACAGTCGACCCTTCGCTGGAACAGCGGATGGTGTCGCACGCCTGACGCGCGACCAGGTTGTTGCGCGACACCAAGAGATCTTGCGCACCGGCACGCCAACACTCGTCCTCGCTGGCGACATTGATGCCGACGCAGCCTTCGCCCTGATTGAGGCGAGCCGCCTCAGTGAGATCAGCGCAGGCGGCGGCACCTGGGGTCGCGGTGAGCCAGATCGCGCCGCGCCCGCTTCAAATACACCTGATGCTGCGCCACTCGTGAAGGTGTTGGACCGACCCGGTTCGGTGCAGTCGGAGATTCGCATCGGCCGTATCGGTCGCTCGCGACTCGATGCGAATCACCATGCCGCACTGGTCTACGCCGAGATCATTGGTGGGCTCTTCGGCTCGCGGCTCAATCGCGTGCTGCGCGAAGAGAAGGGCTACACCTACGGTGCTGGCGCTCGATTCGATCTTCGACGCGGGCGTGGTCCATTTATGGCGGGGACTGCAGTGGAGACGGGCGTGACCGCCCCGGCACTCGCCGAGGCGCGCCGACAACTCGCCACGATGCAGAGCGCACCACCAACCGATGAAGAGCTGACTGAGGCGCGCGACTATCTCTGCGGAACCTTCCCGTTGCGCTTTGGTACCGCCACCCCTGTTGCCAGCATGGCCGCGGCACTCACCGTACTCGGCCTCTCGCCCGATGAGCCAGACGACTTCCGTGAGCGCGTCGCCGCCGTTGACCGCGCCGCAATTGCGCTGATCGCCGACGAGTTGGCCGCCTCAGCGGAACAGATCGTGATCGTCGGCGATGCTACTGCAATCACCAGCCCGCTTGAGGCTGAGGGATTCACCGTGCAGGTCGAAGCAGACGGTGCGGCCTCAGCATGATCGTGGTGATCGGCACCGTGAGCGCGCGGGCCGAGGGATCTACCTACGGCCTCGGCAGCTACGCGGCAACGGTGGCACTTGCGCTCGCCGCCACTGGCGAGCCTGTTGAGATGGTGAGCAAGATCGGTGTTGATGCAGCGGGCGAGGCGGTCATCACAAAGCTTGCAGCCGCGGGGATCGGTCACGTGGCGCTCATTCGAGATGGCGCGTTGGCAACCGCTGTCGACGGGGCGGGTTCACTCAACATGGATGCCGCCGACCTGCAGTTGGCGTTGCGCTATCTCACGAGCTTCGATGCGGTGCTCCTAGTTGACCCTACGAATGATTCGGTCGTTGCCACCGTGCTCGACGCGTGTGCCTACGTCGGCGCACGGCTCGTCGTGACGAGGCCTGAAGGATCGACCCCTGCAGGAGTGCCGAGCGGTGAGCGTGGCGAGGCCCCGCCGCCGCTGGAGGTTGAGCGCCCAGCTGGAGATCCGGCCGCCGTTACCGACCTCTTGGTAGCCCTCCTCCTTCCTGATCGCGAGTCGCCTGCCGCCTCGTAGCGCATCGCGTACGCTGCTACAGATGAGTGAAGCGTTGCACCCACCCTCCGAAGTGACCGACCTCCCGAGCCGCATGGAGCTTGGTGTTGACGCCCTTGACCGCGGTGACGCCGAAGGGGCAGCTCTCGCTTTTGCCGCCGCCGTTGCGGGGGCGACGCCAAGCGACGATCGCATCCTTGCTGAGCGCGCCGCCTATGGCGCCGCCGAGGCGCTGCTGCGACTAGAGCGCGACGACGAGGCGGCGGAGTACCTCGAGATCGCCGCCAACTCCGCAGACCAAGAGCTGCGCTTCCTCGCCCTCCGCCGTCGCGCCATGGAGGAGGTTCGCCGCGGCGAACTCCCCGTCGCCCTTGCCACCTACCGCCAGGCAGAGGGGAGCGCCCCAACGAGCGCCGCCCGCGCCGAGATCGCCTCGCGCATCGGCTGGCTCACCAAAGAGACGGGCGGTTCCTCGCTCCGCTCTCAGGCTGCCTTCCGTCGCGCCCGTGGCATCCCTGCTGGCTCGTGGGTGCCGCGCGCCCTGCTCGCGGTCACCATCGTCCTCTCGGTGCTGACGAAACTCGACCCTGCGCTCGCCGATCTCTTCGCACTGGAGAAGATCACCAACGCCGGCGGTGATTTCCTCAGCAGCAGCCCGTGGCGCCTTGTGACGGTTGCGTTCGTTCACGGTGGCATCAATCCAGACTGGCAGTCGTGGGCACTCCATCTCGGCTTCAACGCCATCGCTCTAGATATCGCGGCGCAACTCGTCTACCGCCTCTACGGCGCTAAGCGCCTGATCGCTTGGTACCTCCTCGGCGTGATCGGCGCGTCGCTGGCAAGCGCGATCTGGTTCCCCTACGGCTATTCGGTCGGCGCCTCCGGCGGTGTCTTCGCCCTCTTCGGCATCGCCCTTGGTGCTGAGTGGGCGCATCGTCCGCTAGTGGAACGCGGCATGCGCGAGGCGCTTGGTCGCGTCGGTGGTCTTCTGCTCATCAACATCGTGCTCGGCTTTGGGATCGGGTTCATTGGCGGTGGTATTGATAACTCCGCGCACATTGGTGGACTCGTTACAGGGCTGATCCTTGGTGTGCTGATTCAGCCAACACGTGTCGAGGCGATGCGTCGACGTTGGACCGCCGCCGTCACAGGGTGGCGCGGTGGCGAAGTGCTGGTGACACTCGCGTTGAGCGCCCTCCTTCTGGCTCTCTTTGCAAACTGGTTTGATCTCGCGCTCTGGCGCGACACCCTTCCGTTCTAGGCGTGTTCGCAATGTTTCTCGATCCAGCGGCATTCGCTTGCGAGCCCGATTCCAATGCTGCAATTCACTTTGTCGAGTGCCTAGAGCTAACGGCAGCCGAACCCGCATCGCGCGAGCATCTCGCTAAACGACTGACTGCACTCGCGGGAGTGCACCGCGCGCTGCTCCCAATCGGCGGAGACCTGGTGGGCATGAGTCACGAAGAGTGGCTGAAGATTCCAGCTGAGAGCCTCGTGATCAATCCGATTCGCGATCCAGAGTCGTGGCGTGCCGCCGCAACCTGGCCGGGAGATCGCGGCCTGATCCTCGCGCTCGTTCCTGCACCTGGTGATGAGGCCGCTGAGCCGGTGGAGATCCTGCTTTGGGCGGTGCGTTACGCCGCGTCGCTCGGTGGACGGGGCCTCGATCGCGTTGCGGTGGCCGGCATGCTGCCGATCACGAAGACAGCCCCTGATCCAGCTGAGGCGGAGAGGCGCATTGCACTGCTCGAACGTCTGGTGGAGCTGTCAGCCGCCAACGAGGAGACGCTGCGCGCGGAGCTTGACTCACGCGCCTTTCAGCCGATCAAACGGCCGCAGCGATGATTGAGGTGCAGGTTCTCCCAATCGGGCCCCTGCGGACCAACGTGGTGCTCATAGGCGACCCTGAGCGCCACGAGGCGATCGTCGTCGACCCAGCAATCCCTTCTCTTGCCGAACTCACCGCGCAGCTCGCTGAGCGCGGTTGGCGCTTAGTGTTGGCGCTTGCCACCCATGGTCACTGGGACCATATGGGGGAGATGGCGGCACTGGCGACGCACCACAAAACGCATCATCACGAGGAGCTGCCGATCGGCGTGCACCCGCTCGACCGCCATCGCCTGATCGAACCGCAGCCGCTCGCCGCACCGTTCCCCATCCCAGCGGTGGTGCCCACACGCGATCTAAACGACGGGGATCGAATCACTGCAGGGAGTATCAACTTCACCGTGCTGCACACGCCTGGCCACACCGAAGGGTCGATCTCGCTGTTTGATGCGAGCGCAGGCCTACTGCTGAGTGGTGACACCCTCTTCTTTGGTGGGTGGGGGAGGACCGACCTACCTGGCGGTGACGCGGCGACGATGCTCGACTCACTTGCAAGGCTGCGAACGCTTGACCCTGCGACCCGCGTGATTCCAGGGCACGGGCGAGAGACGATGATCGGCACCGAATCGGCGTGGATCGACAACTCCATTCGCACAAAAACGCTGACGGCGGAGCGCGCATGAGCCACGTCGCACTACGCAACCTGGTGGCTGCTGGCGAGCTCAGCGCCACACTGGCGGCGCAGATCACCCTCCTCGCCGACGCGGGCGTCTCCATCGTTGTAACGGGTAGCGCGGCATCTGATCGCCGCGATGCGCTCGCCGAGGCAATCGCCGCCGCCTCGCCACTCCCCGCTGGCGCCGAGAGCGCGGAGATCAAGATCGCCCCCGAGGAGGCCTTCGTCTGGCTCACGGATCCTGCAGGTGTTGGCTGCCTCGTCGCAGGTGCTGGCGGCGCGCCGCGAAGTCCGCACTCGACGCGACTCGTCGCCCACGGGCTCATCGAGCGCTTGAGCGCAGCGACCACGAAGACCGTAGTTCGTTCCCTCGTTCGCGGCTTTCCCCTCATCGCAACCGCACCTGGCCACGATCTCGCCGAGCTGCTTGATCTGCTGCGTGGCGCAAACCTGCGCGTGCCAGAAGATGACCTGCATCGCCTCGGACTCGTGATCGTGCTCGGTAGCGACGCCGCGGCGCAGAGCCACGTCGAATCGGCACACCTGCTGCGCGCACCGGCGCTGGATGGTGGCGCGCGGCGTCCGCCGGCGCTTCTCGCAACCTGGGATGGCAGCGGTGGTTGGGATGATTTCTCTTGGGCGGCGCTCCCGGAACTTGCGGCGCGGGTCGGCGTCACGCAGGCCGTGTACAGCAGCCAGCTGGCGGCGCGTGAGCGGGAGCTTGCCACCCCCTAGAACGAAGCGCGCTCCAATTCGCGCTACGATTCCTGCATGAGCCGCATCGCCACCTCACCCGCAGTCCTCCGCCAACTTCTCAGCGCCTCGCTGCGCGTTACACCGGCAGGCGCGGTCAAAATCCTTGATCCGAAGCAGCTGCGCGATAGTGGCGCCGCGACCATCGCCTGGACCGCCGCCTTCTCGACCGACGAGGCGACCGTTGCTGCGGCGCAGTGGCTTGCTCGCGCCGCCGCGGCTGCCGCGGGGATCCAGAGCGCCAGCATCGCGTCGCTCTATGCGGCACGGGCGAACGGCGCGTATCAGGGGCTCACCGTTCCTGCGCTGAACCTGCGCAGCCAGGTCTTTGAGATGTCGCGCACGGCGCTCGAGGTTGCCGCCGCCATGGACGGCGCAGCGCTCATCTTTGAGTTGGCGCGCTCCGAGCAGACCTACACCTTCCAACGACCCGCCGACTACGCCACGAGCGTGCTCTGCGGCGCCATCGCCGCCGGTTGGCGTGGGCCAGTCTTCATTCAAGGAGATCACTACCAATTCGTCGCCAAGAGGTACGCCACCGACCCAGAAGGAGTCGCCGCCGAGATCGCACGTGCCTGCCGTCTCGCAGTTGATGCGGGCTACCGAAACATTGACATCGATGCCTCCACACTCGTAGACCTCGCCCTGCCAACGGTGCAGGAGCAGCAGCGCGCCAATGCCGTTCGCACCGCTGAGGCGGTCGCTCTCGTTCGCGAGCGGGAGCCTGCCGGCATTGAGATCAGCATGGGTGGCGAGATCGGCGAGGTCGGGCATCAGAACTCCACCGCCGAAGAGCTCGCCGCCTACCTCGACGAATTTGACGCTGCCCTCGCTAGCCGCAGTGCCGGAGCGCGTGGTCTGCGCAAGGTCTCAGTGCAAACCGGAACGAGTCATGGCGGCGTGCCGCTCCCAGGCGGCGGCGTCGCTGAGGTCGCGCTCGACTTCACAGTGCTCCAAGAGCTCGGCGAACTGGCTCGCGACCGTGGCCTCGCCGGTGCGGTGCAGCATGGTGCGTCGACACTCCCGGAGGATCTCTTCCACCGCTTCCCAGAGGTTGGCGCCGCAGAGATCCATCTTGCCACCGGATTCCAGAACATCCTCCTCGACCACCCGGCACTCGATGCCAACTTGCGCGCCGAGATCACCGCATGGTTGCGCGCCAACGCCGCCGATGAGGCGAAGCCTGGCGATAGTGACGAGCAGTTCCTGTATCGCACTCGAAAGAAGGCGCTCGGGCCATTCAAGCAGGCGCTCTGGGAGGCGGCTGGCACACCAGAGATCCTTGAGACGCAGCGCGCGAAGTTCCAGTCGCTCTTCTCGCAGCTCGGTGTTGGCGGTACACGCGCGCTCGTGGAGCGCTACGTCACTCAGGCCAATGATCCGCTTCCGCCTGCTCCAGCCGACCTGCTGAGCTAGGCGGGGGAGCCCCGCCTCAAGTTAGCTGCGGGTAACGCCTGCGGCGTCGAGCGACTCTTCCAGAATTTTTAGGGCGAGGTCAATCTCGGCCGCCGTGGTGACGAGTGGTGGAATGATGCGAATCACTTGGACGTAGGTTCCAGCCGTCAACAGGAGCAGCTTGCGCTTGTTCGCCTCGGCGATGACGCGCTTCACTGCGGCAGGATCAGGTATGCGGCCGTCACCAGCGCCAGGCTGCACAAACTCGAGGGCGATCATCAGGCCGAGGCCGCGCACGTCGCCAATGCCAGGGCGACCGGCGGCGATCTTGTGTAGGCCGTCGAGCATCTGCGTGCCGCGGGCCGCCGCATTCGCAACGAGCCCCTCCTCTTCAATAACGTCGAGTGTGGCGAGGGCGGCGGCGCAGGCAACGACGTTACCGCCGTAGGTGCCGCCGTGTGTGCCCGGCTCCCAGGTGTCGAGCAGCTCTTTGCGGGCGATGATCCCGGAGAGGGGGAGGCCAGAGGCGATCCCCTTCGCCATCACCAAGATGTCGGGCTCAACGTTCTGGTGCTGCACGGCGAACATCTTGCCGGTGCGCCCGTAGCCGGTCTGCACCTCGTCGGCGATCAGCAGAATGCCGAGCTCGCGGGTGAGTTCGCGTAGGCGTGGCAGGAAGCCCGCCGGCGGCACGACGTATCCACCCTCGCCCAGGATCGGCTCAACGATGACCGCGGCAACATCCTCGGCGCTCGCGAGAGTGTGCAGTGTGAGATCCCACTCCTCCTCCCAGCGGCAGCTGCACCCAGCGCAGGCGCCTGGGGCGCCCGCAACGGCAGGATCACGTGCCTCAACTGGTGCGCGGAAGCAGGAGGGGAATGCGGTGCTGTAGACCGAACCGGGGAGCGGTTCAAAGTGGCCGCGGTAAACGTTCTTCGCCGTGGTCATCGCCATCGTCTGCGCGGTGCGACCGTGATAGCCGCCGCGGAAGGTGAGGATCACGCGACGCTTGGTGGCGCGTCGCGCAAGCTTCACCGCCGCCTCGACCGCCTCCGACCCAGAGTTCGAGAGGAAGACGCCCCACGGTCCACCATCGAGCACCTTGCTGAGGCGTTCGTGCAGTCGCAGTCCAGGCTCATGGAAGACGATGTTCTGTTGGCCGTGGATCAACTTGGCGGCCTGCTCGGCGATAGCGGCGGCAACCTTCGGATGTGCATGCCCCGTGTTCACCACGCCGATCCCCGAGGTGTAGTCGAGCCAGCGCTCGCCGTTGCGATCAATCAGCCAGGAGCCCTCGCCGCGCTC
>JBBAWJ010000016.1:0-19373 GCA_040397255.1 Candidatus Limnocylindrus sp.
ATTCGCATTGTCGAGGTAAGGGGTTCGAATCCCCTCAGCTCCACCAGCCCCTTTTACATCGCCGGTGGTTCGCTAGCGAACCGCGCTCAAGGCCGGGGCGAGGCGCTGCAGTTGGCGCATGCGCGCCGCCTCATCGGGAAGGTGCCGCTCCACCACCGCACGGAATCGCGCCCCGTGACCATTGGCGCGCAGGTGGGCGAGCTCATGAACAACAACCGCCTCAAAGCATGATGGCGGTGCCAGCACGAGACGCCACGAGAGCGAGATGGTGCCGTCCCCTGAGGCGCTCCCCCAGCGCGTCGACTGATCGCCGATGCGCAGGCGCGTGGGGGTGACGCGCATCTCTGCGGCGTAGACGCTGATCATCTGCTCGGCGATTGTGCGCGCGCGGCGGCGCAGCCAGCTCAAGAGTCGACGGCGCACCACCTCAGGATCCCCCGCGATGGATGGCGGGATCTGGATTTCGCCGTTGAGCGCCGCGATGCTGATCCCGGTGCCAACGACAATATGGTGCGAACGCCCGGCATACGGGATCAGTCCGCCAACGGCGAGGCGACCATCAGTGCCGAGCGCGGTACGACGTGAGGTTACCTCGGCAAGGGAGCGGTCAATCCACTTGAGGCGCGTGGCAATGAATGCCTCAACATCGCGCCGTGCTCGCGCCTCGCTATAGCGCTCCGGCACCACCGCCTCAAGGCCATGTTCAGGGTCAATGCGCAACGTGAGGCGGCGTGCACGTTGGCTGCGAATCAGGCGATACGGTCGTGGGCTCACGGTGCAGAGTTTCGCATGGCGGCGGTATCTCTCGGCGCGTGGGATGCTCTACCGATGACGACTGCCACCCCAACCCTCACGCGACGGAGCCGCGCGGCGATCTACGCCGCGATCTTCCTCGCCTTCATCGACAACTTCGCCCTGTTGCCAGTCATTGGCCCACGTGCCCAGGGACTCGGCGGCACCCCACTCTTGGTCGGCATTGCCATCGCCGCATATTCGCTCGCAAATCTCGCCTTTGACCCAATCGGTGGCATCCTCGCCGACCGCATCGGCCGTCGCCGCGTCGTAGTTGCCGCACTGGTGATCAGCCCCCTTGCTATCGCCATCTACGCCCTCGCCGACTCGCTGCCGCTCTTCCTGTTGGCGCGCGTCATTCACGGCGCCTCTGGCGGTGTGCTCGCGGCTGCGCTCTTCGCCCTCCTCGGTGACGCTGCTCCAGTTGGTGAGCGCGGCCGAACGCTCGGCCGAGCTGGTGCACTCATTGGCATTGCCGCCGTCTTCGGTCCCGCAACGGCCGCACTGGTCTCCAACTTCTTTGGTGTCAATGCAGTATTCCTTGGCGTTGCCGCCTTTATTGCAATTGGCCTTGCTGTCGTTCTGCCGTTCCTCCCCGAGACGCTGGTGGTCACACCAGCCACGCGACCAACCGTTGGCGCGTGGCGCCGCATCCTGAGCGAGCCTCGCGTGCGCGTTGCCCTGCTCGCGATCTTCGGACTCGAGGCGGCTGTTGGCACAGTGACCGGCTTCATTAAAGATGGTCTCATTCAGCGGGCACTCGAAGAGGGACGCACGCAAGAGGCGGCGCTCCGATACGCAGCGGGGGCGAGTGGTGGACTCTTCACGATCTTCGGCATCATCGCGATTGCGCTGATGCTTAGTCGCACCTCCACGCGCGTCGACAAGCGCGGGCCGTTCGGTATCTCGCTCATTGGACTTGGCGCGCTGGTTGGTGCGCTCACCCTGCTTGCCATAAGCCCAACGATCACCATCGACCTGGTGGCGATGGTGCTCTACGGCATTGGCTACGGGCTGATCTTCCCAGCGGCGGCTGGCGCCATCGCCATTGCCAGTGCCCCCGAAGAGCGTGGCCGCGCAAACGGTGCGTTCAACGTCTCGTTCGACATTGGGATCTCGGCGGGGCCGATCCTCGGTGGCCTCGTTGCCACACTGGCGATCGGGGTGACCCCGTTCGCTGGCGGGCTCGCCCTCGTCCTACTCTCCCTCGCCCTTCTCCCCCTCGCCGCACGTGGCGCCACGCGAGGTATCGCGCGAGGCTGAGGCGGGAGCGGCTGATACACTCGCTCCCCTTGGGGCTATAGCTCAGTTGGTAGAGCGCTTGCATGGCATGCAAGAGGTCAAGGGTTCGAATCCCTTTAGCTCCACCAAGCCGCCAAATGGCGTGCTTCGGAAGGAGAGGAGGCCCACCCGTGGCCGAGCAAGACGAGCGACTCGAGCGGTACAACCCGACCGAGATTGAGCCGCGCTGGCAGCGCCGCTGGGAAGAGCTTGGGCTCCACACCACCGACCTCACCGACACGAGCAAGCCCCACTACTACCTGCTCACGATGTGGCCCTACCCGTCGGGCGACCTGCACATTGGCCACTGGTATATAAAGACCCCAACCGACGCCATCGCGCGCTACAAGCGCATGCAGGGCTTCAACGTCTTCTTCCCGGTCGGCTTTGATGCCTTCGGCCTCCCCGCCGAGAACGCCGCCATCAAGCGCAAGATCCATCCGCGCGAATGGACGGTCGCCAACATGGAGAAGATGCGCCTCCAGTTCCGCATGATGGGCGCCTCATTCGACTGGAACGCCGAGGTCGTCACCTGCGACCCGATCTACTTCCGCTGGAACCAGTGGATCTTCCTCAAGTTCTACGAGAAGGGTGTCGCCTATCGCAAGCAGGCGCCAGTCGACTGGTGCCCCTCGTGCCAAGTCACCCTCGCGCGCGAACAGGTTGAAGGGGTTGATCGCGTCTGCTGGCGCTGCTCCACCCAGGTCACCAAGCGCGACCTCACACAGTGGTTCTTCAAGATCACCGACTACGCCGACGAACTTCTCTCATTTGAGGGGCTGAGCTGGCCAGAACCGATTCGCACGATGCAAACGAATTGGATCGGACGCTCCGAAGGTGCCGAGGTCGACTTCACCGTTGCGCCAGCGGCGCATCACACTGGTGGAGAGAAGCTGCGCGTCTTCACCACGCGGCCCGACACGCTCTACGGCGCAACCTTCATGGTGCTCGCACCTGAACATGATTTGGTCGACACCATCACCACGCCAGAGCAGCGCGCCGCAGTCACCGCCTACATCGAGGCAACCAAGCGCAAGACCGAAATTGACCGCCTCACCACCACCAAAGAGAAGAGTGGTGTGGCCACCGGTGCGTTCGCGATCAACCCGGTGAACGGCGAACAGATCCCTGTGTGGATCGCCGACTACGTGCTCGCCGGATACGGCACGGGCGCGATCATGGCGGTGCCAGCGCACGACGAGCGCGACTACGAGTTCGCCCAGCAGTTCGGCCTGCCGATCGTTCCGGTGGTGGCGCCTGCAGCCTTGGCCGCTACACCAAACGACGTACCGCTCCCGTACGTGGAAAAAGCAGAGGGTGCCGCCATCGCCGTGAACAGCCCCGCCTGGAACGGCGCCGCTTGGCCAGAGTCACTCACCAAGGCCATCGCCCATCTCACCAGCACCAAGACGGGCGAGAAGAAGGTCACCTACCGCCTGCGCGACTGGCTGATCAGCCGCCAGCGCTACTGGGGCACACCGATTCCAATCATTCACTGCGTTACCTGCGGCCCCGTCGGCGTGCCGGTGGAGCAGCTCCCCGTCACGCTTCCTGACGACGTCGACTTCAAGGCGACCGGTGAGTCACCACTGAAAACTGCCACCGCGTGGCTCAACGTGCCCTGCCCGAAGTGCGGCGGCCCAGGCAAGCGTGAGACCGACACGATGGACACCTTCGTTGATTCGTCGTGGTACTGGTATCGCTACTTGGCGCCAAAGAACGAACTTGGCCCAGTGGATCGCAAGCTCGTTGATACGTGGTGCCCAGTGGATCAGTACACCGGTGGTGCTGAGCATGCGGTGATGCACCTGCTCTACTCGCGCTTCTTCACCAAGGCGATGCGCGACCTTGGGTTGATCGGTGAGTCAGAGCCGTTCACGCGCCTCTTCAATCAGGGGCAGATCCTTGGTGCCGACGGCGAGCGCATGTCGAAGTCGCGCGGCAACGTGCAAGACCCCGACGAACTGGTGAGCCGACACGGCGCCGACGCGGTGCGCCTCTTCTTGATGTTCATGGGCCCATGGGATCAGGGCGGCGCATGGTCGTCGAGCGGCATCAGCGGCATGGTGCGCTTCCTTGGCCGCATCTGGACCCTCGCACTCGACCCACACGGCAAGGAGCCGGGTGATCCGAACTCTGGCGTTCTGCCAGAGGGCCAAGATCAGGCCGCGGGCGAAGCCGCAGTTCGTCGCGCGGCGCACAAGGCGCTCGGCGGCGTTGGCACCGACATCGAAGCCTTCCGCTTCAACACCGCCGTTGCCAAACTCATGGAGCTCGCCAACGCCCTCTTCCCATATCGCGGCAGCCCTGTGGCTGGCACCGCGGCGTGGAACGAGGCGATTCACTACCTGCTCGCCGGCATCGCCCCAATGGCGCCGCACCTCGCCGACGAGATGCACAGCCGCGTGCAGGCGGCCGCGGGCATCAGCGCCAGCGACCCGCGCTGGACCTCGATCCATCAGTGCGCATGGCCAACCGTGGACGCCAGCCTGCTCACCGAGAGCACCCGCGAACTGCCAGTGCAGGTCAACGGCAAGCTGCGCGACAAACTCACCGTGAGCGCCACCGCCACCGAGGCCGAGATCGAAGCGCTCGCCCTCGCCTCACCAAAGGTGCAGCTCGCCCTCCAGGGGCGCGCGCCGAAGAAGGTGATCCACGCCGGCGGGCGTCTCGTCAATATCGTCGGTTAGCGAACGGCGCAGCCCCGCTGCGAAACTAGCGACTACTTCGCGAGAAGCGCCAGCATCGCCGCAACGTCAACGGTTGCGGTCATCACCGTTCCGTTGCTCCCAGGTGTCAGCACGATGTCTCTCATTGGGAGCCCCGCAGTCGCATCAGAACCTTCGATCTTTCCATCCTTGATCGCCGCTGCGAGTGCTTGGGCGAGCTCGTTGGAGATCGTTCCGGTTAGTGCGGCCGTCTTATCGGTGCCGATCACGGTCAGATCCGCAAACGAGGAGAAGGTGTCGGCCGTCATCGTAAATCGAGTCCCCTCAGGAAGCACGATCGTGCCCGACTCGGCACCAGCCATCAGGGTGTTGACGTCGTCAATACCGAAGCCGCCGAACTCAAAGACGAGATTGGTCGCCATCAAGCTGCCACCAGCGATAGATGCCGGCAGTGTAGGAAGGGTGACCTTCGCACCATCGGCGCGGATCTCAACGATCGCGCCCTCAAGGCCCGCGGCCTGAAGCTGCTCGGTTGCGAGCTTGTTGATGGCAGGGGTGACGACAAGGACCCAGGCGCCAACCAGCAGGCCGGCGATCACGCCAAGAGCGATGAGGAACTTGCGCTTCTTGCTCATCTTCTTCTTCTTTGGCTGTGTCTCTCCGTCAACGGTTTCCTTGGCCACGATGCACCTCTAACTAGCGGGCTGAACCAGAGGCTCTGATTTACAGTCCGCCAACTCTACGCGAGAGGGCTGCCGAGGAGTACCCTTGACGCAACGCGGCGGCCTGCCGCAGGGGTTAAGGAGGGTTCATCGTGGGTGAGGTCAAGATTGGCGCGCTGGTATGGCCCCAGTTCACCGAGTGGAAGTCGGTCAAGTCGATGGGCGTGACCGCCGATCGCGTGGGCTTCGACACCCTCTGGACCTGGGACCACATGTACCCGATCATCGGCAACCCGAATGGCCCCATGTTCGAAGGCTGGTCGACGCTCGTCTCGTGGGCCGAGAACACCTCCAAGATTCGCATCGGCCTGATGGTCGGCGCCAACACCTTCCGTGAGCCAACCATTACGGCGAAGCTCGCCACCACCCTCGACCACATCTCCAACGGCCGCGCCATCCTTGGTGTGGGCGCCGCCTGGTTCGAAGAGGAGCACCAGCACTTCGGCCTGAACTTTGGTGATGGCTTCCCTGAGCGACTCCGCTGGCTCGGCGAGGCCCTGCCAATCATGCGCGGCATGCTCGACGGCACCGAACCGACCGCCACCGGCCCGCGCTACAAGGCGAAGACGGTGCGCAACCTGCCACTCCCAATTCAGAAGCACCTGCCGATCTTGATCGGCGGTGGTGGTGAGCAGGTCACGCTGAAGCTCGTGGCCAAGTACGGCGACGCCAACAACGTGAGCGGCACCCCCGAGCAGGTCGCCCACAAGGAAGAGGTGCTGCTGAAGCACTGCGAGGCGATTGGCCGCGATCCCGGCACGATCGACCGCACTATTGGCATTGGCAACGTGGTGATTCGCAACGATGCCGCCGAGGCCCTGCGCATTCACAAGGCACAGTTCGCCGCCAACGGCATTGAGCCAGCCTGGGAGAACCAGCCAGTCGGCACCGTCGATCAGGTCGTGGAGCACCTCGCTCCGTACCTAAAGATCGGCTACCGCCACCTCATTGCCGGCTTCTCTACCCCACACGATGAGGAGTCGATGATCCGCTTCGCCGAAGAGGTGCTGCCAAAGCTTAAGCAGATCTAGTAGCGCGCCACGCCAACGTGGCGTGGTACGTGCCGAATACCTCGCGGAGCGCACGATGTATTCGTGTTGCACCGATATCGATGGCCCGCGCTGATTGCTGGTTCCGTAGTGTCGTTCGCCCTCGTTCTTAGCCTCTCTGCCACGCCCGAGTATGCGGTCGAGCCAACGTCTACAGAATCCTCAGGGGCGACCGAAGATGCGATTCAAGGAACCGAACTTCGCGTTGAGGTGAGCGGGGCAGTTGCAATTCCTGGCGTTTACGCGCTCCCTGCTGGATCCCGGCTAATTGATGCCATTACGGCCGCTGGCGGTTGGGGGGAGCGCATTGATCCGCTCCGTATTGAGATTTGCCTCAACCTCGCTGCGCCACTTACGGATGGTTCTGCCATTCGCATCCCATCACGTGATGACCGCTTCCTGCTGGGTGTTCAGGGAATTCTCTGCGGAACACTTTATGCCGGCCCTGGAGAAATCGCGGCAACGGACGTAGCAGGTTCTGCAGCCACAACTGCCACGGGTGGAAAGATTGATCTGAACACCGCGACCGCAGAGCAGCTCGACACGCTTCCTGGAATTGGCCCTGTTACGGCAGCAAAGATTATCGCCGCACGAAAAGAGGCGCCATTTCTCATCGTTGACGATCTCCGCACTCGGGGGATCATCAGCGATCGGGTCTTGCAGCAGATCCGCCCTCTCGTTACACCGTGAGTGATCGGCGCCGAGGGGCGCCGCGACTTGGAGGTCGCGCTGGATACGCCGCCATGGCGGCAGTGGCGACCGCGCAACTCTCGTTGCTACCAATCCCCGCCTCGCTACTGCGAGCCGGCGCACCGATGCTCGCGCTCGGCTCACTCGTACTGTTAGCACTCCTTGCACGAAACGCGCACCTCAGGCAGAACCATCTCGTCCACGCGGCACTCCTTGGCGTTCTACTGGTTAGTGCGCGTGTAGCGCTTCTTGGTCCGCCAATACCTCCAGCAGATGGCGCCGCAGCCCTCGTACCGACAGGCGAGATCCGCGGGCAAGTCGCGGCAGTCCTTGCCCCGCTCCGTGGGGCACAGCGATTCATCATCGAAGTTGATGGGATGCGCATTCAAGCCGAGGCACCCCCAAATCCGAGCGTTCGCACCGGCGACACGATCCTGACAACACTGGAGCAGCGCTCCGTAAAGGCTGATGCGCAAGAGCGCCTGCGCATCCGCGGGATTTCAGCGACTGCGCGTACGCGAAGTGTGGAGATTGTCTCTCGCGGTAGTCCATTGGAGTCGCTCCGAGCGGCCCTCGGCGACGCCATTGAGCGCGTGCTTCCTGCACCAGCGGGGGGCCTCGCCGCGGCAATCGTGATTGGCTTGCGGGAGCGGGTGGATGAACGTCTCGCATCAGACTTTACGGCGACAGGGCTCGGACATGTTGTTGCCCTCTCCGGCTGGAATGTTGCGATCACCATGGCGGTGGCTGATCGGTTCGCCAAACGGTTTCCTGCCAAGCGACGGCGGCCACTTCTGGTCGTCGTTGCGATCGCGTACGGACTCTTTGCGGGGGCAAGTGCCAGTGTGATCCGCGCAAGCTTCATGGCCGCTGCAGCGCTGATTGGTGCGGCATCTGGTCGGCCCGGCTCTGGTGCCGTTGCGCTCTCCCACGCGGTGCTTGCACTGATGGTGCTCGACCCAGCGATTGCGGCCGACCCTGGATTTCGCCTCTCAGCGTTAGCGACGGCTGGCTTGCTCGCAAAAAGTCAGCGATGGTCCGAGCGCGCCGAAGCGTTTGGGGCGAAGCTCCCCAGACGACTTAAAACAGGCTGGTCTCTCATTGGCACGGATGTCGCGGTCAGTCTCACTGCCCAGGCGGCCACGCTCGGGCTTGTCATCGCCCTCTTTGGACGGGTTGCGGTGTGGTCCATTCCACTGACGCTGCTGATCGCGCCGTTGATTGCACCAGCAACAGCCGCCGCTCTCATCGCTATCTTGGCAGGTGAGTTGGTTCGCCTCCTCCCCTCGCAGCTCGCCATCGTGCCGAGTTTGCTCGCCCTTCCCGCAACGGCGCTGTTCAGCGCAGCCGCCTGGATCGCTCAAATCGGTGCTCAATTACCCGCAGGTGGCATTGAGGTTCCGCGCAACGCCACGATTGGAACGGGATTGATTCTTGGCGCAATGGGTATCTGGCTTCTGCTTCGAGATGAGCCGCGCGACAGCAGTAAGCATGCACACGACGATCTAATCTCTACAAGTTCCACAACGGCGCGTCTTACGGTAGGAATCGCCATATTGATCGCGGTAAGTGCGCTTACCTCACTCGGCACCGCCGCCCCGCGAGGCTCACTACGAATCACCACCCTTGACGTTGGGCAAGGTGACGCAATTCTTGTGGAGGTCTCGGGTCGCCGAATGTTGATCGACGGCGGCCCCGATCCGGCACGACTCAGTACTGAGTTGGATCGAATCATTCCAGCGTGGGATCGCCGCATAGATCTCCTCGTCGCAAGTCACCCGCATGAGGACCACCTGGCGGGGCTCCCAAAGCTGCTTGATCGATACCGGATCTCCGCAGTCGTTGGGTCAGAAGAGCGTGGTGGAGGGCCGGCTGCATCAAGTTGGAGGGAAGCTTCACAGCGGAGTCGCATCTCATACCACCAGGTCTTTACTGGAGACAGGCTCCAGCTTGGAGCTGCACGGTTAAGTGTCCTTTGGCCAGATAAAACGTACCTGTCGCTACCACCTGGGAACGATGGCCGAGCGCTGAATGATCGGTCGATCGTCTTGCGGCTAGATGTACCAGGCTTTAGTGCGCTGTTCACAGGTGACATTGAGAGCGACATCGACGCGCGCATCATTCGGAACATCGGCGCCCCCGTTGATTTTCTCAAGACACCACACCACGGCAGTAAGGGATCCACGAGTAGGGCCCTGCTGGACGTGCTTGATCCGCGGGTATCTGTTGTCTCAGTTGGGGTAAAAAACACGTATGGTCACCCCGCTGCTGAAACCCTTCAACGCCTCGGAGAGCGGGGTGCCGCAGTTGAGCGAACCGACCTCAACGGCACCGTGACCATCACCGTGCCGTTGCAACATCCAGATCAGATCAAGATTCAAAGCGGTAGTGGCGAACGCCTTGCCCCCGCGCGCTCAGCGGTTGGTCGCCGCGCTCCAAGCGCAGCAGCCGCCGATGCAGTTTGGCCAATCCGTCTCGCATCAGTTAGCGCCGCAGGTGGTGCCTCAGGCTGCCTCATCCCACGCGCTAGGATCCGCCCATGGGAACGGCACCGATCCTCCTAGCCTGGGGTGACGACCTCCTCCTCATCGAGGAGGCGGTGGCGGCGCTGGGCGCCCGCATGGCCGCCGAGGACCCTATGGGAGGCGGGCTCCCCGAGAAGGTGCGTCTCAAGGCTGAGGGGCGTAGCTCGGAACAGGCGGTGAGCACTCTGGGCGAACTGCGTCGGCGCCTCGATACCGGGGGGCTCTTCGGTGGGGGGTCACTCGTTGTTGTCGCAGGGGCAGGGCTACTTGGCAGAACCAAGGATCTGCGCGCCAACCTCACCGACACCCTCGCCAACATGGCTCCTGGGAACGGCGTTGTCTTAGTTGATCAGCGCGCGCGACGTCCGAATCTCAAGGGAGCGCGTCCCGATGGGCCTGGCGAACTTGGGCTGTTGGTGCAGGATCGCGGCGGCAGCATCGTCTCGTGCATCTCCCCTGGCCCCGGCGAGTTGGCATCGTGGCTGCTCGCGCGCGCGAAGAGCGCCGGTCGCGAGATCGCGGGCGATGCAGCGAAGTCGATCGCCGAGAGACTCGGTGCCGAGGTCCGCGAACCCGACCTTGATCGCAGCGGCATTCGCATGACTGCGGTTGTGGAACTTGAGAAGTTGATGCTCGCGATTCCTACGGGGACGATCTCGCTGCGAGCCGTTGATGCACTCGTTGCCGATCGCGGTGTTGGCTCGCTCTTCGCCTTTGCCGACGCGATCGTGTCGCGCAGTGGCACGTTGGTCTCAAAGCACCTGCTTCGCGCGGTCAGTGAGCCAGGGCCGATGGTCGTGGCAACGCTGCATCGCAAGATGCGCGACCTTGCGCAGATTCACGGCGCGACCGTTGTTGAGGGTGCGTCAGTAGCTACGGCGGCTCGCACCATTGGCATGCATGAGTTCCCCGCCGGCAAGCTTGCCGAGGCGGCACGAAAGTGGAGCAGCGCAGAGATCGCCGACGCGATCAACGGCTTGGTTGAACTTGATGCGATCAGTAAGGGTGACGGCGAGCGGGCCTGGGGCCCGGCGCTGACTCGCTGGAGCGCTGCGCGCATTCGCTAACGCAGCGCTCCGAGCGCGTCGTTAGATCAGCCTTCGCGCTTCTCCGGTACCGCCTGCAGCAGGTACCAGCCCACGAGCATCGTTGCGAGCAGGGTCAGCAAGCCGACCGTGTACGCGCCGTTGCCGAGCACTGGATGCAGGAAGAAGATCGTGCCGCCATAGAGCAGTCCGCCGATCACCTGTGAGCCCTTGCCCACCAGGCCGTAGAGGCCGTAGAACTCACCTAGCTGCTTTGGTGGCGAGAGGCGGTACATGAGGATTCGGTCAGCGCCCGAGAGGCCGCCGAAGCCGAAGCCGAGCACCACGCCGGCAACGATGAACGGAATCGGTGAGACGAAGAGCGAGCCGATGACCAGCGCGACCGCCCAGAGGGCGAGGACGCGATTCAACGTTGCCTTCGGCCCTCGGCTATCGGTGAGGCGCCCCCACACGAGGCCACCGATGACAGCGGTCGTTGCGAGTGCAACGAGCACATAGTTCGCCTGGCTCTGGGTGAAGCCGACCGCCTGCACCGCGAAGATCGCCATGATCGAGATCACGGTGTTCTGTGCGTCGGTGTAGAAGAAGCGCGCCGTGAGGAAGCGCTTTAGGCCTGGGTACTTTCCAAGCTCACGAATCGTGCCAAGGGTCGCCATCAGAGAGTTGCCGCTGACAGGCTTACCAGCTGGCTCTGGAACCTCCTTGATGAAGATGAAGATCGGAATCGCCAAGACACCGAAGAGGATCGGCGCAAGAACGAAGACCTGCTCAACGGTAAGCCCACCGAAGAGGATGATCACACCGATAAGAATCGTGCCGAGATAGCCAAGCCCGTTGCCGAGGCCCGAGACCCAACCGCGGTTCTCCGGCGTGCTGACCAGCTTGATCGTTGCGTCGTAATAGACCAGCGATGACTGGTAGCCGAAGTTAGCGATGCAGAAGAGCACCACGCCCATGCCGACCGGCACCGACGGGATGAAGATCGCCGGAATGATTGCGAGAAGAGTAAAGAAGAGGAGATACGGGAGCCGTCGCCCCGCTCGATCAGAGATCGCACCGATTGCCGGCGAGATCAACGCATTGATGCCGACGGAGAGGGCGATCGAGATCTGCAGCCAGAGGTTTCCCTGTGACTCGCCGAGCCCCTGCTCGCTGGTTAGATAGAGACCAATCGCATACGAGAAAATGCCGTACGACCAGATGGTGTTTGCCAGGTCGTAGAGGGTCCACGAGGCGATCCAGGTCGCCGGAACGGTGATCTTGACGCCGCGTGCGGCGTTACGTGTAGCCATGTTTTTCCTCCCAATCCCGAATCCGCAGCGCGGGCACGCTGTCGGTTCGGTCAGGAGACAGGATGAGGGTTCAGGGGGCGTTATGCCCCTCTAGGCGCGCACAGTGCGCCGTGAATTGGCGCGGCAGGGGGCTACGATGCAGGCATGCCACCAGCACGAAAACGGCCAGTTTCCGCACGAATCAGCCCGGCGCAGGCCTGGGTGAAGCAGCTCAAGCGGCGTCGCCCTGGGGTGGTCGAGGACGCCCTATCAGGCCTCGCCACCCTCTACGGCACCCCAGCCTGGAAGCCGCGCATGGACCCGATCAGCGAGCTCGTCACCACGATCCTGAGCCAGAACACCAGCGATACGAATGCCGAACGCGCCTTTACGGCACTCCGCACGCGCTATCCAGATTGGGCGGCTGTTGAGGCGGCACCGGTGCGCTCGCTTGCCGCAGTCATCAAAAGTGGCGGGCTTGCCGCGCAGAAGGCGCCGCGCATCAAGGCGGCACTCCGCGCTACGCGCGAACAGAGCGGCTCGTATGACCTGACATTTCTTACGGCGATGGAGCCGCTGGCCGCACGAGACTGGCTCACCGCCATCCCGGGGATCGGCCCGAAGACCGCGTCAATCGTGATGCTCTTCTGTTTCGGTGTGCCACTGATGCCGGTTGACACCCATGTTGAGCGCGTCTCAAAGCGGATCGGCCTTCTACCGCCAAAGGCCAGCCTGCAGTTCGCGCATGACGCGTGGCTCGATCTGGTCGAACCGTCGCGCATGTATGAGGCGCACGTTGCGCTCATTCGTCATGGTCGGGGGCACTGCGATGCGCTTCGTCCAGATTGCGAACGCTGTCCGATTCGCACGCGTTGCCGCTACATTGACAAGCGCGCGCCGTAGCGCTTCTGTTCTCTAGCGCGCGTCGCTGCGGTGTGCACTCACTTGTGACCAGGGTGCACTTCTAAAGTCAAGACCACCAGGCTCACCCGACGTACGTGATCCAAGGCCGAGCACTTCGACTGCAGCGCCGGTTGGCAGCGCAAGTCGTGGGCCACCGTTCGGTAACGCCGCATCGGCAAGGTCGGCGAGTCGCTCATCGTTGCCGCCAGTCGCATGCGCCAGAATGCTCCACGCACCGAGCGCGCCGATGCCATCAATCACGCGAATAGCGTGGCCGCCGCAGGTGCACGAGGCGGCGCGCCGACCGAGCGCCATTGCCGATGCAGAGTCGGCGATGATCGTGAGGTGCGGCAGCGTGATGGCGTTCGTTAGCTCACGCACTCGCTCTGGTTGATCAAGGAGACCTGTGGCGTCACCGCCGCAGAGGAAGAGCGTTGTGGGCTCCGCCGGCTCCTGCGGTAGATGACTGATGAGGGTCGCCTCGCGCCCAACGGCGGCGAGGAGCTGCTGAAGGGAGCGCGCCTGCCGATCATCGTCTGAGGCAATGGAGGCGAGCAGCAGGAGGCCAGGCTGTGCGGCGAGCCAGTGGAGCGCTTCAGGCCATGCGTGGGCCGAGCGTCCGAGTCCGCCGCCAGAGAGGTAGAGGGTTGCCATGTCCTGATCCTACTGGGGCTGCGCCATACTTACGACATGACGGCAGAAACGGCTCCAGGGAGAATCGTCCTGATCGGCTCCGGTGAGATCGGCCCATCGATGGCGCCGCTACACCGCAGCCTGGTCGCCTCCCTGCCGAAGCGCAGCACCCCGTCGTCACTCGTTGCCCTCGACGGGAGTTACGACTTTCAAACGAACCGTGCCGAGATGGGCGAGAAGATCGCCGTCTTCTTCCGCTCGAAGGTTGGCATTCCGACGACCGTCATCGGCCTCCCCGAGACTGACCGCGCTAGCGCCGACCTTGCCCCGTCAGCGCTTGCGCCAACGATCGCCGGGCTCAACGCTGCAGACCTAATCTTCTTGGGGCCAGGCTCTCCATCGCGCGCGCTCCGTCGCTGGGGTGGCACACCCATCGTTGAGCAACTCATCGCGCGCATTCGGAACGGCGCCACGCTGATTGCATCGTCGGCAGCGGCAGCAGCTTCAGGGCGACACACCATCCCGGTCTACGAGATCTACAAGGCGGGAACCAATCCTGTCTGGCTCGATGGCCTTGACATCATCGGCGCGCTCACCGGTCTCGCTGTTGCGATCGTTCCTCACTGGAATAACAACGAGGGCGCGACACACGACACCTCACGTTGCTTCATCGGCGAAGGCCGCTTGCAGCAGTTAGAGCGAGCGCTCCCTGATGGTGCCGCCATTCTGGGCATTGACGAGCACTCCGCCCTCACCATTGACCTTGGTGCAAAGAGCGTCACCGTTGGCGGCAAGGGTGCGGTGACGATTCGCATTCCAGGGATCGGCGAAACCGCACTGCACAGCGGCGCAACAGAGTCACTGGCCGCCTTTGCCGCACGATTCGGTGCGGCTGCGGGTGCCCCACGCGCCACAATCGCGACTACCGAGACACCAATTCCCGTGTCCGCATCAGCGCCTGGGGTGGATGTGAGTGTCGCCGTGGAGCAGCTGATTGAACTGCGAGCAACAGCTCGTGCCGAGCGCCGCTTCAGTGATGCAGATGCGCTCCGGGCAGCAATCGAAGCACTTGGCGTAGATCTAGTAGACGAGCCGACCGGAGCGCGCTGGAGTCTTCGCTCCTAGCGAGGAAAGCGAGAGCTGATCGCGCCCATGCGGCGCAGAAGAAAGCTCGGCATCAGGCTCAAGAATCGTGCTGAGAGTGCGTTGATCCATCCTGGAACCACAAGTGCGCGTCCATCACGTAGCGCCTCAAGAGCAGCACGGGCAACAGCGTCCGCAGAGGTCAGCAGGAAGTTCGGCAGGCCCGAACTCTGGCTCAGCCCCGCGCGATCTTGCCACCCTGTTGGCGTAATCCCTGGAGCGACGCAGGTGACGCGGACGCCGAACGGTTTCGCCTCTTCATGCAACGAAAGAGTGAAGTGCCGAACGTACGCCTTGGTCGCAGCGTAGGTGGTGAATCCAGGAAACGGAATGAATGAGGCGAGCGACGCCACATTCAAGATTCCGCCGCGCTTTCGTGGCGCCATGGCAACAAGTGCCGCGCGCGAAAGAAGCGTTAGCGCGATGACATTCACGGCAATCTCATTCGCTTCGCCTTCGCCATCGAGCTCCGTGATCTTGCGGAACCGTCCAAAGCCTGCGTTGTTTACCAAAATCTCAATCGGTCGAGCCTCATCGGCGATGCGAGCTTCGACTTTCGCCACATCGGCAGCCTGCGAAAGGTCGGCGACGATCGTCTCGCTCGCCGCGCCAACTGCGGCGGCGAGCCCGGCGACACGCGCTAGCTCATCACCCCGGCGTGCCACCAATACCAGATCGTGGCCGCTTGATGCCAAGCGCAGGGCGATGCGCTCGCCAATGCCCGACGAGGCTCCAGTAATCAGTGCAATTGGACGTGCCATGAGAGGAGTATGCTCTGAGGATGGAACTTCTGCTTGAGATCGTGGTGCGAACTGCAGCGGTCTACCTCTTCCTTCTTGTCGGCTTGCGCCTGCTTGGCCGCGGCGAAGCGGCGCAGCTCCGCACGATTGACTTAGTTCTGCTTCTTGTGTTGGCTAATTCCCTGCAGAACGCCATGGTCGGCGCGGACACGAGCCTGGTGGGCGGCATCGTGGCAGCAGCAACGCTGCTCATCCTTGCCCGCCTGCTCCATATCATTGAGATGCGCTTCCCCCGGCTGCGCCGGAGTATCGAGGGCGAGCCGATCCTCTTGGCACGCAATGGACGCGCCCTGCGCAGGGGCCTCGCGATGGCGAACATGTCGAACAGCGACCTTGCCCTCGCGGCGCGGCGCGTTGGCATCGGCGACATTACGCAGATCAAGTTGGCCATTCTTGAGGCCGATGGTGAGGTCAGCGTTATTGGTGGCCAGACCCGCAAAGCGCCCGCACGACGCACGAGCCGAACGCGCACCACAAAGCGGGCTCGAAACTAGGCGCTGATCTGAATTTGGTAGGGGGGCCTGGAATCGAACCAGGGACCGCCGAGATATAAGCTCGGAGCTCTAACCAACTGAGCTACCCCCCCTTGGAGGACGTACCGCCATCGCGCCGTACCGCGCCAGTATGGGGTCAGATGGGCGGGTTGCGCTACCTCACCACCAGGATGATCTCAAGCGCCTCACGCTGGTCGCCGAGTGTGCAGACCACGGTGATCACCGAACTCGCAGCCTTCGCCCCAGCCGGCCACGTGACCGTTGCGGTCCCACTTTCGAGCATCTCAAACGGCTGTGGCGCCTCGCCTGTACGCGCCGCAAGCGGCACGCCGAGCTCACACGCCGATCCGTAGGCGGCACTGATTTCGAGGCTGACATCGGCACCGCGCTTCACCGCCGCCAGCGGCGCTACAGAGAGTGCCAGCGGAACACTCGCATCGGGTGTTGGTGAGGCGATGGGCGTCGGCTCTGGGGTCGGATCCGACGACGGTCGCGAGCCACCGTTGCTCGGAGCGCACTGCTGAACGATGAGACCAAGGGCGAGCAGCGCGAGAAGGATGGTGCCGCAACCAACCCCTCCACCACCCGCCGTCTGCGCGCCAGAATCTGCACCGCTACCACCTGAGGTCTCGGTGTAGGAGAGGCCAGTTCCCGGAAGACCAACAGTGCGACGGACGCCGCGTCGGCCAACGGTGACACGGGCGCCACGAACGCCACCCGAGAGCGAGAGCCCACCCTTACTAAGGTTGACACTCAGTCCAGGGGCAATGCGAATGCGTCGAAAGAGGCGGAATCCCATAGGCGCATCCTGACACGCTCCTCACGCAGATGTGAGGTGTTGTTCAAGAACGAGAAAGGGCGAGCCTGAATGCGCAGCAGGCGAGACCGAGTGCACTGATCTCCCAACCACGCCGACGGGTTTGCACGCCGGGTTGCCACCCAAGCGCCAACCCGATGACCAACAGTGCTCCGCCAATCACTTGCGCAGGAAGAAGCGCAACCCCACTCAGGCTGATGGTGAGCCATGCGACTATATGCAGCACCGCTGCAGCGGCGCGTGCCGCTCGCTCACCAATACGCACCACAACACTGCGCATGCCCGCGGCAGCATCAAGGCTGAAGTCGGCGAGCGCGTTCTGTAGTGCCAACGCGCTCCCGCCAGGAATCGCTGCGGCGCTGAGTAGAAGAATGTGCAGCGAGGGTTCACGGCTGGCGGCACTCCAGGCGAAGAGCGGAATGAGAGAAACGCCAAAGGCGAAGGGGAGGAACGAGGCCCAGGTTCGCTTGATGCCCACGTCGTAGAGGTAGCCCAGCGTTGCGCCAAGCGCCGCAATCTGCAGGCTGAGCGCCCCCAGCATGCTCGCCGCACCGAGACCGATCGCGGCACCTGTTGCGATCACAGTTCGAGCCGTACGTTCGCTCACCTCACCCGTTGCCAGTGGCTTCTCCACTCGTCCGCGATCCGTACCGCGATCCAGGAGGTCGTTGAGGGCCCCAATCGATGTGTGGACGCCAAGCATCGTGATCGCTGCCAGGGCAGCTTGGTCCACCCTTCCGCCGGCCACAAGGGTGAGGCCCGCCGCAACGACCGCATTCAGTGTCGTCGGGAACGGGTGTGCCAATCGAACAAGGGCCGGGAGGCTGCTCATAGAGCGAGCCTACCCTGAAAGGGATAGGATTGCGAACATGCCGACTACACCTGCAATCGTCGTCTCGGACCTCGTCAAGCGCTACAAGGGCGCTGACCGTAACGCCGTAGATGGCGTCTCCTTCTCCGTCGAGCAGGGCTCCCTCTTCGCCCTCCTCGGGCCAAACGGCGCAGGGAAGACCACCACGATCAGTATCCTCACGACCACGCTCGCAGCCACCTCGGGGAGCGTGCAGATCGCCGGTGCCGACCTGGCGCTCGACCAGTCGGAGGTGCGCCGCCGTGTCGGCATCATCTTCCAAAAGCCATCGCTCGACCGCGCCCTGACCGGCGAGGAGAACTGCCGCTTCCACGCCGCCCTCTACGGCGCCTACGCCTACCGCCCATCATTCAGCCTCATGCCGCAGGAGTATCGCGAACGCATCGTTCAACTCGGTGCCCTGGTGGGCCTCGACCGCGACGACCTCTTCAAGAAGATCTCCAAGTATTCGGGCGGCATGCGCCGCAAGCTCGAGATCGCGCGATCGCTCCTACACAAGCCGCAAGTACTCTTCCTCGACGAGCCGACTGTTGGCCTCGACCCAGAGTCGCGTCGCTCGGTGGCCGGCTACCTTGATGCCATCCGTCGCAGCGAAGGAACCACCATGGTCCTCACCACGCACTACCTCGACGAGGTGGAGATCGCCGATCGGGTCTGCATCATTGATCGCGGCAAGATTGTGGCGAACGGCACGCCTGCCGAGCTGCGCGTTGGCACCGGCGTTACTCGCGTTGAACTTGAGGCGGCAGATCGTGTCGCACTCGGCGCAGAGATTGAACGGCTCGGCCACACGCCGCAGGTGATCTCTGCCGGATTCGCCGTTGAGGTGAAGGGTGCAGAGCCAGCCCACACGCTCTTGCGTGACCTGAAGACGCCGCTTACCCGCTTCGAAGTGCGCAGCCCAAGCCTTGAAGACGCCTACCTCAAGATCGTTGCGGCAACCGCCGATGATCGCGAAGAGTCGCCGCTCGACGATGCGCCGCGACGGGGGTTCCGCCGATGAGCACGCCAACCGCTTACTCAGCAACGTCAAAGTTCAGCCTGCGCCGTGAGGCGGCCGCCGCAGGGGCGATCGCCGCGCGCGATGTCACCAAGCTGCTGCGCGATCCGATCCGCCTCGTTGGTGGCCTCGTCTTCCCCGCCCTCTTCATCGGTGTCCTTGGCGGGGCCTTCGCCTCGAACTTCCAGTCCCCGGGCATTGATCTGCTCCCGTTCATCTTTGCGGGGCAGCTGGCGCAGGGCGTCTGGCAGTCGTCAGCGCTCGGACTCGTCTCCATCCTTGAGGACCGCGAGAACGACTTCAGCCAGGAGATCTTCGTGGCGCCGATCGGACGACGCACGATCCTTGCCGGCAAGATCCTCGGCGAGTCGCTGGTCGCCTTCCCGCAGGCCTTCACCGTCATGGCCTTCGGCATCGTGCTCGGCATCCCGCTCACCTTGGCGCAGGTCTTCGCGATCATCCCTGCGCTCATCCTGGTTGCCATCTTCGGTGCCTCGTTCGGCGCACTGATCGTCAGCCTGCTGCCAAATCAGCGCTCGGCGAACCTGCTCTTCCCGTTCATCTTCCTGCCGCAGTTCTTCCTCGCCGGTGCGTTCAACCCGATCCGCAACCTGCCGTGGTACCTCGACATCGTCAGCCACATCACGCCGCTGCGCTACGCCGTCGA
>JBBAWJ010000017.1:0-17098 GCA_040397255.1 Candidatus Limnocylindrus sp.
TCCCCGCCTCGCCGGCGGCCTCGACATAGCGCAGGGTGCGCAGGAGTCGGGCGCTCCGATCGCTCTTCTGGAAGTCGGTGTCGCCCTCAGGCGGATGGCTGCTCATGGCTCAGATTGTGCCACTCCACCCCTAGTTGGGAGTACCCCTCAGATTTAGCGCGGCCGAGCCGCCTCAACGAATGCGGCCCAGACGCGCTCCAGGTCGGCGGGGCTGCTCTCGGTGCGCTCGGGGTGACACTGCACGCCGAGCACGAATCGTTCACCCGCCTCTTCGAGCCCCTCAACAAGGGTGCCGCGCGGTGAGTCGGTGAATGCTGAGGCACGCAACGTAGGCGCAAGTCGCTCTGGGCTCACCGCCTGATGGTGATAGCTGTTCACCGCGAATGGTGTGGTGCGATCGCCGAGGATCTTTGCCAGCTTGCTGCCACCCTGCACGTTGAGCGGATGCGAGAGCGCCGGTGTCGCGGGGTACGCCGCGCCAACCTGCCCCTCAACATGCTGCAGCAGCGAACCGCCGCGGTGCACGTTTAAGAACTGCAAGCCGCGACAGATACCAAACACGGGAATGCCGCGACGATCTGCGGCATCGAGTGCCGCCCACTCCAGCGCATCGCGCGCCGGCTCAATGCCGATGGCGCCATCGACGGGTTCGTTGTATCGCGCTGGATCAATGTCGGCACCGCCAGATAGGAGCAGCCCATCCATCGTGGCAAATGCGGTTGCGCGCTGCTCCTCGTTGGCGTTCGCGCTCATCAGAATCGGGATGCCGCCGGCGCGTCGGACGCCATCGGCGTAGCGCGCGTTGATCAGGTGAATTGGTGCGACATCGCCTGGATCATCATGATCGGCGACGGTAATGAGAATGAGCGGCGCGCTCATCAGCCGATCTGCACTCCGCTCGCCTTCGCGAGTTCTTTCAGTGAGGCGATCAGTCGGTCAACCTCTTCGGCGGTGTTGTACGACATGAGGCCAACGCGCAGCAGCCCACCACGCTCGGTGAGGCCGAGTGCTGCAACGGGATTCACGGCGTAGAAGTCGCCATCCCACACCTGAATGCCGTCGGCGCCGAGGTGTGTTGCCGCTTCGGTTGGCGTGGCCCACTCCATCGTGAACGAGACGATCGAGGTGCGGTGATCAAGCTGATCGCGGTCGGTGATCCCGTAGACCTTGACCCCGGGGATCTCAGCGAGTCGGTCGAGCAGGTGCACGATCAGTTCACGCTCGTAGAGGGTGATCGCCTGCAGGCCCGCACGAATCTCGGCTCGGCGGCCGGTCAGTGGTGTTGGTGCGCCCGTGTGCCCAAATTCGCGGCCGATCCAGGCGAGGTGGTCGATCGATGCCGTCGTTCCCGCCATGCCTTCGAAACTCGGGGTGCCCGTCTCCCAGAGATCGTGGGCGGGGCGCACCTTATAGCGACCGAAGCGCTCGAGGAGCGGTAGCTTGCCGTAGAGGAGCCCCGCATGCGGGCCGTAGAACTTGTATGGAGAGCAGAGCAGGAAGTCGGTGTCGAGCGCCTGCACATCGATCGGGTAGTGCGGCGCGGAACAGACCGCGTCAAGCACGGTGAGTGCACCAGCCTCATGCGCGAGGCGGACAATCTCTTTTGATGGGTTGATGGTGCCGAGCGCGTTTGACGACATGCCGACCGCAACGATCTTGGTGCGCGGTGAGCGCAGTGCGGCGTACGCCTCAATGTCGAGGGTGGCGTCGCTCGTGCGAATCGGAATGACCTTCAGGGTGAGACCGAAGTCTTCGGCGAGCCAGAGCCACGGGCTGTAGTTCGCGTCGTGATCGAGCTGCGACACGATCACCTCGTCGCCCGCCTTCAAGCTCTTCGCCAGTGATCGGGAGAGCTGGAAGTTGAGCGTCGACATGTTCGCGCCGAACTTCACCGTCTCCTTCGGCGCATTCAGCAGATCTTCGGCTGCACGGTGCGCCGCATCTTCAACGAGTTGCTGCCGTTGTGAGGTGATGAAGACGCCGCCGGAGTTAGCGTTGGAGTGCAAGAAGAAGTCGCGATACGCATCAATCACCGACTGCGGCACCTGTGTCCCCGCCGGGCCATCGAGGAAGCTGATCGGCCGACCGTCGGGGAGGGCGTTCGCGAGCGATGGGAATCGTGCGCGAATCGCGTTGACGTCGTACGGCTTGGTGGTCATGGCGCGATCGTACTGGGTTAGCGGCGTTGACGAGTTGCGAGTCGCGTGATCAGCGCGACCACGGCGGCGAAGAGGACGGGGAGGGCAAACATCAGGACGAGGCCGAGTAGTCCGCCGGGGCCAACACCGACCCCGCCGTTGCGCGCGTCGCCAGACTCTGGCGTTGGCGTCGGTGTGGGTACGGGGGAGGGGCTCGCCGCGTCGGCAACGAGTGCGGGTGAGGCAAGCGTGAGAGCGATGCCACCGAGGAGCAACAGGAGGCCGATCGCCAGAAGGGCGAGCGCCGCCGTGCTGCTGGCGAGCCGTCCGCGCCCCTCGCCGCCAAGGAGTCGTAGCGCCTCGGCGCGCTCCAAGGTGGTGACCACGAGCGGTCGACCAACACCGGCGCGCAACTCCCCAGCAACGAGTTGGCCGGCTGCGGTGGCACGATCCAAGTTGCTGATCTGCTCCAGGCCAACGCGCGCGCCGCGCTTTGGGTCGCTCGCCGCAATCGCGGCCACGAGCGCCGCCGTCTCTGGGCTCTGATATTCGCGACCCGTGGCATGGAGCTCGGCGATGCTCCCCTCCCAACGTCGCTCAACTACTACCAGCCCGTCGGCAAGATCTGCGGCCGCGACACTGATGGCGCTGCTCGCATCACTGATGACAAATGGGAGGCTGCGCACGGCGACATCGATCACACGCCAACTCCCCTCGTCGGCAATGGAGACGCGCTCACGACGGAAGACGAGTGGCCGATGGTTCTCGTCTTCAAAGATCTCTGGCGCATCGATGCTCCCCTTGATGGAGAGATACGGTGCCGAATCGCCACGTAGCGCGGCGAGGCGGAGCGCCTCGGTCGGCGAGATGGGGGAGAGGCCGGCAAGGAGTTGTCCTGCGCGCGTGCGCACATCGGCACGTCGCGTGAGCAGCAGTCCAACAACGATCAGCGCGGCGCCGATCAGCGCGATGGGGTTCATGAACCTTGCTTGCCGCTGTCGGGGTCGATCGCCTGTACGTCACCGTTGATGCTGGTGACGACCAGTCGACCACCGATCAGTTCGGCGGCACCAACAACATCGCTGTGCGCCAGTCGCCAGCGCACCTCACCGTCACCGCGAATCGCCCAGGTCTCGACCTCGCTCTGAACGATCACATGACCGAATCTCGGTGAGGCGATCAACTCCACTACCGGTGTCCCAGTTTGATGACTCCAGGCGAGTGCACCGGTGCGCGCGCCGAAGGCGTAGACGGCGAAGCCGTAGCCGACGACAAAGAGTTGGGCGTCGTCCCAATGGATTGCGCGCGGCTCGTCGTAGATGACGGTGGCGAGTCGTACCGCCCAGGCGCCGCCCGGCGTCTCAACGCGCAGCTCCATGCGACAGAGTCGATCGGGATCACCCTCGGCGCCGGCGCCGAGTGCGCCATGGTCCACGAGGGTTGCGCCAACCTCAGAGAGGGCGAAGACCGCGGCGGCCTGGCCGCTGCTCCCCCAGGTGGCGCGAACACGCAGGCCGCCCGGGAAGTCGCTGATGCGACTCTTCGGCTCGCCGGCTCCGGTTGGGATGGGGGCGCTCGTACGTTCGTTCACCCAGCGATTCTAGGCGCGACGTACGCTTAGGCCATGAAGGCCGTGTTGTTCGACTGGGATGGGACCCTTATTGATACGACCGAGCACGTCTATGAGGCCAACGTTGCTGTGATGAAGTCCTTCGGCCTCCCACCCCTCACCCGCGAGCGATATGGGGCCGCCTTCTCGCCGAACTGGCGCCGCATGTACGCCGCGCTCGGCGTCCCCGAGCACCTCGTTGAGGGTGCAGCCGACGTCTGGCACGGTGCCTATAAGGGGCACAGTGCAGAACTCCTCCCTGGCGCCTACCCGGCGCTGGAGCGACTGGTCGCCGCAGGGATCCCCCTCGGCGTCGTCACCGCCGGCGACCGCAAGGTCGTCGCCGAGCAGCTGCGCCGCACCGGTGTCGCCGACCTGATCGGCTCGGCGGTGTATGGCGATGACTCGGTCGAGCAGAAGCCCGACCCTGCGCCGCTCCGACGCGGGCTCGCCGCACTCGGTCACGCATCCACGCCAGCCGAGACGGCCTACCTCGGCGACACCCTCGACGACGTGCGCATGGCACGCGCCGCAGGGGCGTATGCGGTCGGCATCCACTCGCCCTTCTTTCACCCCGACGACTTCTATACGGCTGATGCGCACGAGCACGCCCCCTCCGTTGCCGACTGGGTTGCCACGCTTCTCGACGGAGCAAAGCGCTAGACTAACCCCATCGCGACAGGGGAGCGCCATCGGGCGCTGAGATGCGGAAGGTCCGCGAACCCTACGAACCTGATCCGGGTCATGCCGGCGAAGGGAGGACGCAGGTGTACCCCGCGCGATAGAGAGCGAGGTGCCTGTGCGCGCGTTGATTCTTGCGGGGGGCGATCGACCCGATCCGGCGCTGCTCGAAAAGCACTGGCCCGGATGGCGTGACGCTGAACTGGTGATCGCCGCCGATGGCGGTGCCCGGCATGCGACACCGCTCGGTCTACCCCTCCACCAGGTGGTCGGTGATTTTGATTCACTGAGCGCTGGCGACGTAGACGAACTTGAGGCGGCCGGTGTTGTCGTAACGCGCTTTCCAACCGAAAAAGATGCGACCGACACCGAGCTCGCCCTGCTTGCGGCACTCGATGCTGGGGCAACTGAGATTGCGCTCCTCTGCACCTGGGGTGGTCGCAGCGACCACGCCATCGGCACCCTCGCACTCTTGGCGCACCCGCGCTGCGGCGCTGCAGACGTTGTGATCCTTGATGAGCAGACACGGACGCAGCTGCTGCAGAGCGGCGCAGGGCTCACACTGCGCGGCGCACCTGGTCGCATCATTTCAATCACGCCGTGGGGTGGCGATGCAACGGTCTCTGCGACCGGTGTGCGTTGGCCACTTGCCTCTGCGCTGCTCCTTGCTGGCAGCACGCGGGGAATTTCGAATGTGGCAACCGCCACAGAGTCAATCATCACGGCCCACAACGGTGCCGTGCTTGTGAGTGAAGGGGGAGGCGCAACATGAAGCGTTCGTGGGGCTTAATGGATCTCGTCGCCGTGGCAACGATCGGCATCGCTTCGGGCGTGCTCTTCGCCGGATGGAATCTGGTGTGGGGCGCCGCATCACCACTCTTCGCCGCCGTACTGCCGCTGCAGTATTTGCTGTTCGCTGGCACGTGGGTGATTGCTGGGCCACTCGCCGGACTGATCGTGCGTCGCCCTGGTGCGGCACTCGCCGGTGAGATGATCGCCGCCTCTGTCTCGTTCTTGCTCGCGAGCCAGTGGTCGGTTGATGCGATCTTCTCTGGTGCGGCGCAAGGGATCGGCGCAGAACTCGCCTTCGCCGCGGTTGGGTATCGCGTTGCCGGTTGGCGCGTGGCGCTGGCCGCTGGCGCACTCTCGGGAGTCGGCATGGCGCTGCATGATCTACCCCTCTACTTCCCCGACGTCAGCACCTCGTTCGCAGCAGCCCTGGTGGCGGCGATGGTGGCAAGCTCGGCGATCATCGGTGGCCTCGGTGCACTGCTCTTGCGCAAGGCACTTCGACGCAGCGGTGCCCTTGACCTGATCGGTTCCTAACGGCGTGCCGCCGCTCGCTCTAGAGATCGCCGATCTGACCTGGCGCCCGGCCGGATCTGATCGGCTCACGCTCGACCTGCGCGGAACCTCGATCAGCCTTCCCGCCGGTGGGCTGCTCCTTGTGAGCGGCGCCTCTGGCGCAGGGAAGAGCACCCTCTTGCGCGCGATCGCTGGGATGCTCGGCACGGTGCTTCCGGGCGAACTGCGCGGGCAGCTTCGTGTCGGCGGGATCGACTTGATTGCCGCCGCCACAACGGAGTCGGGGATTCCGCGTGGGCTCAGCGAGCGGCTCGGCTACGTGGCGGCGGGCCCCGCCCCCACCTATGCGTTGCCGCTCCTACTAGATGATGCGGCGCTACCGCTGGAGTCGCGGCAGGTTCCCACCGAGGAGATGCGCTCGCGCATCGAGCGGTACGCGCGCGCCGCGGCGGTAGAGGTTGCCCTGATCGATCGCAGCCTCACCACGTTTAGTGGCGGCGAGCGAGCGGTGGCGGCGGCACTCGTCGCCCTTGTCGCATCGCCCGATCTCCTCATCGCCGATGAGCCGCTCGGTGGTCTCGATGCACGATCAGCAGAACGCTTGGCAGCGACGCTGCGCGAGAGCGGTGCGACGCGCGTGATTGCGGCACATGACCTCTCGCTGCTGGACTCCGTAACGGCAGCGCACATCAGCCTCGAAAACGGCAGGGTCGTCGCGACGGCGACGATGTCAGCGACTGCGCCAGCCTGGAGTGAGATGTGCAGCGACGGCGGAGGTGGGGCACCAATCGTGCAACTGGTGCGCGCCACTGCGGCGGGTCGCGCGGTGGGGCCATCAAGCCTCGCCGTGATGCGCGGCGCCACAACGCTACTTACCGGCGACACAGGGAGCGGTAAGTCGACACTCCTGCATCTTGTGGCGGGGACGCTGCCACTTGATAGGGGCGAGCGAATCGCCACACCTGAACTGCGGATCAGATTCGCACCGCAAGACTCGGGTCTCCTCCTCGGCGCACGACCGGCGCGTGCACTTATTGCCGTAGGTGATTCCGCTCGTGCCGAAGTGCTTGCCCAACGCCTCGACGTCACTCATCTTCTCGACGCGTCGCCTGGGCGACTCTCTGACGGCGAACGGCGTCGACTCGCGATCGTCGTGACCCTTGCCGCAGCCCCAGACGTTCTCCTGCTCGACGAGCCGAGCGGTGGCCTCGATGACGCGCGCGTTGCGGCACTCTGCGATCTACTCAGCGATCGGGAGCTGCTCGGCGCGAGTGCTGTGCTGATCGCCACGCACGACGCACGGCTGGGTGCGCTGAGCCGCCCAGACGCGCGGCCGCTGCGCCGGGTGCGCCACCCTGAGGAGACAGGGGCCAGCGTTGAGATCGCCGAGGGTGGCCTCGCGGCGCTCCTGCCAGCGCCGGCGGCGCGAGTCGCCGAGAGCGCCGAACGTCTCCTCTCGCCAGAGCTCGGCCGAAGATTGATCGGCACCGCGAATCCGCTCACCCGCCTCGGACTCGCCCTCTTCTGGTTCGCCCTCGCTGCTGCGAGCCCAGCGACGCCGGTGGCACAGGCGGCGATCGCCCTCCCAGTGCTCGTGGTGGCCTGGGCCTTTGGCGTGCAGATTCTTGCCATACTGAAACTCGCCTTGGCGCTCACACCGGCGCTCGCGGGCATCGTGCTCGCCAACCTCTTCGGCGGCGCATCGGTAGAAGAGGCGGTTGGTGCTGGCACGCGACTCCTCGCCTTTGCCGCCGGTAGCCTGGTGCTCTTACGCCCGTTCGAACCGTTGCGCATGGCGGATACGCTCATCGAAAAACTCCGTGCACCATTCGCCCCAACAATGGCGCTGCTCGCAACCGCTGCGCGAATTCCGACACTGCGCGATGAGGCGCGTGAACGCCGTGCAATTCGTCGACTCACTCGGCGCGGCGCAGATCCGCTGCTCCTCGTGGACATGTTTGATTCGGTGATTCGCGCCGTGCCACAACTGGCGATCGCCCTTGAGGTTCGCGGCGTGCGCCTCCCAACAGGTAAAGCGCCACCAACACGTCGGCGACCGTCAAAGTTTGGTCGTGCGGATCTGCTCATCGTGAGCCTCAGCCTTGGCGGTCTCCTGGTCTCGGTGGCCCGCGCCGTTGTCGAGGCTATACTCGCGGCATGAGTCCATTTAAGGCATTCCCACCCGCCGGTAGCGAAGCCCCAGCCTTCACGTTGCGCGATGCGACGGGCGGCGAGCACAGCACCCTTGCTGCGCGTGGTAAGTGGCTGGTCATCTACTTCTATCCGAAGGATGACACCCCTGGCTGCACCATTGAGGCCTGCGAGTTCCGCGACGCCGAGTCGGCGCTGCAGCGGGCGGGCGCACTCGTCTGGGGTGTGAGCCCTGACGACCAGTCGAGCAAGGCGGCCTTCCGCGACAAGTTCTCGCTGAACTTCCCGATCCTCTCCGACCTCGACCATCAGGTCGCCGAGACCTACGGGGTCTGGGGCGAGAAGCAGATGATGGGGAAGAGCTTCATGAGCACCCATCGGGTCACCTTCCTCATCAACCCCGAGGGGCGGGTGGCGAAGGTCTGGGAGAGCGTGACCCCGACCGGGCATGCGGCAGAGGTGCTTGCGGAGATCACCAGCCAGCGGGGATAAAAGGCGGTGCCTTTGGGGGGACGCCAGCACCGCCTTAGACCGCGATTCTGGCAGAAATTCACGTTCCATACAAGAAAAAGTGACCAGATTGCAACTATCCCGCTGAGCACGCTTTTGGGGAGCCCCTGCTATTCTTACGCCTGCAAGTAGCGACCCTCGGCAACACCGAAAGGCTCACTGTGACGCTTGAAACGCAGGACTTCCTCGTCCAGCCGGTAGACGCCTCCTGGCTTCAGTGCAACATCGAGTGCCAAGAGGCCTGCCCCGTTGGCACCAACTGCCGCGGCTACCTGAACCTGGCCGCCGAGGGTCGCTTCGAAGAGGGCTACCTCCTCTCCCGCGAGCCAAACCCCATTGCCGCCATGTGCTCGTACGTCTGCTCCGCGCCGTGTGAGCGCGCCTGCCGCCGCGGCGACATCGATCGACCGCTCGCGATTCGCGCGATGAAGCGCTTCCTTGTGGAGTGGCACGCCGCGTCGGGCATCCCCGATGTTGCACCAGAGATCACGCCACGCGCCGAGAGCGTTGCGGTCATCGGTGCTGGCCCTGCTGGTCTCTCCGTTGCGCGCGAGCTCGCCGTGAAGGGCTACCAGGTCACCGTGTTTGACAGCCTGCCGTACGGCGGCGGCACGATGCTCATCGGCGTTCCTGCCTTCCGACTTCCGCGCGAGGCGATCGAGACCGACGTGCGCCTCATTGAGCGACTCGGCGTGAAGTTCGTCTACAACACCGAGGTCGGTCGCGACATCACCTTCGAGCAGTTGCAGCAGCAGTACAACGCGATCGCGATCTGCGCCGGCGCCATGAACGCCGTTGCCCTCGATGTTCCGGGCGCCGATCTGAACGGACTCGTCTACGGCGTGGACTTCATGAAAGATGCCAACCTCGGCAAGCCGCTCAGCGTCGGCAAAGATGTGGTCGTCATCGGTGGCGGCTATACCGCCATGGATTGCTCACGCACCTCGCTCCGCCACGGTGCAGAGCGCGTCACCATCGCCTATCGTCGCACCCGTTCCGAGCTCGTCGTTGACGAGGAGGAGCTCGGCGAGACGGAACGCGAGGGTGTGCGCATGGACTTCCTCGTCTCGCCACTCGAAGTGATCGGGGAGAACGGCAACATCACCGGTGTGCGCATGATCAAGAATCGTCTCGGCGAGCCAGACGCATCTGGTCGCCGCAGCCCAGTTCCAATTGAAGGCTCCGAGTTCATCCTGCCCGCTGACACCGTGATCCCCGCCGTGTCGCAAGCCTCCGAGCTCGGCTTCCTCCCGGTTGAGAGCACCTTCGAAGTCGCGCGCGGTCGCGTAAAGGTTGACCCGGCCACCTACGCCACCAACATCAAGGGGGTGTGGGCCTGTGGCGACTTCGTTACTGGCCCCGCCACCATGATCGAGGCGGCGGGCCACGCCAAGAAGTGCGCCTACGCCATTGATCGCTATCTCGACGGACAGGCCGAGATTACGGTCGACGCCAACGTCAAGATCACCAGCTCCTGGCGCCATGAGATGCCCGAGTTCTACGACCGCATCCCACGCCAGCACATCCCGGTGCTGCCGCTGGCCGCTCGCCTTCCGTCGGGGGACCCAGCAGAGAACTTTGCCACCCAGGTTGAACTCGGCTACGGCGCGCAGCAGGCGGTCGCCGAGAGCACCCGCTGCCTCATGTGCAACTACAACATCTGGTTTGACCCGATGCGCTGCGTTCTATGTGGCGCCTGCGCCGACGTCTGCCCCGAGGGGGTCATCCATATGGTCGATATCAATCAACTCAAGGCCGAAGGCGCCCTCCCCGAGCTTTCTGAGGCGTACGGCTGGGAGAACGGTGCGGCAATGCTCTTAGACGAGGAGCGCTGCATCCGTTGCGCCCTCTGCGTAAAGCGCTGTCCCTTCGACGCGATTACGATGGAGAGGTTCGAACTACAAGAGATCAGCTCGGACGGACGCCTCTACAAGGAGTCTTACCGAGATGGGCAGTTGGCCGGAGTCGCTGGCGTAGCGGGAGGGGCACAGTGAGCCTACTTGCGAGGGTTGATCAGGCTGTTCGTAGATCTTCAGCATGGCGCTCCGTCTTCCGCAACGCATACCCCAACGACGAGCGAAGTCGCGCCTATGCGGTGATGAACAACGTCTTCCTCCACCTCCACCCGGTGCGCGTGCGCCAGCACGCCGTGAAGTTTGCCTACACCTTCTGCCTCGGCGGCTTGAGCTTCTTCCTCTTCCTCGTCCTTACCGTGACGGGCGTCTACCTGATGTTCTTCTACGCGCCGTCGGCAACACAGGCGTACTCCGACATCCTCAGGATTCAAACGATCATTCCGTTCGGCCAGATCACGCGCAACATTCACCGCTGGGGCGCCCACCTCATGGTCTTCTTCGTCTTCCTGCACATGATGCGAGTCTTCTATCACGGCGCCTACAAGCCACCACGCGAATTCAACTGGGTCGTTGGCGTGATCCTGCTCTTCCTCACCCTGATGCTCAGCTTCACCGGCTACCTGCTGCCGTGGGACCAGATCGCCTACTGGGCGATCACGATCGGCTCGAACATGGCCGGCTACGCGCCGCTCCTCAACACCCCATCGAAGCTGCTCCTGCTGGGCGGCCTCGAGGTAGGGCAGAACACGCTGCTTCGCTTCTATGTGCTGCACGTGATGGTCTTCCCACTCTTGGCGGCAGTCTTTCTCGCGGTCCACTTCTGGCGGATCCGCAAGGACGGCGGCATCAGCGGACCGCTGTGATCTATGAGTGACGAGCAGCGCCCAGCGAGCTCCCTGCCGGTAGATCCGTCGCGCCAGACGGAGATCGACAAGCAGCGCGTGCCGATGGCGGCACGACCGTACCGACTCCTCGCACTCGTGAAGCAAGACGCCGTCGTTCGTGTGCAGAAGGAGCCAGATGACACGGTCCTGACCTGGCCACACCTTCTGACGATCGAGTTCTTGTCGGCGGTGGCGATGAGCATCTTCCTGCTACTGCTTGGCCTCTTCATCAATGCTCCGCTCGAAGAGCTCGCCAACCCGAACGTCACGCCCGCCGTAGCGAAGGCGCCGTGGTACTTCTTGGGCCTGCAGGAGCTGCTCGCCTATTTCCACCCAACCGTTGCTGGTGCGCTGACGCCAGCTGCTGTGCTGGTTGGCTCGGCGCTCATTCCGTATCTTGATCGCCGCAACATCCACAGCACGAAGCCATCGGAGCGCAAGCTCGAGGTGACGCTCTTCTCCGTGCTCTGGGCTGTTGGCCTTGCGGTGACCTTCATCGGTATCTTCTTCCGCGGCCCTGGCTACGCCTTCATCCTGCCGTGGTCGACCGGCTTCTTCTTCAGCTTGTGATCGGAGGAGTGCGGTGAGCCACTACAGCGTTGAGCCGAGCGACACGCCGAAGGCCCTCACCGCGCAAACCATCAAGGCGCTGCGCCACGAAGAGGTTAAGGGGATCTCACGACGGCGACTGCTACGAACCTCGATCGGCGCAGGCTTCGGGCTCTGGCTGGTTCAGGTGACCGCCGGAACCCTCGGCTTCCTCTGGCCAAACCTTGAGGGCGGCTTCGGCGGCAAGATTCGCGTCGGCACCCTCAAGTCGCTGATTGACGCCAACGCCGGCCTCCCAATCGCAGAGGGCTACCCAGCCTATGTGCAAGATGCGCGAGCCTTCATCATGTTGGTTGATCCGAACCGCCAAGAGTTTGTGCCTGGCGAAGATGCAACTGGCGACGGCGCCGCACTCAATGTGCGCGCGCTGTACCAGCGCTGCCCACATCTTGGTTGCAAGCCGAACCCATGCATCAAGACGTATTGGCTTGAGTGCGCCTGCCACGGCAGCCGCTACGACCGACTCGGCACGAAGGCCCAGGGCCTAGGCCCAGCGCCGCGTGGCATGGACCGCTTCGCATTGGTCGTCGATAAGGACGGGGTTCTCACCCTCGACACCGGCAAGATCAACCTCGGCACCGTGCCGCTCGCGATCGGCACGCCAGGGATCGAGGCGCCACGCGCCGCTACGGGGTGCATTTAAATGAGCGAAGAGCAGCAGCTGCCAGTGCCGAGCGAAAAGGTGAGCACGCCGGTGCCACGCCTTTCGAGCCCGAGCCAGATTCAAGCGCATGGCCTCACCGCTGACCGCGCCGCCAAGATCGTCAACCAGAGCGGCTCCTCGCGCATGGCAGCCCTCCTTGGAATCGGCATCGTCACCCTCTTCATCATCGTCTATGCCTTCTACGACCAAGGCCTCCCCGGCGCCACGGGCTCATCGCGACTCGATACGGCGAAGCGCGAGCAGTACCTTGAAACGGTCAAGCGCGGCTACAACCTCTTTGAAGCGAACTGCGCCCGCTGCCACGGCGCACAGGGCCAGGGCGGGATTGGGCCAGTCCTCAACGACCAGGGGAAGCTGCTCGCCCACCTGACGCCGCAGTACCTCATGAATGTGCTCACCGTTGGCGGCCGCTACGTGTGTGGTAACGCCAACTCGCTCATGGGTGTGTGGGCCAACACCAATGGTGGCCCGCTGAACTACCGCGAGATTGAAGAGCTGATCGCGTGGGTCCGGGCAACTAATACCGACACCATCGAAGTGCGTGATCCAGCTACTGGCGAGATGGTCGAAGTCACGGGATGGCGAGATGCAGTCTACGCCCCCGCAGCCGACGCTACTCCCGTACCAGCCTGCTGGTCTGATGCGTTCGCGGTGTCACCAACGCCGACCGGGCCAGCGACCCCAACACCATCAATGGTCCCAGGCAGTAGCTACACGATCGTTGCGATGGGGGTGAAGTACGACCTCTCGGCCCTGGCGGTGGCGGCGGGCAAGGCATTCAGCATCGTGTTCGATAACCAAGATGCTGGCATCCCACACAACGTTGCCATCCACCAGGGCACCGCCATGGGGACCGAGGTCTTCAAGGGCGAGATTTTCCCTGGCATTGGCACGCGCACCTACAGCGTGCCAGCCCTCACTGCTGGAACGTACGTCTTTGTCTGCACCGTGCACCCAAACATGGTCGGCACGTTGACGGTGAAGTGATGAGCGGAAGCAACGATCCACGAGCACTCGGCCCAGGTGCTATCCCGCCACGCCGCGTGCTCTTCGGCCTGCTCGATGCGAACGGTTGGGGCTGGGCCGGTGTGCGCTCCGTGCTCTGGACCCTCGTTATCATCTTGATGCTCGGCTACATCCCCGACCGCGCCTACTACCTGACAGTGTCACCGACGGTAGAACTCGGTCTGAACCTCGCGTCGCTGGTGAATATTTGCCCAGCCGAGGACGAGGGGCTCCCATGCCCAGCGCCCGCCGGCGCCCTGATCCCATGGAAGAGCGCCACCGAGGCCGATCTGCCAGGGGACGGCGTGGATGGTTCGCTCCTCCAGGCTGGCGCACACATTTACTACATCGGTGGCACGACGGGCACGGCGACGCGTGTGGCCAGCACCACCGTCTCTGTGGCGACGGTTGACGCTGCTGGGCTGAGTGCCTGGTCCGCCGGCACTCAACTTCCAGAGGCTCGCGCACATGCTGGCGTCGCCTTCTTCGCGGGCAAGGCGTACGTAATTGGCGGCGCATCAGACACCACAACTGCAACCGCATCTGTCTACGTGGGAACACCTGACGCAACCACAGGGCTTATCACAGCATGGGTGCGCCTCGACCCACTCGAGCTGCCAGCTGCGCGCGCTGGCGCATCGGTCACCGTTGTCTCTGACGGAATCGTTGTACTGGGCGGCGAGGGCACCGATCGTTCACCAACCACCACCGTCTGGAAGGCGAAGCTCGGCGCCAGCGGCGAACTTGAGCCGTGGGCATCCCTCATGGATCTTCCGGAACCGCGCAGCTTCGCCGCGGCGGCGGTTGTTGGCGATTCGATCTATGTCTGGGGCGGGAAAGATGCGAGCGGCCCTGCCGCTGGTTCACTCCGCGGCGACATCGCCGTTGCGCCTCCGGCCCCAACTGGCCACAGCGCCCCAGTGGTGAACCCCGACGCCGAGGCGCAAGGCGACGCGGAGATCGGCACGATCTTCCGCTGGCGCGCAACGGAGGGTGACGGCAACCTACCAACGCCACGTGACGGCGCCGCGATGTGGAGTGCCAACGGCACCCTCTACATTGCGGGTGGCACCACAGGCGGCACAGCAACTTCTAGTGTCCTCTGGGCGGCACCAGTTGCCGCAACGGGCATCACCGCCTGGACATCTGTTGAAATGAGCAACCTTCCAGCCGATGGTGCGCGCGTTGGCGCGAGCGGTGTCGTGATCGGCGCACACGCAATGCTGCTTGGCGGTGCTGATGCTACGGGCGTCTACAGCGCGGGCGCACTCACCGCTGGAACCTCACCGAAGGCGCCGGTCTTCCGCGCCGGCCTCTTCGGTCTCACCGTTCCTGGCTTGGCACTCCAGGGCGAGATCGGCCAGCAGATCGGCTTCCTCTCGGCCGCTGGCGCCTGGACTCTCAACTTCGTGATCATGCTCGGGGCTGCCGTGGCGTATAGCCAGCGTGAGCGCTTCCGTGCGTGGGTCGGTGCAAAGCTTGGCCGCAAGGGCGCATCCGCTCGCTAGCCGCGCCCGCCACCGCCGTATACTTCCGCGAAACACCTGCCCGGGTGTGAAGTAGGAGGAAACATGAATACAGCAACCGCAAAGCGACTCTTCGGCATCAACGCTCTCGCCGCCTGGTTCGGCTATCTCGTGGCAGAGATCACCAATCTTCTGCAGCTCGTACCGCCGAGTGGTCGCTACGAACCAAGCTCACACATGTTCGGTGGCAGTGCCGATGGGCTGGCTGGTGCGATTGGTCGCGCATTTGATTCGCATGGCTACTTCACCACCTGGTCCAACCTTCTGGTGGCGGTCATCTTGACGATGCTCTATCGCAACCCACAGCGGGTTGGCCGAGTCTTTGACTGGCTGCGCAACACTGGGCTCCTCATGATCACCATGACGATGGTGCTCTACCACCTGCTCCTCGCCGGGACGGCAAACCCACAGGGTCCGTACGTTGTTTCGAATCTCTTCGAGCACTACCTCACGCCGATCATCACCATCTTGGTTTGGGGGATTGCCGGGCCTCGCGGCCGGTTTCCATTCGGCGATACGTTCCGCGTCTTCATCATTCCGATTGGCTACCTGGTCTACACCCTGGCGCACGGCGCCTACGCGTCGGTCTATCCGTACCCGTTCTTTGACGTCATTGAGTACGGCTACCCGTTTGTGCTTACGCTGATGGGCGAGGTGATCATTGGTGGGTACGTGGTTGCGCTGATCTTCTTCGGCGTTGGGAAGCTGCGCAGCCGCTGATCTAGCGCCAAGAGTTGGTGAGCCGAGCGGGGTTCGAACCCGCGACCAAGGGTTTAAAAGACCCCTGCTCTACCGCTGAGCTACCGGCCCGCGCAGATTCTCCCACGGCGGGCCGCGTTATGAGCCCTGGGCGTGGGAGAATAGGGGCATGAGGCGTTCATGGACGATTGACGCGGCGACGAAGGAGCTGGCCGGGCTGCGCCCGATCATCAACCTCCTCCGTGACCAGCGCATCGAACTCGAGCGCATGAAAGACGATCTCCTGCGCCTCCGCCGCCTCGAGCGCATGGGCGCCCTGCCAGGTGGCGCCGACCAGAATCAGCTGCAGCCGGCCGACCTCGACCCTGCCCTTCGCGACAAACTAGCGAGTAGCTCCGTGGTTGAGATGCGCATTCGGGCGGCGGTAGATCAGATGCAGGCGAGCGTCGATCGGGTCACCGGCCGCGGCGTTGAACTGCGCGATATTGATCGCGGCCTCGTCGACTTTCCAGCGATCGCCTTCGGCCACCAGTTCCTCCTCTGCTGGGAGGAGGGGGATGGTGACGAGGTGCTCTTCGCCCACAACATGGGCGACGGCTACGGTTCGCGCCTCCCGGTCGCCGAGTTCCTGCGCCGCCTCGCCGCATCCGCCGAATCCGAGCGCTAGTGAGCGGTCTCCCGTTGACGCTCGCCCCCGCAGAGGCGGCGGCGCTCCTCGAAGGGCCCGATGCCCCGTTGATGATTGATGTTCGTGAAGAGTCGGAGTGGAACGAGGTGCACATCCCTGGCGCACTGCTGATTCCGCTCTCGCAGTTCGTGGCACGCCAAGAGGAGATCCCCGTAGGTCGGGCGCTGATCATGCAGTGTCGCTCCGGTGGTCGCTCAGGTCAGGCGGCGCTAGCGCTGCGCACCGCTGGCCGCACGAACGTTGCGAACCTTGCGGGCGGCATTACCGACTGGGAGGCTGCAGGGCTTCCCGTTGAATACGGGGAATAAGCTGCGCATTTGACGGTTTGCCCCGCGCTGCCGATACTTCGCGAGCGGGGTGGAGCAGTGGCAGCTCGTCGGGCTCATAACCCGAAGGTCGGTGGTTCGAATCCATCCCCCGCAACCAACCTAAACACAACCCCGTATCGGGGCACGCCCGCCTACGGGCCGTCGGCGAATTCGGCGATCTCCGCAACGCTGGTGAACGGACCGACGCGGTAGTCGAGCACCACGCCGTTTGCGTCGAGGAGCAGGGTGAGCGGGGCGGCATTTACTGGCACCTGCGCAGCGATAGCGCCGTCGGCGTCAATCAGCGTGGTCCAGGTTGCGCCGAGCTCCGCCGCAGTGGCTGCTGCCGGACCAATCGAATCTTTATAGAGAACACCGAGCACCGTGGCGCCAAGGGCGAAGCTTGCGGTGTAGTCGAAGAGGAGCGGAATCTCATCGCGGCAGGGGATGCACCAGCTCGCCCAG
>JBBAWJ010000018.1:0-16627 GCA_040397255.1 Candidatus Limnocylindrus sp.
CCCCTGAAGGAGGCCTGGATCGTTGAGGCGCTGCGCACCCCCTTCGGTCGCTACGGCGGGGCGTTCGCTGGCGTTCGCCCCGACGACCTTGCCGCCACCGTCCTTGAGGCGCTCGTCGCCCGCAGCGGCATCAACGCCGCCGACATCGATGATGTGATCTTGGGCTGCGCCAACCAGGCTGGCGAAGACAATCGCAACGTGGCGCGCATGGCGCTCCTTGTTGCTGGCTACCCCGCTGAGGTGCCAGGGCAAACCGTGAACCGACTCTGCGGCTCCGGCTTGCAGGCACTGGCCGCCGCCGCGAACGCCATTGCCGTTGGTGATGCCGAGATCGTGGTCGCGGGCGGTGTCGAAAGCATGAGCCGCGCGCCACTCGTCACCCTGAAGCCTGAGAGCGGCCTTGAGCGCGGCAATCGTGAGCTCGTCGACACCACCATCGGTTGGCGCTTCGTGAATCCGCGACTCCATGCGAAGTACCCAACAATCTCGCTCGGTGAAACGGCGGAGCGGGTTGCCGATCAGTGGCACGTTTCGCGCGAGGCACAAGACGAACTCGCCCTCGCATCGCAGCAGCGCGCGGCAGCCGCCGCCGCGAGCGGCATCTTTGCGGAAGAGATCGTGCCCGTCTCGATTCCACAGCGCTCTGGCGCGCCGATCGTGGTGGATCGCGATGAGCATCCGCGACCTGATAGCAGCGCCGCCGCACTCGCAAAGCTGAAGCCCGCCTTCACCGCCGATGGCACCGTGACCGCAGGGAATGCCTCTGGCATTAATGATGGCGCTGCAGCACTCCTCGTTGTGGAGTCGGAGCGCGCGCGAGCCCTCGGCTTGAAGCCGTACGCCCGCATCGTTGCAACGGCGGTTGCCGGCGTGGATCCGTCGGTGATGGGCGCGGGGCCGATCCCAGCGATTCGCAAACTACTGGAGCGCACCGGACTCACCGTCGCCGACATCGATCGCGTGGAGTTGAACGAGGCGTTCGCGAGCCAGGCGGTCGCCTGTATCACCGAACTCGGGCTCGACCCGGCAAAGACCAATGTGCACGGCGGCGCCATAGCCCTCGGACACCCCCTCGGCGCCTCTGGGGCCCGAATGGCCACGACCCTGGTCCGCGAGCTGCGCCGCAGCGGTGGTCGCTACGGGATCGCCGCCATGTGCGTGGGGGTAGGCCAGGGGATCGCCATGCTGGTTGAGCGCGTAGAGGCGTAGGCGCGCTAGAATCTAGGTCGGAGTAGCGGCAGATGCCGAAGGAGGAGCGATGTTGAACCAGGAGCCACAGGTCGCCAACGAGGCGCCAGCCGGAGCACCCGTTCTCGCCCTCACCGACACCGCCGCCGCCAAGGTTGTTGAGCTTGCCAAGGGCGAGACGAATCCCCTGATCGGCCTGCGCGTCTATATCGTTTCGGGCGGCTGCAGTGGCTATCGCTACGGCATGATGCTCGACGATGTCGAGAATCCTGGCGACAGCGTCTTCATGGCGAATGGCGTGCGCGTCTACGTTGACGAGAAGGCCGTGCCGCTGATTCAAGGCTCAACCGTTGACTACGTTGACGCGATGATGGGCGCTGGCTTCGTCGTAGAGAATCCGAATTCTGTTGGCGGCTGCGGCTGCGGCTCCAGCTTCCGCACGGCGGATTCGGCGGGACAGGCCTCGGCCTGCAGCCACTGACCTGGAGCAGAACGGCGACGCGCCGAAACTGATCCCGCTCTTCCCGCTACAACTCGTTCTCTTCCCCGGCGTTGCCCTACCGCTGCATATCTTTGAACCGCGTTATCGCCTGATGGTGAAGCGCTGCCTTGAGCTCAACCAGCCGTTCGGGGTGATTCGTTCCGGAAACGACGGCCTCTCGGAGATCGGCACCCTCGCCGAGATCCGCGAGGCGACGCGCTACATCGACGGGCGCTGGGACATCGTGGCGCTCGGTACGCAGCGCTTCCGCGTTACCAACTTTGATCGCAGTGCCCCATACCTACAGGCCGAGATCGAACTCCTTGACGAGGCGGTGGGCGAATCGGCTGAGCGCGTACGCGCCACTGCGGAGCGTGTCTCCGATCTCTTCATCGACTATCTCGAACTGCTGCGCGGCGTTGATGAGCACGACCATGACCATGACGGCGACGGTGACGAAGAGGAGGAGGAGGGCGAATACATCGAGGACGATGAGGTAACCCCTGAAGCCATTGACGACGCGCTGGAAGAGGAGCAGGGTGCGGCGCTCAGCCAAGAGGTGGTCTCTGAGATTGAGCGTCTCCTTGTGGCGTCGAACACTGCCGCTGGACCAGCCAAGATCACCGAATACAACGCTGGCGATGACGAGTCTCCCGACGACGAGGGTGACCCTGATGGCGAGCTGCTAGCAACCGCAATCGATCGTCTCTCAGGGAGCGACGATCCGGTCGGCCTCTCGCACGTCGTTGGCGGTGTGGTGCAGCTGAGCCTTGAGCAGCGCCAAGCCCTCCTCGAAGCCCCCGATGCGCTGGCTCGTCTCACGCTGCTCGCCGCACACCTTGATCGCGAGAATCTTCTGCTCGCCGAGGGGATCCGCCCGTGGCAGGCTGACCCCGCTGCGCTTTCAGAACGCCGCAACTAGCGCGCACTCACAGCAGATACGATGCGCGCATGAGCCCAACCCGCCGCATGTGGATTGACACCGATACCGCCTCTGACGACGTCGTCGCCATTGTCATGGCGCTCAAGCATCCGAATACCGAAGTCGTCGGCATGTCAATCGTGATCGGCAACGTTCCGGTGGAGCTCGGCGTGCAGAACGCCCTCTACACGGCTGAACTGTGCGGCAAGAGCATCCCTGTACATGCTGGTGCTGAGATGCCGCTCGTGCGGGCGTTTGCCACGGCGCAGCATGTGCACGGCGCCGACGGCATGGGTGACATCGGACTACCGCTGAAGGGCCGCAAGGCAACCAGCAACAACGCGGTGCACGAAATGATCGAAGCATTCCGCAAGGAGCCAGGCGAGCTCGAGCTCGTTGCACTTGGGCCGCTCACGAATCTCGCTCTCGCCATTCGCATTGAGCCGCAGTTTGCCAGCTGGGTGAAGCGCTGCGTGATCATGGGTGGCACGGGCGTGCTCCCTGGCAACATCACGCCGCTCGCCGAATTCAACTGGTGGGTCGACCCCGAAGCGGTACACATTGTGTTGGAGTCCGGCATGAAGGTGGAGATGGTCGGCTGGGATGTCTCTGTGGCCGACGCCGTCATTGACGATGCGCTTGCCGCTGAGTTGCGCGCGCTCGGCCCACTCGGCCAGTACAGCATCGACATTCAGCGCATCTTGCGAAAGTTCTGCGAAGAGTCATCGAAGCTGAAGGGCTTCGACTGGCCAGACCCGATCGCCATGGCGGTGGCGCTTGAGCCCGACATCGCGACGAGCGAAGCGCATCTTCGCGTTGAGGTGTCGCTCGGCCTCGGGCATGAGCGCGGACAGACAATCGTTGATCACTTGGGCAATACGAAGCGCGAGCCGAACTGTCGGGTGGTCTACCGCGTGGATCGCGAGCGATTTATCGACATGACCCGAAAGGCCTTCCGCGCCTAACCTCTCTCGTTACGACGCGTCGGTTGCGAGGAGCCCCATCTGAATTTCGTCCCAGCGTCGTCCATCGCGCGTGATCGCATTGCGCATGCGCCCCTCTTCGGTGAAGCCCGCCTTGGTGTAGCAGCGCAGCGCCGCTTCGTTGAAGGCGAAGAGGGTGAGACTGATCCGATGGAGGCCAAGCGCTTCAAAGGCGAACTTGGTAACGAGCCGCGTTGCCTCACTGCCGAGGCCGCGCCCACGAGCGGCAGGCTCGCCGATCATCAAGTGGAAGCTTGCAGCGCCGTTCTCAATATCGAGATTCGCCAGTGTGCAGCTGCCAATTAACTGCTCGGTAGCGCCGACACGTTCATAGAGGGCGAAGGCGAGCATCTGGGCGGTGCTGAAGCGGTCGCGGACCATGCGCTCCACCTCATCGCCGGCGAGTGGCTCGTTGCGGTGACGGGCGAGGCGCACCAGCTCCGGATCGGCATACCAACGCTTGAGCGCTGGGAGGGTATCGGCGGTGTGTGGGCGCAGCGCCACGCGCTCGCCCACGAGGATTGCCTTATGTCCGCCGATTGATCTATGGGGCTGCGATCCGATCACGCGGTCACGGTATACGATCGCCTCGATGCTTAGTTGGATGCAGTTGGCACGCAAGATTGAGGGCGCCTCGCGCACCTCGGAGAAGGCACGTCTCTTTGCGGAGGCGCTCCGTGTCGCCGACGAGGTTGACCTTGAGGTGATCTGCCGACTCCTTGGGAGCCGCGGCACCCCCCAGGCAGGTGCCGTCTCATGGCCGGCACTCGCCAAGGCGGTCGAGGAGGTCGCGGGCGCACCGGCCGGCTCGCTCGCCAAGATCCTCGACGAGACCGGCGACATCGGCCTCGCCGTTGAGGAGCTCCTCGAGAGTGAGCGTCCCATTGCTGGAGAGGCTGCTGCCAGCGAGGAGCGCCACGCGCAGGTGCGCAGCAGCGCCATCGCCAGTGCCACGGGAGTCTTACCCGTTGCCGGGGCAGGCTCAGCGCCGACCCTGCGTTCGCTCCCCGAGGCGTTCGCCGCCATTCGTGGGGCCAGTGGTCAACGTCGCCACGACCTGCTGATGCAGCTCTTCTACGGCACCTCACCAATCGCGGCGAAGTACATCGTGCGCATGCTCTCTGGTGACGTGCAGATTGGCCTGCGCGACGGCCTCCTCGAAGGCGCGATCGCCGCAGCCTTCGGTGCGGATGTAAGCGCTGTTCGTTGGGCGATGACCCTTGAGGGGGATGCCGGCCGCGTGGCGCTTCTGGCGAAGCGCGGCGCCCTCGCCGAGGCGAAGCTCCGCTACTTTCATCCGATTCCAGCCATGCTCGCCGCCCCAGCCGCCAGCGCCGCCGATGCGATGGAGCGACTGAGCGAGATCGCCGCCGGCGCCATTGTTGCCGAAGACAAGTACGACGGCATTCGTGCGCAACTGCATATCGCCGATGGTCAGGCCGCACTCTACGGGCGAGACGCCAACGAGATCACCGTGGCGCTCCCCGAGATCGCCGCCGCCGCAGCGCAACTATCGGGGTCGCTGGTGCTCGATGGCGAGATCATCGCCTTTGAAGAGGGGCACCCTCTTCCAGTAAGTGCGGTGCAATCACGACTGAGCGGTGCAGAGACCACGCTGCACGAGCGCGAGCGCACCGCCGTGCAGTTCATCGCCTTTGACCTCATCGCCCAGAACGATCAACTCCTGATCGGCACGCCACTCCACGAGCGATACGCTGCCCTCTCTGCGATTGGCATCACGGAGCGATGTGGCGGCGTCATTCGTGTTGCACCACAGCGAATGGTTAGCGGTATTGAAGAGATTGAGGCGGAGTTCATTGCCGCGCGCATGCGTGGCTCCGAAGGGGTCGTACTGAAGTCCACCACCGCCGCATACGCCCCCGGTCGGCGCGGATCAGCATGGCTCAAGTTAACGAATCCGATTGATAGCGTTGATTGCGTGGTGGTTGGCGTGGAGTACGGCGTTGGTCGTCGCCGAACGCTCTTGTCGGAGTTGACCTTCGCTGTGCGCGACGACCTCTCGGGGCGGCTCACAACCCTTGGCCGCGCCTCAGCACAGTTCGGCGAACACGAGATGAGCGAGATGGGGCGCTGGTTTGAAGAGCACACCGTCGCGCAGCTCGGCAACTATCGCAGCGTCGAGCCACGAATCGTTGTAGAGGTTTCATTCGATGAGTTGCGCCGTAGTGAGCGCAGCGGCTCGGGCTACACCCTCCGCGGGCCACGCATCGTGCGCTTTCGCACCGACCTCGGTCCCGATCAGATCGCCTCGCTCTCAGCGATCGAGGCGCGCTGCCGCGCCTCTAACGGATCGGCAGGGGAGACGGAATGAGCGAGCACGAGAAGGTCGCCGAGCTTCGCAAGCTAATGCCCTCAACCGAGGCGAGCATCTATCTCAACGCGGGAAGCAATGGGCCGGTACCTGCCGAGGTTGACGCGGCGATGCGCGCCGTGCACGACCAAGAGCTGCAGACCGGGCGCGCCACCGAGCACGCCATGGACGATGTGGAAGAGCGCGCCAATGAGTTGCGTGGTGTCTTCGCCGGCGTACTCGCCACGGATCTTGAGCTCGTTGCCATTGGGCACAGCACCACCGAGTCGGTACTCCGACCGATCCTCGGCATGGAGTGGCGCGCCGGTGACCGCATCGTCACGTTCGACGAGGAGTACCCAGCGATTCGCGGCAGCCTCGCCGCACTTGCATCGCGCACTGGCGTCGTGATTCAGACGCTCTCGCTCTGCAGCGCAGACGGCCAACCGCTCAGTGACGATGAGATCGTCGCGAGCGTCCTTCCTCTACTGAACGCACCTACGAAGTTGCTGCTCCTCTCGCGCGTCTCATGGATCAGCGGTCGCGTTCTCCCAGTCGCGCCACTGCTCGCAGCGGCACGTGCCGCGGGCATCACCACCGTGCTCGATGGTGCGCAAGGTGTTGGTGCGTTGCGTGACGACATCGATGCGCTGAACCCCGACCTGCTCGCCTTCCCATCGCAGAAGTGGCTCCTCGGCGTCGAGGGGCTCGCTGGCATCCGCGTGTCGCGAGAGGCGCTTGCCGCCGAAACCTTCCGACCTGTCATCGGGGGCTTTATGGCGTTCGATGGGCAGCCACTGAATGGGGTGGGAACCTTCCGCTCGGACGCGCGCCGCTACCAGGTCTCGGGATTCAGCCGCCCATCACTCGCAGGGGCCGCCCGAGCGGCGGGCTGGCTCTCGATGCAGGTCGGCCTGCCGTGGGCCACAGACCGTGCTCAGCGCCTCGCCGCCGAGTTCCACGCCGCCGTGCGCGACCTGCCAGGAGTGCAGATGCTCGCCCCCGCTGGGGGGCACGCCACGATCGTCTCCCTCCGCGTGGCTGGCTGGAAGCCCGAACAGCTCGTGGAGGAGCTCACCCGACGCGCCTTCGCCATCACCCGCCGCGTGCCAAGCCTCCCAGCCATCGATGGCCGCGCAGGCTCCGCCGCCGCCCTTCGCACCTCGTGGGGCTTCTGGAACACCGAGGCCGAGGTGGCGCGCATCGCCGAGCTGATCACCCTCTTCGCCGCGCACACCCCAGAGACGCTGCCGAAGCGCCCGACGATTGAGGTCCTCCATGGCTAAGTCGCGTCAACCACGCGGCTTCATCGGCCGCCGCATCTATCAGCTGCTTCATGCGCCGAAGCCAGTCTTTCGCGCCGTCTTCTCAAACGTCTCCGTCGCGGCACTCTTGACGGTCGCGTATCTCCTCTACGACCTGCAGGTAGAGCGCGCACTGCGCAGCGGTGCTGATTTGAGCAGCGTCATCGGCGGAAGAGATCTGCGTACTGAGGCGGCGGCACTCTTGGTACTCGGCACGGTGATCTTTGGCAGTCTCATCACCTATCTGATCGTTCCGCAACCGCGCGCAGACGGAAACGGTACGGAGCGATCTGGGTGGTCAGCAGTGCTCGGCCTCTTCGCGAGCTTTCCCGTGGCGTACATCGCCCTCGTGATTGAGAGCCAGTTCCTGAAGCCGCTCTTCTCGCAGCTGTAGCGGAGCGTTACGCCTGGCGTGTGCCGATCAGGCGGTAGCCGATGCCGCGAACGCTCACCAAGATCTGTGGACGACGCTGATTCCCCTCGAACTTCTTGCGCAAGCGATTGACGGCAACGCGCAGCGCCTCGTCGCCGCCAGTCCAGTTCTCGCCCCACACGTAGTCACGAATCTCTTGATGTGAAACCGCATCACCGAGTCGCTCGATCAGGAGCGAGAGGAGTCGCAGCTCCGTGCCGGTGAGGGTGATGGTGCGCTCAGCGAGCTGCAGCGCGCCACTGGCGCGGTCGATCGCGATGGGCGTCGGCTCTACAGGCGATGTATCAGTCATGGGAGAGCGATAGTAGCGGTTCTGTAACAGTCCGTCTACGCCACGCCGCCGAGGGCGATCGCAATGGTTGCAACGCCCGCAAGGGCAATCCCCAAAGCTTGGCGTGCGGTCACGCGTTCGCCCAGTAGCAGCGCCGCAAAGATCACCGTGGTGATTGGCGCGACCGAGGTGAAGACCGCCGCCACCGCTACGCCACTCTCCCCAGACGCGAGGAAGAAGAAGAGGTTCCCCGCGGTTTCGCATGTGCCTGCCACGGTAAGGAGCAGCAGCAGGCGCAGTCGTGGCAGCAGGCCCGTGGGAATTGCGCCATCGCGAATCGGCTCATCGCCAGGTGGCCGACGGCCGACTAGGCGAGCCACAGCGAAGACCAGCGCCAACGCGGAGACGCTGGCAATGCGCAGGATGGTGATGAGCCACACCGTTGCGTCTGATTCAACACCGGCGAAGATCAGGCTGAAACTTGCAAAGCAGATGCCAGCCGCCACTCCGTAGAACGCACCACCGCGAGCCGCCGCGCCACTCGATGCATCGGCGTGCGCACCCGCCTCGCCAGCAACGGCATGCTCAACAGCGCTCGTCGAGACGATGATGATCGCAACGATGGCCGCCAAGAATCCACCGAGTCGAAGGTGTGATGGAATCTCGCCCTGGGCAATGCTGACTCCAACGGGAATCAGTGCAGAGAGTGTGCCGGCGATGCTGGCAACAATAGAGATACGCCCATGTGCAAACCCGTGATAGAGCACGAGCACACCAGCGCCGCCCACAATTCCTGCGACAGCCGTGGTCAGCAGGGCAGTGCCAGTTGGCGGCGCGCCACCAATAGCGAGAGCAACGGGGATGAGGAGCGCAAGCGTTGCCGTCTGGCTTGCGGCGACAACCAGGAAGGTTGGGAGGCGACGGCTGGCGAGCCCGCCCAAGAAGTCGCCACCGCCCCAGGAGAAGGCGGCGATCACGCCGAAGAGTGCGCCGATCATGGGGCGACCCAGCGCATGCGCTGATGTGGGCCGACCTGGGGGAACTCAAAGCGCTCCCCCTCGGCAACAAAGCCGAGGCGCTCGTAGAGGGTGATCGCCGCCACCCGCGCGTTGCACCAGAGGTCGCGCGGGGCGCTCGTGTCGGACCACCAGGCGGCGATGGCGGCGCGCATCAGCGCCTCGCCGATCCCTTGGTTGCGCCAGTGGGGGGCGGTCGCCGCGCCGCGAAGTTGGGTGCTGGGACCCTCAACGGTATAGAGCGAGACGCAAGAGGCGAGCTCGCCGCCGCTCCAGGCGCCCCAGTGCGCACCAGCGCCAGCCTCATCACCCGGGTAGCGGGCGCTCTCCAGTGGCCTCCCCGCGCGCAGCACGGCGTGACGCAAGTTCAGGATCTCTTCGAAGGTTGCAGGTCGAATTTTCAGCATGCGTACAGGCTACCTGCTCCCCCCGCGCATGTACTACCGTTCCCACATGCCCGACCTATCCGCTCGCGAACAGCGCCCGGCTTATCCGCCACTGCCGACGACCGACCCGATAACGGGCGAGCTGTTCCGTATGGATCTACAGGCGGTGAAGGATGCCGTACGACGGACTGCGGGGAAACTGCACATCACGCCAATCCTCTCCTCTATCGGCGCAGCCGACGCGATTCGTCGCAGTGGTGGCCCACTCCTCGGCGACGGACGCGTGCGATTTAAGTCAGAGCACCTGCAGCGCAGCTGTTCGTACAAGGTCCGCGGCATGTTGAATCGCGTCGCACGACTCGTGGAGTTCTTCGGTATTGAGGATGTGAAGCGCCGCGGCATCATCACTTTTAGTGCGGGGAACGCCGCCGCCGCATACGCCTGGGCGGGCCGCGCCTACGGCATCCCTGTCGAGGTGGTGATGCCCGCAAAGGCCGTGCCCGCAAAGATCGCCGCCTGCAAGGCGTACGGTGCGACCGTGCACCTTGTCGAGGGGAACATGGGCACCGCTGGCGAGCTCAAAAGCAAGCTCGTCGCAGAGCGTGGCCTCATCGATGCCCACCCGTTTGATGATCCATTCGTGATTGCCGGACACGGCAGCATGGGCATTGAGATCCTTGAACAGATCCCAGAAGCTGATGTTGTGATCGGTGGCCTTGGCGGCGGCGGCATGCTCTGCGGCGCATCCGTTGCGCTTCGCGCACTCAAGCCCGAGATTCGCCTCTACGGCGTTGAGCCGGACGGTTCGTCTGCGGTGAAGCAGGCGGTAGACACTGGCGGTGTCGTGCCAGTCACTCCCGTCACAGTTGCCGACGGGCTTGGCGCTCCATATGCCGGCTCCTGGACACTCCCACTCGCCTCATCACTACTGGACGGACTCATCACCCTCCCCGACGAAGAGATTCTTGGCGGCCTGCGGTTCGCCATGGAGCGCCTCAAGCAAGTGGTGGAGCCCGCCGGCGCCGCCGCACTTGCCGCGCTCCTCTTCGGCCGCATCCCCGTGATCCCTGGCGACCGGGTGGTCGTCATCTTGAGCGGCGGGAACGTCGACCTCACGCGCATCCCTGAGTTCCTCGAACGCGCCGCACCCGTACCTGGGGCGTAGCGCGCAACCCCCTCCGCAGTAGCCGCCCAGCGGCGTAGGCTCACGAAAGGTGGTCACCTGTTGGCCACCAAGAGGGAGGAGGAGAGATGTCATACAGCTACCAGAACTCACGTGGAACTGAGTACTACCTCCATGTGCGATCGCGCACCGTGGCGAGCGGGAAGCAGGTTCACCTCTACTTCTTTGCTAAGAAGCCAGGGAAGGGTGCCGTTGCCGAACTTCCTGACGGCTACAAAGTGATTGAGTCGGAGAAGACAGGCCTGCCGATCCTGAAGAAGAAGTCGAAGTTCCCCTGGGGGTGATCAACTAACTGTGCCAAACAGTCGGCACAGTGATCAGGCAAGATGGCAGGCATGAACGATCTACTCTTGCCACTCGCCGTACTCTTTACCGGCATCGCCGCCGTTGCCGCAATCGCCGCAGCGCTCCGCGCTGGGCGCCCAACTCCGCCTGACCAGAGTGCCGCCATTCAGGCCGCACAGCTCGCCGCCATGGTGCAGGGACTCGTCACGCAGTCCAATCGCGATCGAGAGAGCGTGCAGCAGGCGCTGGTCGCTGGCGCGAAGGGCACCACAGAGCAGCTGCAGCAGGTGGGCGAACGCCTCGGCATCATTGATCGGGCCCAGCAGCAGATCGAAGAGCTGAAGGGCCAGGTTGTCGACCTGGTCGGCATCCTCGGGAGCAACCAGGCGCGTGGCGCGTTCGGCGAGGTGCGCCTAGAGCAGATTGTTGAAGATGTACTCCCGGCCGAGCTCTACGAATTCCAGGCAACCCTCTCGAATCGCGCCCGCGTTGATTGCCTCATCCGCTTCGGTGAGCGTGGCGGTGACCTCGCCGTCGATTCAAAGTTTCCACTTGAGTCGTATCGCAGCATGCTCGCCGCTAGTGACGACGCCACACGGATCGTTGCTGAGCGCCAGTTCAAGGTCGACGTAAAGAAGCATATCGACGACATCTCGTCGAAGTACCTCATCAAGGGCGAAACGCGTGACCTCGCCCTGATGTTTATTCCGGCGGAGTCCATCTACGGCGAGCTGCTGCAGCACTTCGCCGATCTGGTGGAGTACGCGAGCAAGAAGCGCGTTTATCTCGCAAGCCCGAACACGATTCATGGTTGGCTGACCAATCTTCGTTCGGTCTACATTGACACCAAGATCGCCGCGCAGGCTTCCCTCATTCAGCGTGAGGTGCGCCTCATCCTCGAGGACGTTGGCCGGCTCGGCGAGCGTGTGGAGAGCCTCGAAACCCACTTCGGGCAGGCGAGCAAGGACATTGAGCAGATCAAGATCTCCTCAAAGAAGGTGCTTGACCGAGGTGAGAGGATCGAGCGGGTGGAACTCAGCGCTGGCGATGATCCGGCAGCCCCAGCCCTTAACGATTGAGTTATTTCGGCGAATCGGCTACCGTTTTCTCCAGAGCTGAAGTCCAGCTCAAACGTTAGGGAGGAAATATGGATTCGAAGAACCTGTACATCTTGGCTGCAGTAGCCAGCCTCGCACTTTCACTCGCGCACTATTTCGGTGTCGGCTTCACCCAAAGCGACAACACCGCCATCTACATCGGCCTGTGGGTTCCAGCGATCCTTTCGCTCGGCGTCCTACTCGCCAAGAAGAGCAAGTGAACGACCCGATCGTCTTCGTGCTCGGCTTTCTTGTAAGCCTCCCAGTTCTCTGGGCGGCGTACTTGGATCTTCGCAGCTAACGCTGGCGATCAGATAAGGGCGCCTCGTTGCGGCTGATGCCGCGATGGGGCGTTTTTATTTATCGCCGTAAGCTAGGTCAGCTGCCGCCAGAGTTGTACTGCGCGGAAGAATTCGCAACGCGAGAAGCGCAGTTGCGATGAGTGCTGCGCCGCTTGCTATGAAGAGCGGTGTCGCGCCAATCTGCGCAAACATAACCCCTGCGACGACGCCACCAACCGCTGCGCCGATGGTGCCGGCGGAGTAGTAGAGCGATTGTCCAGTCGCGTGCAGTCGTCGCGGGACCAGGCGATCAATGATCTGGACAGCGCACATGAGCGAGGTAGCGAATGAGGCACCCTCAAGGAGTCGCATTAAAGTGATGGCAAGTGCACTATCAAGGATTCCTACTGACGCGGTGATACATCCCATCAGCATGGTGGAGAGCGCGAAGGTTCGGCGTAGACCAAGGCGCTTAATCAGATGGCGCACATTCAACATAAACGGCACTTCGACGTATGCGGCGAGTGCGCCACCAAGGCCGAGCATTGCTTCATCGCCGCCAAGGTTTGATATCTGCAGTGGCCCAAATCGATAGAAGGCGGTGCCACTAAATGCCTCAATAAAGATGATTACGATAAAGGGTCCCATTGCCGGGGAGAGGCGCAGGACATCACCGATGCTGCCGAGGCGCTTTCGCCACCCGATTGTTTTTACTGCACCGCTCTTCACGCGGATTGATCGCTTTGACCGCGCAGGCTCACCGTGCCGCCTCTCATGCAACGTTGGGATGGGCAGCAGGATGCATGCCAGCCCGAGCGCCAGGAGAGGGGTGATTGCTGTACTTCCTCCATCGCGGATCGCAATCCCTGCGGCAAGCGCTGTTGTGGCATAGGTGAAGCTGGTAAGGGCACGTGTCACCGCGTAGCGAGGTCCGCCATCGCGTGCGACGCTCAGTGCGAGCGCGTCAGCTGATCCGCTGGATGCCGACCCGGCAACTGCCATCAAGACACTGCCCGCGACGGCGGTAGGCAGGTCGCCAAAAGTGAAGAGAAGGATGCCGATTGCACTCGAGCTTTCGCCGATTGCAAGCGCAATCTTTCGGCCCCAGACTCGATCGGCGAGATGCCCCCAGGCGGGACCAATCGCTGCTGAGAGGAGGGCGGATGCGGCGGTGAGGAGTCCGAGCCCCTCTGGGCTGAGCCCCCGATTTGTCATTGCAACGGCATAGAACGGATAGAAGACGGCGCCGACGATGCCGAATCCGGCATACATCGAGAGGAGACCCCGCTGGGCTCCTTGTGATGTAGCGCGTCGGCGGGCTATCGGATGTTCTCCGGCCCAAATGAGTTCGGCAGGAGCAGGTCAAACGGGTAACGGTTGATGCGCAGAATTTCTAGCCGCTCGTCAAGATTCACGGCAACGATCGGCATTGAGAGGGCGGCGGCAAACTCACGAATCCTCTGGCGGCAGATGCCGCACGGCGCTGGCGCTTCCGCTGGCGACTGCACCGCAAACGCGAGAGCGACGGCACGCGCGTCGGTGGCTAGGCGCATCGCATTCATCGTGTGCTGTTCGGCGTGCACGGTAAGGGTGTAGTCGACACCCTCCATGTTCGCGCCAACGTGAATCCCGCCGTTCTCGTCGGCTGCGGCAGCGCCAACCGTGTAACCGGAGTACGGCGCGTATGCGCGCGGACGAATGGCGCGCGCCGCGGCAACGAGCTTCGCCTCAATTGGCGTAAGGTCAGCCTCGGTGATCCTCATCGTGGGCTCCACCCCTCTACTTGGCTGATCAGTCGGCGAATGTGCAGCGCATGTAGCGGCGCAAACGGAAGTGACCAGATGCGCTTCAGCCACGCCTCTGAACCGAGCGAGCAGGCGTCGGCCCCCGCCCAGCCGTACTCGCGCACATCGTTGAAGGTGCGCACGCCGCCGCCGGCGATGATCGGGAGCTTGATCCCCGCCTCGCGCAACTCGCTCACCACGCGCAGCCCGATCGGCTTGATCGCGCGACCTGAGAGGCCGCCGTAGCGGTTCTTCAGCAGCGGTGCCCCGGTCGCTGGGTCAAGACGGAGGCCCTTCACCGTGTTGATCGCAGAGATCGCAGCGACCCCCGTCGCCTCGGCAAGCCGGGCATGCTCGAGGTAGTCGAAGTCGGGAGAGAGCTTCAGGATCACTGGGAAGCGCGAAGCGGGCACCGCACGTCGCAGCACCTCTTCAATGATTGCGCTGAAGTCGAAGTTGACGTTGTGGCACGAGACATTGAACTCCACGGCGGCGAGCTCACCCGACTTGGCGCGGCGGTTCACCGTCTCCACGAGCGATGAGAACTCATCGGCGCTGAAGCCGCCGAGCGAGAGGATGCGGTTCTGCTCGCTCGTGCGCGGGAAGTACTCATCGAAGTAGCGCTCAACCCCAATGTTCGACCAGCCGAACGCGTTGAGCCAACCACCATCTGCCTCTTGGAGTGCTCCGCGATAGAGGCGGAAGAACTCGAGGAGGTCGGTTGGCCCCCACGACTCACGCAGGGTGAAGTGCCCTTCGCGCGGCTGCTCAGTCACGGTGCGCACGGTGACAGCACCGAAGCGCCGCAGGTCAACGAAATTTACGAGCGGCGAGAGACCAGTGATCGCGAAGCGCCCCTTTGGCGCTCCGTAGCCAAGCAGGCTTGAACTGGTGACCAGACGATTCCGAAGCTGGATCCCGTTCAGGTCAATCATGCGTCAAGGATAGCGCGCAGTGCGAGCACCACCAACACGGAGAGCACCATGCCTACAAGTAAGTTGCCCCGCCAGCGGCCCGCAGCGGCGCCAGCGAACACGGCAACCGCCTCAGGACCAACGGTGAACGCACCTCCCTGCACAAACACCGATGCCGCAGCGATCGCACCCAGCACCGCTGGGCCGATCAGCCGAAGGTACTCAAGGACGGCGGGTGGCAGGCGATCAGCGCCAGGGACCAGCATCGGTAGTGCGCGCGCCGCATACGTGCCGAGCCCGCCAAGGATCGCGAGCGGAACCAGATCGGCGCTCAAGAGATCGTTGTTCACGCGCGCCTCCGAAAGAGTGCGAGCCCCGCCAGTGGCCCAACGAGGCCGCCAATCATGATCGCCGCGCTTGGATCAATCAGGAGCGCTGCGGCAACTGCGCTGCTACAGCCAACCAGAAGCGCAACGAGCGCCGCGCGATCCTTGACGAGGCCGATGGCGAGCCCAGCCATCGCCGCAGGGAAGACCACATCGAGACCGATGGTTGCCGGGTCGGGGAGCGCTGCGCCGGCGAGCCATCCGGCGGCTGTTGAGAGATTCCAGGGAACAAAGATCGCGAACCCCGCATACCAGGCGCCTCTCACGTCAATACGGCCAAGGCGCGCAATGTGTGCCGTGGTGAGGGCGAACGCTTCGTCGGTGAGCAGATAGGCGAGCCCCGCCCGAAGCTTTAGCGAGAGTTTCGTGGTGTACGGAGCAACCGACGCGGAGTAGAGGAGATGCCGCGCGTTGAGCAGCCAGACCAGCAGCACGATCGATGGCCACGGCGTGTTGACGACGAGCAGACCGACGGCGGCAAACTGTGATGCGCCAGCAAAGAGAGCCGAGCTGAAGGCGATCGCTTCAACGAGTGAGAGCCCGCCCTGTCGCGCGGTAAAGCCGAAGATGCCACCAACGATGATGGCAATCGCCCAGATACCAAGGGAGTCAACAACGAGGCGCCGGCGCGCGGTGCTGAGTGCGGCAGCAGCGCCGTTCATTTAGGCGTTGGCTCAAGAGCGACAACTGGGATCTCACGCGACGTCTTTCGGGCATACGCCGCGTACACACCGTACGTCGCATCATCGGTTGCGCGCAGGTATCGCAGCCGCTCTTCACCAACGGCAATGCGCGCGCGATACGGCCGTCGGAAACGCTTGTAGATGATCGTGACCCTCGGCTCGGCCTCGATGTTGCGATACCAGGCTGGGTGACCCTCGCGTCCGTAGTTGCTGGCGATCACCACAATGCGATCACCGTCGGGGAGATAGGTAAGAACGACGCGACGTGGCGTACCGCTGCGTCGCCCGATCGTCTCCAGAATGATTCCCGGTCGTCCACCAAGGTTGGGCGACACCCAGCCGTTGGTCGCAAGCGCCAGGCGCGCGTGTAACGGCGCAACGAGTCCAATCAGTCGACCGAACCAGCGCTGTGCCCCCTTCAGCCACGAAGGGCGCCGTGCCGCCCAATCGTCGCCTGGCACTTAGCGCTCAGCGAAGAGGTAGCGAACGGAGAGTGCGGCCACGACCGCACCGATGAGCGGCCCAACGATGTAGACGACGGCCCCCGATAGGTCACCGAACGCAACTGCCGGACCGAACCAACGCGCCGGGTTCATGGCAGCGCCGGTGAGCGGTCCGCCCACCATGATGTCGGCGATGATCACGCCGCCAATGAGGAGTGCACCGAGCTGTGGCGCGCGCTTATCAACGGCGGTCAGGAGGACGGCGTAGACCAACAC
>JBBAWJ010000019.1:0-15331 GCA_040397255.1 Candidatus Limnocylindrus sp.
GACCCGGCGCTGCTGCGCCCAGGCCGCTTCGATCGCCAGGTGATCCTTGACCGCCCCGACCTGAAGGGCCGCGTTGCGATCTTGAAGGTGCACGTGAAGGGGAAGCCGCTCGACAAGAGCGTGAACCTTGAAGAGATTGGGCGACGCTCGGCAGGGTTCTCGGGAGCTGATCTCGCGAACCTCATGAACGAGGCCGCGATCCTCGCTGCACGTCGCAGCAAGCGCACCATTGGTATGGATGAGTTTGCCGAAGCGCTTGATCGCGTGATGGCTGGCCCACAGCGTAAGAGCCGCCTCATCACCGATGCAGAGAAGCAGATCATCGCCTACCACGAGGGTGGTCACGCGGTGGTTGGGCGCATCCTTGAGAAGTGTGATCCGGTCAGCAAGGTAACCGTGATCAGCCGCGGCATGGCGCTCGGCTACACCATGAACCTGCCGACCGAAGACCGCTACCTGCAGAGCAAGAGCGAATTTGAAGACAAGATCGCCGCGATGCTCGGTGGCAACGTCGCCGAGCAGCTTGTCTTTGGTGATACGACGACCGGCGCATCAAACGACATTGAGAAGGCCACCGATCTTGCACGCAAGATGGTGACGCGTTTCGGCATGTCCGAGAAGCTGGGCACCGTCACGCTCGGGCGACAAGACGAGATGATCTTCCTGGGCCGCGAGATGTCGGAGCAGAAGAACTACTCCGAGGCCGTCGCAAAGCAGATTGATGAAGAGGTTCGCGCGATCATTGACCGTGGCGCCGTGCGCGCACGCGAAGTGTTGACCAAGCACCGTGATCGCCTGGACGCCCTTGCAGCGAAGCTGATCGCCGAAGAGACGGTTGAGGGGGAGGCCTTTGAGACGCTCTTCGCCGATCTCCCTGTCAAGCCAGCCGCATACGCGGGCCTCCTTGATCGCCTTCGCGCTGCGGGGGTTTCGATTCCAGCCGCGAGCGTCGAGCCGAAGAGCGAACCGGTCGTGAAGCCGGGGCCAGGGGGCGCAGCGGCGGGGCAGCCAGCCTGATGGCATATGCCCCAACGCTCGCCTGGAAGGGGCTAGAGGGGCCGGAGGAGGCGCACCTCGTCGCCACCGCCACCTCGCGAATGGCGAAGTATGCGGAGTTCCTGAAGATCCCGAGCGTCTCTGCCCTCCCTGAGCATGCTCCGGATTGCCGGGCAGCCGCTGAGTGGCTCGCCGCCGAGCTCCGTCGCATCGGCGCTGAGCGCGTCGAGGTGAGCGAGACGGGTGGCCACCCCATCGTTGTTGCCGAGAAGATCGTCAATAGCTCGCTACCGACCGTGGTGATCTACGGCCACTACGACGTACAGCCTGGGGATCCACTCGACCTCTGGAAGACGAGCCCATTCGAGCCAATCGTTCGCGACGGCCGCATGCTCGGTCGCGGCTCTGCCGACGATAAGGGTCAGATCGTGATCCACCTCAGCGCACTCGAGGCGCTCGTCACCACGCGCGGCACGCTGCCGGTCAACGTGAAGTACATCTTCGAGGGCGAAGAGGAGTCGAGCTCCGTGAACCTTGAGGCGTGGATGGCGGCGAACCCAGACCGCTGCAGCGGCGACGCCGTGATCATTAGCGACTCCGGCTTCTTCGATGGCAATCGCCCCGCACTGACGGTTGGGCTCCGCGGCATCACCTATCTACAGGTCAATGTGCGCGCCTCCGATGTGGACCTGCACTCGGGGAGTTACGGCGGCTCCGTCGTCAATCCCGCCAACGCTCTCGCCGCCATGATCGCCTCGCTGCATGACGCGAGCGGTCACATCACCGTTCCCGGCTTCTACGATGATGTCGTTGCGCTCACACCAGCCGATCGCGCCGCATTCGCCGCCCTGCCATTCGATGAGCCCGGCTATCTTGCTGGGATCGGGGCCACCGCCACGGCGGGGGAGAGCGGCTACTCCACGGTTGAGCGACGCGGTGGGCGCCCAACGCTCGACGTGAATGGGATCTGGGGTGGCTTCATGGGCGACGGCTCCAAGACGATCATCCCTGCGCATGCGCACGCCAAGATCTCGTGCCGCCTCGTGACCGCGCAGGACCCCGCGAAGATCGGTCGACAGGTTGAGGCGGCGCTGCGCGCTGCGGCCCCTGCCGGGCTGCAGGTCGAGGTGCAGAACCTCGGCAACGGCGATGCCTTCCTTACCCCGCTTGGCGATCCCTACCTCAACGCAGCGGCGGGAGCTCTCGAGGCTACCTTTGGCGTGCCGCCGCTCTACATTCGCGAAGGTGGCTCGATTCCGATCGCTGCGCTCTTCCAGAAGGAGCTCGGCCTACCAGTGGTCTTGCTCGGCTTCACGCCACCAGACGACAATGCGCACGCGCCAAATGAGTCGATGGACCTTGGCAACTTTGAGGGCGGCATCCGCGCCGTCATTCGCGCACTCGACGCCATCGCCACCGTTGGCTGACCGACCGTGAAGGTAGCGCTGCTCGGCCTCGGCCTCATCGGCGGCTCCATCGCGCGAGCACTGCGTGAAGATCCCGCTGGGGTTGGCCCCCTTGATGAGAGTGGCCTGGAGATTGCCGCATGGACACCAACGCAGACGGGCCCGCGAGAGGCGCTGGCGGCGGGAGTCATTGACACCGTTGGTCGCTCGATCGCCGAAACGGTGGATGGTGCAGCACTCGTGGTCCTCTGCGCACCACCAATTGCCATGACCGCAATTCTCGACGAACTGGTGATCTGTCGCCGCTCCGGACGCCTCGCCGATGGTGCTGTGGTGACTGACGTTGCCTCGACGAAGGTGTGGATTGCGAAGGAGGCGGCGGCGCGCAACATTCGCTTCTGTGGCGGCCATCCGATGGCGGGGAGCCACGAGACTGGTTTCGCTGCGGCAGATGCCAACCTCTTCATTGGGCGACCATGGGTCATTGTTCCCGGCGCCAATGGTGGTGGCGCGGCCGCTCTCGTTGAACGACTCGCAACCAGCTGCGGTGCGCGTCCGGTGATCCTTGAGGCGGAGCTTCACGACGCTGCGACCGCCGCGGTCAGCCACCTGCCACTCCTCCTGGCTGCAGCACTCGTTGAGACCGTGGCACTCGGTGCGGCTGCCGCTGCCCCTGATGGCTGGAAGATCTCGCACCTGCTCGCCGGTACCGGTTGGCTCTCCGCCACGCGGCTCGCACGTGGCTCTGAGGCGATGGGCGCCGACATCTTGGCGACGAACGCACGCGAGGTTCGCCGTCAGCTGAAGACGCTTCGATTCGTCTTGGAGCAGTGGGATGCGCGCTTGGCCGCCGCAGAGAACGACCCAATTATCGGTCGCACGGACCTGGAGGGGCGCCTTGCCGCTGCGCGCGCGGTGCTCACGGAGAGCGAGTGAGCGTTGATCCGTTGGCGACGGGCGCCGACGAGGAGATCGTTGGCATCCCTCGCGACCTTGCGCTCCCTGCAGGCGCCTGGACTGGGATCCGCGCCTTTAGCAGCCCGGAGGAGGGGGAGCGTGAGATTACACGCCTCGACGGGTTGGCCCAGGTGCGTCCGCGGCGCGAGCTCGAGTCGGATCCTGCCTGGAAGCAGCCGATCCCCTATGCAGTGGCCCTCTATCGCCCCGAGGGAACCCCTGCGGGCGAGGTGCAGCTCTTCTGGATGGATCGCCTTGCTGGTGGCAGTGACAAGCGACTGCACGGTCGCGCCTCGTTCGGCGTGGGTGGCCACATCTCGCCCAGCGATGGCGGCATTCGTGCCGCACTCGCTCGAGAGTGGGTCGAGGAGGTTGCCACGTCAACCCTCCCGCACTTCACGCCGCTCGGGTTGCTGAACGACGATGGTGACGATGTTGGTCGTGTGCACCTTGGCGTAGTCTTCATTGCCACGCTGACCACGCCCGCTATTCACATTCGTGAGACGCATAAGCTTGCAGGTTCTCTCGTGCCGGTGAGCGAGGCACTCCGCCGCAGGGACGAACTTGAGGGATGGTCGGCGCGCCTGATTGACACGATCGCAAAGGTTGCAGCAAGCCTCTAGACCTCGCTACGTGAGCGGTATGTTGCCGCTGTGATCTTCTCTCCATGCCAACTTCAGTCGCCTCTACCGCGCTCGTTGGCATTGAGGGGGTTCCCGTTGAGGTTGAGGTCGACGTTGCCCCTGGTATCCCTGCGACACGAATCGTGGGACTCCCCGATACCGCTGTAGGGGAGGCGCGCGAGCGCATACGCTCCGCCATCCGTGCGGCCGGTTACACCTGGCCCGCTCGTCGTATCACCATCAATCTCGCACCAGCCGATCTACGCAAGAGTGGCGGCTCGTTTGATCTCGCCATCGCGATCGGCATTCTGCTTGCCAGCGGCCAGATTCGTCATCGTGGCAAAGGAACGCTGGCAGCGATCGGTGAGCTAGCGCTCGACGGCAGAGTGCGCAACGTTCCTGGCGCACTGCCACTCGCCCTGCCGCTCCTCTCAGCAGGGCATCGCGTGCTGCTACCGGCGAGCGTGGCGACGCTGCTTGGGCCGTGCCGCGGCGAGGCGATTCCCGTTGCAACGCTCGCGGATGCTGCATCGGCGGTCGACGGCAGAGTCGCAGGCCCGCCACCCCTGCCAGAGATCGCATCAATGCCACCACCGAGCGAAGAGGTGGCGTGCGAGCTCGCAAGCATTCGCGGTCAACCGATTGCATCGCGTGCAGTCTTGATTGCAGCATGCGGTCGTTTCCCGATTCTGCTTGAGGGACCGCCAGGCGTGGGTAAGTCGATGCTCGCTCGGGCACTGCATGAGATCCTTCCAGACCTTGCTGTGGAGGAGCGCAGTGAGGTTGCATCCATCGCCTCTGCAGGTGGCCACGCCGTAGGGCTCTCCTTGAGACCGCCGTTACGGGCACCGCATCACGACATAACGGTGGCGGGGCTCATCGGCGGAGGCCCGCGCATGACTCCGGGCGAGCTGACGTGGGCACATCGTGGACTTCTGCTGCTTGATGAGATCGGTGAATTCCGGCGCGACGCGCTTGAGGCGTTGCGCGAACCACTTGAGCGGGGGAGTGTTGACTTAGTTCGAGCGGGGCGCGCGGTGCGCTTCCCTGCGGATGCGATCGTGGCGGCCACGGGGAATCCCTGCGGCTGCGGCGAGTTGGAGCATCCGAGTGGCACCTGTCGCTGTCTCCCTAGCGCGCGACGGCGAGGGAGCCTCTCGCTCTCCGCACCGATTCGTGATCGATTCCCGCTACGCGTGCGACTTGCTCGACCGAGCACGCCTCTTGCTGCGCTCCCGCGCGGCGAACTCACCACGCTGGCGGCTCGCGAGCGCGCAACATCGGTCCGCGCCGCCCTACTGCAACGACCCGACGGTGGCGACGTAATGACCCCTGCGACGCGCCGCACCGTTGAGGGTCTCGGCGTACGCGCATGGAGTCAGATTGAGCGGATCGCGATGGTGGTGGCCCTCCTTGATGGCCGCGAGGTTGTTGGCGACGCTGATGTGGCGGAGGCGATCCACCTGCACGGCGATCACTGGTGAGCGCCGTCATGTTGAATCCAGGCGACCCGCGAATCCCTGAGCGGCGCAGCGAGCCGCTCGGGCTCGCCCCCGATGCAGATCGACGGCGCCCACTCTGGGCACAGGGGCGGGTGGAGGTGCTGGGGAGGCCATCCATCGGGATCGTCGGCACGCGGCGCCCCTCGTCCCACGGCATATCGGCCGCTCGGCGCATCGCCTTTGAGGTTGCGCGATCAGGGTGGTGCGTCGTCTCAGGGCTCGCCCTGGGGATCGATGAGGTGGCCCATTTGGCAGCCGTAGAGGCGGGAGGGGCGACGATCGCCGTACTTCCTAGTCCCGCCCCGCTCGGGCTGCGCTACGGAGCGCGGCGCCTTGCTGAGCAGATCCAGCAGGCCGGCCTCCTTCTCTCTGATCGACCGGTTGGCACTCCACCCGCCGCCTGGAGCTTTGCCGCCCGTAACCACCTCCTGGCGGCCCTCTGCGACGGGCTCATCGTCGTTGAGGCACCTGAGGGCTCTGGGGCGCTGATTACCGCTGAATCGGCGGCAGGGCTTGGGCTTCCGATCGCCATCGTCAGCGCCCCGTACGGTGCAGCGACAGCGGAGGGGGGCCTGCGCTGGCTGCAACGGGCACAAGAGTTGTCTTTGCGTCTCACAGAGGAGCGCTCGCCCGTGCTCATTTCAGGGGAGGCCGACCTCCGCGCGTGGCTTGCTGTCTGTGCGTTGTCCTTGCGTGGTCATTTCGCTGCGCCTCCGGAGGTGGCCTCCGCAGTAACGAGCGCCGTCGGGGGTGAGGCCTCCGGTTTGCAGCGTGAAATCCTTCAGAGAGTCGATGCAGCTGGTGCTGAGGGGGTCGTAGAGGGCGATCTAAGCGACCTCTCGCGGGAGTTGCCAGGGGCACTCGTGGCCGCCCTGACCCTCTTGAGCCTGCGCGGGCTGATCGAGCAGCGCGGTGGCCGTTGGCGGCGCGTTCTGGGGTCGGTGCTACGCTCTCGCCCATGACGAAGGCAGCCACCAACCTCGTGATCGTCGAGTCGCCGGCCAAGGCCCAGACGATCGAGCGGTATCTCGGCCCCGATTACACCGTGCTCGCCTCCTATGGGCACATTCGAGATCTCCCCCAGAAGACGAAGAAGGGGAGCATGGCGGTGGACGTGGAGAACGGCTTCACCCCAGTCTACGAGATTATTGAAGATAAGCAGAAGCGCCTTGATGACATCACTCGTGCCGCAAAGAAGGCAACCTCCGTCTGGTTGGCAACCGACCTTGACCGTGAGGGGGAGGCGATTGCCTGGCATGTGGCGGAGGCCCTCGGTATCCCCGAGGCGGACCGACGCCGGGTTACCTTCAGCGAGATCACCAAGGGGGCCATCCTCGAGGCGTTTGCCCACCCCCGCGCGATCAACCTGGATCTTGTTAACGCTCAGCAGGCGCGCCGCATCCTGGATCGCCTTGTCGGCTATCGCCTTTCGCCGCTCCTCTCGCGACTCGTCAAGCCGAAGCTCTCGGCGGGGCGAGTGCAGTCGGTGGCACTCCGCCTCGTTGTGGAGCGCGAGCGCGTCATCCGCGCCTTTATCCCGCGTCATTACACCACCGTTGAAATCGGGATTCGCCCAGCCACAGCTGCCGACCTGATCGTCCCCGCCACCCTCATCGGCGAGAAGGGGGAGATCCTTGAGCTCGACCCCGAGGTAGCAGCAGCAGCGGTCGCTCGACTCGATGGCGCTGACGCGGTGGTCGTGGAGCGCAGTGAGGGGACGCGCAAGCAGCGCCCCGTTCCGCCATTCACCACATCGACACTGCAGCAGGAGGCTGGTCGCAAGCACGGCTTCCGCTCGCGCGTCACGATGCAGCTCGCCCAGAAGCTCTACGAGGGTGTGGAGATCGGCGGCGAGCGCACCGGCCTCATCACCTATATGCGCACCGATTCACCAACGCTGAGCCAGCAGGCCATCAGCGACGCCTCGGCGGTGATCCGTGAACGATTCGGCCCAGAGATGATCGTTGAGGGTGGCCGCCAGTACGCCTCGAAGTCAAAGAACGCACAAGAGGCCCACGAAGCGATTCGCCCAACCAATCTCGCCCTCACACCCGAACTCGCCGCGCCATACCTAGACGAACGCGAACTGAAGGTCTACACGCTGATCTGGCGCCGCACGATTGCGTCGCAGATGCCCGACAAGCTCTCCGCCTCGACGACGTTGATTTGGAGCGCGGGGAGTGATCGCCTGAAGACTGTTGCGACGCGAACACTCGAGCCAGGCTTCACCGCGGTCTATCTCGAGGGTCGCGATGACGAAGACGAAGACGCTGAGGCGAAGGTTCCCGATCTGCCAGAGGGTTCGAAGGGGAGCGTTGCAACCGTGGAAGGTGTGGCGCATGCCACAAAGTCCGAGCCACGCTTTACCGAGCCGACGCTCGTCAAGGAGCTCGAGAAGTACGGCATTGGCCGACCATCTACCTACGCCGCCATCATCGAGCGCATTCAAGAGCGGGAATATGTCGACCGCGACAAAGATAATCGCCTTCGCGCCACGCGCCTCGGCGAAACGGTATGCGACCTACTCACGACGCACTTCACCGCCTTCGTTGACCTCGGCTTCACCGCCGGCATGGAGGAGGAGCTTGATGCTGTGGCAGCGGGGCGCGCGAATTGGCGCGATGTCTTGCAGAAGTTCTGGAGCACCTTCGACCCACTCGTTCTTGAGAAGGCGCAGTCAATCGGTGCTGGAGAGTTCCGTAACCGCGCCAGCGAAGAGAAGTGCTCAGAGGGGCATCCGATGGAGGAGCGCCTCGGGCGATTCGGTTGGTATCTCGCCTGCACCCTCTACCCAGAGCATGCCGAGCGCAAGTCGCTATCCAAGGTCATTGGCGACGACACGCCATCCGGCGACACGCCGACCCTTGAGGGTGCGGGTCTCCCGTGTCCAATATGCGGCGCTGAACACGGTGGAAAGATGGCGCAGCGACGGAGCCGCTTCGGCTGGTTCCTCGGCTGCGATCGGTATCCAGAGTGCACATACATTCCGAAGGCCGAGGTTCCCGCAGAGTTCAAGCTGGAGTTTGACGCGCTCTGCCCGGTCTGTGGCACCGAGCACGGCGGCAAGCTCGGCCCGAAGAAGAACAACAAGCGGGGCACCTACTTCTATTCGTGTAACCGCTACCCCGACTGCAAGACGATTCGACCGCGTCCGTCGGGCGCAACACATGCCGAGTGTGGCGCCGTCATCGGTAAAGACGATGAGGGCGGCATCTGCACGAAGTGTGGCGCGCGCGTGACGCTGCCAGAGGTGGTTGCCGTTGGTTCGGTGATTGCGGGTGGCGTGCCTGATCCGCTCGCCTGGGTGCCGAAGCGCCCACGACGCGGTGCAGCAGCCTCAGTCGAGAGTGGTGCGAAGGCTGCATCAAAGAGCAAGGCGAAGCCGAAGACGAAGGCCAAGGCGAAGCCGAAGGGTAAGGCGAAGCCGAAGGCCAAGGCCAAGGCCAAGGCGAAGAGCAAGGATCCCGCGGCGGAGCCCGTCGCCGTTGAGCCGGTCGCGGAAGCACCGGCTGAACTGGTGGAAACGGCCTAATGAGTCGGGGCCGCGAACCGGCTCCCGTGGCGCAGCTCTCTTCTGCTGCGACTGACCCGCGAATTGCTCCGTTCATCATGCACCTGCGCGCACGCGCCCTCTCCGCTGCAACAGAACGTTCGTACCGCACGGCGGTAGAGCGGCTCACCGCCTGGTACGACGACGAGGGGATCGATTGGCGCACGCCAAGTCGCGCTGACCTGCGTCGCTACATCGCGCTCCTCAGTGAAGATGGTGAGCGCTCCACCGTGCAGCAGCGGCTCGCCGCTCTCGGCACCTTCTACCGATTCTGGGTGCGGCAGGGGAGTGTGGCGAAGGATCCGCTGCATGCGCTCGCCCGACCGAAGCGTGAGAAGCGGCTCCCCGATGTCTTGTCGCAAGCACAGGTGGAGCAGCTCATCGCGCAGGCGGCGATTGGCAACTCAGCCTCACTGGCGCTTCGCGATACGGCGCTGATTGAACTGCTCTATGGAGCCGGCCTACGTATTGCCGAAGTTGTGGCAATCAAGCTCGCCGACCTGCAGCTTGGACGCGGTGAGGTGAAGGTGACGGGGAAGGGTGACAAGCAGCGTGTTGGCCTCTTCGGCGCACCGTGTCGTCGTGCCCTCGAAGCGTATCTCTCAGATGGCCGCCCTGTGCTTGCTGCGCTCGCCGCCACTCCAGGTGTGGCACTCTTCTTGAATCGCAGTGGGGGACCGCTCGGAGAGCGTGGCGCGCGCGCGCGACTTGACGACATCGCACGTGCCGCCGGTCTACCGGAGGCCTTTCACCCTCATACGTTGCGCCACTCGTTCGCCACACACCTCCTTGATGGCGGCGCGGACCTGCGCGTCGTGCAAGAGCTGCTCGGACACGAGAGCCTCGGAACGACACAGGTCTACACCCATGTTTCAACGACGCGCCTACGCGGGCTATACAAGTCGGCGCACCCGCGCGCACGACGTGCAGGGGCTAAGCCATGAAGCTGCGTCGATCGGTGCCAGTTGCTCGTTCAAGCACTGCGCGTAGCAGCTCTATTCTCGCCGCCGGTGCACTCGCATCACGCATCGCTGGATGGGCGCGCATCACGGTCCTCATTGCCGTCTTTGGGGCGACCGGAACGCTCGACCCATTCCTCGCCGCATTCCGCATCCCCGATATCGTGTACGCGCTGGTTGCCGCAGGTTCCATTGCAACCGTCCTCGTGCCGCAGTTGAGTGCTCTGCTTGAGCGGGGCGAACGTCGCAGAGCGCAGCGGCTCGTGGGCTCAGTGTTCGTCACCATGCTCCTCCTCCTCGGCCTCTTCTCGCTGGTCGTCATCATTGGTGCAAGCGCACTTAGCGGCCTCCTGGTGGGTGGATTACCGAGCGCCCAGCAGCGCGAGGCGGCAGACCTCAGCGTCATCCTGCTGGTGGCTACGATTGCGCTGGCACTCTCCGCCATCTGCGCCAGTGCCGCCGCAGCGCGATCGCAGTTTGGCGTCACTGCCATTACCGGCTTGGTGTACAGCGCTGGAACGATCGCCGGCGCGCTGATCGGCGGCCGCGCCGCTGGAGGTTATGGCCCAGCCATTGGTACGGCCGCTGGTGCGATTGCCGTACTGGTCATAACTGGCGTCGTGCTGATGCGAAGCGACCTGCGTCCGGCACGGCCGAACTTCCGTGATCCACTCCTGCGGGATGCGCTTCGCTCGCTCCTGCCACGTGTCGGCTCGGTTGTGCTGGTCCAGCTGCTGCTCGCGTATCTCATTCTGCTCGCCGGAATCACTGGGCCGGGTGCGATCACGATTTGGTCGTACGCCTTCACCCTCTTGCAGGTGCCACTCGCCCTGGTCACCTCTTCGATTGGCATTGCGATTCTTCCGAAGGTGGCGGCCCAGGCGGCACGCGGAAATTTTGCGGTCGTACGCACGTTGGCCGTTGCAAGCATCGGGGCCGTGATTTGGATGATGGCGCCCATCGCAACGCTTGGTGCACTCTTCTCGTATGACGCGGTGCGGCTCGTCGTTGGCGGGAATATTGATAACGCCTCTGCGGTCGCGACCGCAGATCTACTCCGGCTGCTCCTTATTGGCCTCGTCGCGCACGGTGTGATCTCGGTCGCGGTGCGCCTCTTCTACGGTCTGCGCGATACGGTGCGCCCCACTCTCGCGGAGCTTGGTGGGAATATCGTGATCTTCGCCCTGGCGACCCTCTGGGTCCCGCTTGTGGGAGTGACCGGCATTGCGACGTCACTCCCTCTCGGCACCTGGATTGAGGCGGTCGTCCTGCTTGCCCTGCTGGTTGCGCATAGGCAGATCCTCAACGCGGCCACGGTTGCCGGCATCGCTCTCTTTGCCGTCATTGCAGCACTCGTTTCAGCTGGGCTTGCGACCGCGGTCACGTCGCCACTCCTGGAGGGGGCTCGGCTTTCGGGGGTAATGCCAGGTGCGGCGGTTGCGACACTCGGCACCGTCGTTGGACTCACCGCCTATGTCGCCCTCACGATTCTGGCGCGCCGACGAGAGGCGCTCCCGCTGTTCCGCCGCATCGCACCACTCGCGCCAAAAGGGCTTCGCGCGCTTCTCCTGCGTGCCGAGGTGAGCGCATGACGATCCGCCGCGTTGATCTGGGCTCTCTTGAGGCACAACGCGCGTGGGATGCGCGCGCCGTCGATGCGCCTGGCGGTGACGTACACCAGGGGAGTGCCTGGCTCACCTATCGAGCCAGCCTCGGGCGCGAAGCGATCGCGCTAGAGGCTGATGACGCCCCAATCGGCATCCTCTTGAATCGCGCTCCACTCTTCGGCCTCCCCAAAGGGCATGCGCCGCGTGGGCCACTCGCTCCGTGGGGGGCCACGGTCGCTCAGGCGGTGGCTGTTGCAGAGCGCATTCAGCGCGTCGCCACCTGGCTTGGAGCGGAGTACGGCCTCGTCGCACTAGATGCGGATCCGTGGCTGCCAGCTGGCGAGGCGACCGAGTCTGCGTTCCGTAACGCTGGACTCCAAAAAACCGACGAGATCTTTCCGAGCCAACACACGATGGTGCTGCGCGCCAGCGCGACTGGAACATCGGAGGCTGACCTCTTTGAGGGGATCACCAAGAGCACTCGCCAGCGCATCACGCTCGCCGAGCGTGCAGGGTTCGTTGCCGAACGGATCACGCACCTCACTCCTGCTCCTGAGCGCACGGCACTCTGGGACCAAGTGCAGCTTTTACTCGAGGCCACGGCGCAGCGCAAATCGTTCGCGCTCGGCTCATCAGCATCAATGATCCGCTGGTGGGATCAACTCGTTGCAACGGAACGCGCTGAGCTCCTCACCGTCCGCGGCACCGCTGGCGCACTTGTCGCCTTCATCGTGATCTTGCGACATGGTGAACGCATTACCACCGACGCATCGGGTGACGATCCGATCGCGCGGAGGGAGACCCCTGGCGCGCTTGCCCTGCTGCGTTGGACGGCGATCAAGATTGCTGCGGGGGAGCGCCGTATCACCGATCTCGGCGGCGTGGATGTTGCTGGATATCGGGATGTTCCGGTTGAGGGCGACGCAATGCATGGCCTCTACGCTCACAAGGCGTCGTTCGGAGCAGTCTGGACGCCGATGGCGGGTGCGCACCGCGCCGTTCTCCGCCCGCGTTCGCTCCGTCTCCGTTCACTGCTCGGCCGAGTGCGAGGGGGTCGCTGATGAGCCACCGTCCATTGCGCGAACTGGTTGCACGGCTGCAGGAGTTGCAGCTCCTGGCCGCTCCCGTATGGACGGACGTCATCATTACGAGCGCTCCCTCTCACGATTCGCGGCTGGTCACGACTGGTGGCATCTTTGTTGCGATCCCTGGTCGCACCGCAGATGGCGCAACGTTCATCACGAGCGCTGCTGAGCGTGGCGCAGCCGCGGTCTTGAGCGAGCAACAGGTGGCCTCGAGCGTGCCGGTCATCGCGGTTCGCGATGCGCGTGCCGCCCTTGCCGTTGCGGCGGCGTGGTGGGAGGGCGATCCAGCCGAAGAGCTCATCGCAATCGGCGTCACCGGAACCGACGGCAAGACCACCACGTCAACGTTCCTCTCAACCGCACTCACCGCCGCAGGGCTGCGCACTGGCCTGATCTCAACGGCGATCAGCCGCGTTGGTGGCACCCAGCGAGCGGCCGCTGCGCATCAGACCACGCCAGAGTCTCCCGCCTTGCAGCGCGCGCTGCGTGAAATGGTTGAGGCTGGCGATGAGGCGGCGGTCGTTGAGAGCACCAGTCACGGGTTGCAGCTGGAGCGTGTCGGTGCGATCGGATTCGCGGCGGCCATCTATACGACCTTCTCACCGGACCATCTTGACTTCCATCCGAGCCTCGATGCGTATCGCGCCGCCAAGGCGAAGCTCGTGGCGAGAACTGTGGGCAGCGCAGCGAGTCGCGCACGCCAACTGCCCCGTGTGGTGGTGGTGCATGCCAGCGACCCAGCGGTGCAGCCATTCGCCGATGCTGCTGCCGCTGCCGGGTTGCAGGTGGCCCGCTTCGATGCCTACTCGGATCACGAGGTGCTGATCAACGGCGTGAAGGCGGAGTTGCGCCTCACGATGCCTGGACGCATCAATGCCGCGAACGCGGCCGCAGCCCTCACCCTCGTCGCTGCATGGGGCCTGCCACTCCCCGCCGCGATTGCGGCGGTTGAGGCAGAGGTCGGACCCCCTGGCCGAAGCCAGCTGATTGGTGGCACGCAGCCGTTCCGCGTCATCGTTGATTTCGCCCATACGGGTCCGTCGCTGACGGCGTCGGTGGCGGTGGCGCGCGAGCTGTGCAGCCCCGAAGGGCGCCTGCTGCTCGTTACCGGTGCTGCAGGTGAGCGCGATCCTGGCCGACGGACGGCGGTCGGGCAAGCCGCAACCGGCGCTGACTTGGTGTGGATCGCCGATGAGGACCCGCGGGGTGAGGATCCTGATCGCATCGCGGAAACGATCCGGGCCGCGCTCCTTGCCGCCTCTCCGCCCCCAGGTAGCAGCGTTGAGATCCTCCACGACCGGGCGGCCGCCATTCGTGCGGCGATCAGCGCCGCCCGGCCGGGCGACGTCGTGCTTCTGGCAGGGAAGGGGCATGAGCGAACGATTGAACGCCTCGGCGTTGACGAGGCCTGGGATGAGGCGGCGGCGGCGCGTAGCGCGCTCTCGTCGCTCGGCTATTCTCCAAAACGATGAGCATTGAGCCGCAGCCAGTAGAGAAGACGCCTCGGGCCAAGCGCCCCGCCGCGGATCCTATCGCCAAGGTCCGCGCACTTGCCCGACCGGTCGAGTCACTCCGCGAGGCGCTGCGCGACAAGGTGGCTGCGGGGATCGGTACGGCGGAGGCGGCACGCCTTGTTGATGATGCCTTCCTCTTCGCCGTTGAGGCACACGGCACACAGGTGCGTGCCTCAGGTGAGCCGTATGTGACCCACCCCGCTGAGGCGGCGCTGATCCTTGCCGACCTCGGCCTTGATGCGGCAACCCTCGTGGCCGCGCTACTCCATGACGTCCCAGAGGACACATCGGTCACCACCGCCGAGATCGCAGAGCGCTTCGGCGATGAGGTCGGCACCCTCGTTGATGGCGTCACCAAGCTGAGCAAGTTCTCGGCAATGAGTGCCGAAGAGCAGCACGCCGAGAACATTCGCAAGATGTTCCTTGCCATGTCGCAAGACATCCGCGTGGTGCTGATCAAACTCGGCGATCGGCTACACAACATGCGAACGCTTGCTGCGCTCCCAGCAGAGAAGCAGCGCCGCATCGCCCGACAGACGCTTGAGATCTACGCGCCACTCGCAGAGCGTCTCGGTATCTGGCAGATGAAGTGGGAGCTCGAGGATCTCGCCTTCAAGGCGCTCGAGCCTGAGCGGTATCACGAACTGGCGAGCTTGGTAGAGCTGCGACGGGACTTACGCGCTGACTATGTTGAGCGCGCGATCACAGTTCTTAAGCCAGAACTTGAACGCGCTGGGATCGAGGCGGAGTTCTCCGGCCGCGCCAAGCACCTCTACTCAATCCACAAGAAGATGGCGCGGCGATCAAGCGACTTCTCGGAGATCTACGACGTCTACGCCATTCGCGTGATTGTCGAGAACCTCCGCGATTGCTACGCCGCACTCGGTGCGGTCCATAGCGTGTGGCGACCGATTCCGAATCAATTCGACGACTACATCGCCGTGCCGAAGAACAACCTCTATCAGAGCCTCCACACTGCGGTCGTGGCGCTCGACGGGCGCCCACTCGAGGTGCAGATCCGCACCAGGTCAATGCACGAGGTTGCCGAAGTTGGGATCGCCGCGCACTGGCGTTATAAGGATGGAACGCAACCAGACGCCGCCTATGACGCAAAGCTCGCCTGGTTGCGCCA
>JBBAWJ010000020.1:0-15274 GCA_040397255.1 Candidatus Limnocylindrus sp.
ACGAGTTCACGCATGTGCCCGACGGTAGCGCCGCGTAGGATCTACTGCATGGAAGAGGTAGAGCGTCTCATTCGCGAAGAGGTCCAACGCGAGGGCTCGATCAGCTTTGCGCGGTTTATGGAGCGCGCCCTTCTTGAGCCAGGGCTCGGCTACTACGCAACCGCCCAGCGTCGGGCTGGTCGCAGCGGTGACTTCATGACGGCGCCAGAGTTGCACCCCATCCTCGGTGCCGCCATCGCGCAACTTGCCGCCGCAACCTGGGAGCGCCTCGGCCGACCAGCAACCTTCCGCTGGCGTGAGTACGGTGCCGGCGAGGGGACCCTCCTGCTGGCGTCACTCAACCACCTCGCCCGAGAGGGACACCCCCTTCTCGACGCGCTGGAGGTCTCAGTGAGTGAGGCGAACCCACACCGGCTCGCCGATCTGACGGCCGCACTGGCGGCGCTCCCTGGCGGGGGGCCACCCCTCGTCACGGCGGCGAACCCACCCGTTGCAGGGATCGTGGTCGCCAACGAGTTCGCCGACGCCCTCCCCTTCCACATCGTGGTCGGCCGTGCCGCCGCCCCAGCCGGCTTCGCCGAGCGTCGCGTCTCGATTGACCCTGTAACAAACACTCTAGCCTGGAGCGAAGGGGTGCTTGACGCGGGAGCCGCTGAGCAGATCAGCCGCCTCACGGCCGACTGGCCGCCGCTGGCAGAGGGGCAGCTCGCTGAGATCTCGCCAGCCACGGCCGAATGGGCCCACGGGCTGGGCGGCGAACTCACCGAAGGGGTCGTTATCGTGCTCGATTACGGCGGCGAGGGGGTCGCCCTGCGCGACCCCGCCAGCCGCATGGCCGGAACCGCCCTCGCCTACCAGGGCCACCGAGCCACCGCGGACCTCCTCGGCGAGCCGGGGAGCCGCGACTTGACCGCCCATGTGGACCTCACCCTGCTGCGGGCGGCCGCAGAGGCTGGCGGGCTCCGCCACGTAGCGAGCACGAACCAGGCCAGATTTCTTGCCACCGCGGGGGTCGATGGCGAGGTCGCCCGGACACGATCTGGGCCAGCGGCAACCCTCGAAGAGGCGATCGCCCTGCGCTCCGCACTCGCCCAACTGATGGATCCGCGCCGCATGGGCGGATTCGCCGTGGAGGTGTTTGTGGCGGGGAGTTCCCCAAGGGCAGATGCGCTCGCCGATCCCGCATCGCCACTCCCCGGAACGGCGGCTCTGAATCGCCCCCTCGTCTAGAATCTGAAAGTAGCCACCCGAGCCCCCGCTACGGGGTACGCGCCGGGTTGATGGATCGAACGGGGGAGTTTCATGACAGGACTCTGGTACGTCCTCGGTTTCGCAGTCGCAGGTGCTTCCTTCGTCTTCTTGACCATCGGCCTCGCCTGGCTGATCTCCCACCGCACGCGCGGCAGTCGCGGCAAGCAGGTCCCTTACGAGTCGGGCATTGACACGTACGGCGACACCCACGGACGCTTCGGCCTCTCCTTCTATCTCTACGCACTCCTCTTCGTCGCCTTCGACGTTGAGATCGTCTTCATCTACGTCTGGGCACTGAACTTCAAGGTGCTTTTGATGGATGGCCTGATCTCCATGGCGATCTTCATCGGCGTGCTGCTTGTTGGCCTCGCCTACGCGTGGCGCAAGGGGGTCCTCTCATGGCGATAACGCGCGACCCGAAGTTCAGCAACCTGCCTGAAGTGCAGCCAGATGGCAGCGTTCAGTCACCCGCAACCGTTGGCAACACGCTGTGGAGCACCGACGACCCGCGTGCGTACGGCGGGCTACCACTTGAGGCACACCCGAATCTTGAGCTTGCGCGCTACGACGCAACCGGCGACGGTCGTGTTGATGATGCGCGCTGGGGGGGCGCACTCTCCGCTATTCCAACAAAGGCCGACGTGGTGCTTGACTTGATTCGCGCCAACAGCTTGTGGCCACTCCTCTCTGGTCTCGCCTGTTGCGCCATTGAGATGATGTCGACGGCAACGCCGAAGAACGACATTGATCGTTGGGGCATGTTCCCGTTCCGCGCGAGCCCACGTCAGGCTGACGTGTTGATCGTTGCCGGAACGCTCACCACCAAGATGGCCGAACCGCTGATTCGTTTGTGGGAGCAGATGCCTGAACCGAAGTGGGTTGTTGCGATGGGCGACTGCACCTGCTCTGGTGGACGCTACAAGCGCAGTTACTCCGTGGTGCAAGGAATCGACCGCGTGATGCCAGTCGACGTGTACATCCCTGGTTGCCCACCGCGACCTGAAGGGTTGATCTACGGAATGATGAAGTTGCAGCAGTTGATCAAAGACCGACGCGGCCACTGGCCAGAGCGCGCGATCGGCCCAACTGTTCCGAAGGGGATCTAAGTGGACCGCCGTCTCGCCGCACAGCTCACCGAAAAATTCGGCGAGCGGCTGCTTACGCCAGTGCGTCAGCGATACGACGAAAGCGAGATCCGCGTTGCGCTTGCTGATGCAACCGACACGTTGCGCATGCTGCACGACGATCCTGCGTTGCGATTCGAAATGTTGATCGACCTGTGCGGCGTCGATACCGGTGAAGAGATGCAGGTTGTCTATCACCTCTCCTCGTCGACAAGCGGCGATTGGCTGCGCGTGATCGTTCCCGGCCTTGATCAAACTTCACCACGAATTGCGTCGGCAACATTCATGTGGCCAGGTGCTGAGTGGATGGAGCGCGAAGCCTACGACATGTTCGGCATCATCTTTGAAGGGAACCGCGACCTGCGCCGCATCTACATGCCAGACGATTACCGCAGCTTCCCGCTGCGCAAGGACTTCTATCTCGCCGATGATGCATCGCGCTCACCCGCCGCTGGCGTGCGCAACATGGAGCGCGCTGGAACACCGGCCGACGCGACCGCAGCAACCGTGTTGCGCAAGAGCCCAGGGGTATAGCGATGACACAGCAGATGCGCCCATCGCTCGACGATCCACGCGTCGCAATTCCCGCGGATTCAACCTGGTACGAGCCAGCACCAATCCCACAGACAGAGCGACAGGCGGAGTTCCTCACACTGCGCGATGGTGAGATGTTCGTGAACATGGGGCCGCAGCACCCATCAACGCACGGCGTGCTGCGCGTAATCATTAAGGTGAACGGCGAAAAAGTTATTGACCTTGATCCAGTGCTCGGCTACCTGCACCGTGGTGTCGAGAAGCTTTGCGAGAACGCCGACTACCACTCGGCGATCTGCTACACAGATCCGCTGGAGTACGTGGCCTCACTCTTCTGCGAGGCGGCCCCCGTCGCCGCATTCGAGAAGCTGATGGATGTTGAGGTGCCACTCCGCGCGCAATACATCCGCGTGCTGACGATGGAGCTCAACCGCATTGCAAGCCACACCCTCTTCCAGGGTTGGATGGCACTCGACCTCGGCGGCATCACCCCGATCCTCTGGGCCTTCATCGAGCGCGACGAGATCGTCGACATGCTCGCCGCCCTCACCGGCCAGAAGCTCCTCTACAACTACTACCGAATTGGTGGCGTGAACGGCGACCTCAACCACGAGTTCATGAGCCGCCTCGGCACCTGGATGAGCCGCGCCGCCGCGCAGATTGACTCCAACCTGGCCCTCATCAACGAGAACGAGATCTTCGTGCGCCGCACCCGCGGCCTCGGGGTTCTCGATGCAAAGACAGCACTCAAGATGGGAGTGACCGGTCCGAACCTACGGGCGAGCGGCGTCCCATACGACCTGCGCCGCGACCGCCCGTACCTCGTCTACCCAGCGCTCGAATTCGACGTGCCGACCCGCGACGAGGGTGACTCGCTGGCGCGCTACCTAGTGCGCATGGACGAGATCAAGCAGTCGATCCGCATCATCGATCAGGTGTTGCACGAGATGCCCGACGGCCCAGTGATGGCGAAGCTGCCGCGCCTCCTTCGCCCGCGACCAGGCCGTGCATTCGGCGCCGTCGAGGGGCCACGCGGCGTGTATGGCACCTATGCAATCAGCGACGGCACCGACCAGCCATTCCGAATGCGCATCCACGATCCATCATTTGTGCACCTGCAACTTGTTGGGCCGCTCACCAAGGGAAACCTCATCGCCGACATCATGGCCGTCATGGCAAGCCTCGACCCGGTCATGGGCGGAGTTGACAAGTGAGCGGCGCATCGATGGCCTGGAACCGCCTGACGCCAGCCGGCCGCGCACTCGCGGTGCTGCTCCCCGTGCTCGCAATTGGTGGCGGGCTGACGACCGTACTGCTCGCCACATTTGGCGGCGCTATTGCCGCAACGATCGGTGCGAACCTGCCGATCGTGCGCTTCCTCGTAGCTGCGGTCGTCACCTTCTTGATCTCGGTGCCAGTCGCATTCCTCTTGATCTATATGGAGATGAAGATCATCGCGCTCATGAACCTGCGTATCGGACCCGATCGCATCGGCCCAGCGGGCGCAGTGATGAGCGTGGTGCACGGCCTTAAGGTGCTGATGAAGGAGGACTACACGCCACCGAGCGTCGACGTTCCAGTCTTCACGCTGGCACCAGTCGTTGTCTATCTCGCAAGCTTCATGACTCTGCTCGTCATTCCGTTTGCGCCAGAACTCACGAGCATGGGCTTTGAGCTCGGGCTCCTCTATTTCTTTGCGATTGGTGGGCTCAGCGTGGTTGGCTTGATGATGGCCGGCTGGTCGTCGTTCAATAAGTACTCACTGCTCGGCGGCATCCGCGCCGCAGCACAAGCGATCAGCTACGAGATTCCGCTGACGCTATCCGTCGTGGGAATCGTGATCCTGACCGGCACCCTTTCACTGCCGAAGATCGTCGCCGCACAAGACGGCTCGTTCCTTGACTGGTTCATCTTCCGCCAGCCACTTGCAGCAATCATCTTCTTTATCGCCATCACCGCCGAGGCAAACCGCACCCCGTTCGACAATGCCGAGGCTGACCAAGAGATCGTCGCCGGATTCGCCACCGAGTACTCCGGCATGCGCTTCGGATTCTTCTTCTTCGCGGAGTACGTCAACGTCTTCATCGTCTCGGCACTATTCAGCTCGGTCTTCCTCGGCGGATCTAACCCGCCGATTCACATTGACGTGAATCCACAGATCCTGATTGACCTGAGCGCGCTCGGCATTGGGTTGCCGCTCATTGCCGGACTCGCACCCGTTATCGGCACGCTACTGTTTGCGGCGCCACTCTGGTTTGCCAGCACACGTATTAAAGGATGGCAGGCGCTAGTTGGCGGATTCTTGATCTTCGGTGGCGTATCAACGGCGGCGATTGGCCTATGGGCCTTTGTGATGCTGCCGCCTGTCGCAAGCCTCATCTGGTTCTTGATCAAGACCTTTGCGCTCGTCTTCACCTTCGTCTGGATGCGCGGCACTCTGCCGCGGGCACGCATCGACCAGCTGATGGGCTTCGCCTGGAAGTGGCTCCTGCCAGCATCGCTGCTCAATGTTTTTGCTACGGCATTCGCCGTACTGATTGCGGGGAGGTAGCTATGCCACGAATTCCTGGCGCCGGACTTCTCTCAGGGATGCGCCTCACGCTGACGCGTTTCTTCCAGCCGAAGCGGACCGTGCTGTATCCAGAGGTGAAGCCCGACATCGCTCCGCGCAACCGCGGCCGACTCGAGCTCGTCACCGACGAACACGGCACGCTGAAGTGTGAGACCTGCTTCCAGTGCGCACAGGCGTGCCCGATCGAGTGCATCGATATGGGCGGCACCGATACAAAGGGACGCTTCGCGGTGCATTGGGGCCCCGCCGAGCAGTACGCCGAACGTCGCGAAGAGTCGGCGATGCGCCGCTCCGGTCGCGCCGTCTCCGATGCTGCCGCGGCAACAGGGGCGACCATCAACATCGCGAAGGTTGACGAGATCCTCGAAGCGCACGACTACGACCCGCACCACATGCTCGCGATCCTTGAAGCGATCCAGGGGGCGTACGGCTACCTACCCGTTGATGCGCTAAAGCGCGTAAGCGGCGCGACTGGTGCCTGGTACGCCATGGTCTACGGCACCGCCACCTTCTATAAGCACCTCGCCTTTGAGCCAGGAGTGACCCGCTCGATCGCCGTCTGCCGCTGTGCCAACTGCCTCGTCTCGGGGGCGGGTTCGGTGATGGGCACCCTCAGCTACGAGTTCGGCACCGAGTTCGGCCGAGCGATCCCATGGAGCAACTTGCGCCTCGAGTCGCTTCCGAGCCACCTGCTCGGCGCCCCGTCGCCGCTGGTGGTCATCGACGGAGAGCCGCAGCGCGAGCTCAGCGCCAAGAATGCCGCCAGCTGGGCGGCCGCTCTCGCCGGCAGGTACGCCGCATGAAGCGCCTGAACGCCCCCAAAGGCTGGAGCCAACTGCTCTTCGTGGCGCCGACCGAGCCGTGGGCGGCACTCCGCGCCGCCGCAGCCGCCGGGGCCGCTGCCACGACCACAACCCTGATCGCCGCCGGCCTGCGCGGTCACGGGGGTGGCGGTTTCCTTACTGGGGCGAAGTGGCAGGCGACCGCCGCCGAGCCAGCCAGCCAGCACTACGCCGTGGCGAACGGCTACGAATCTGACCCAGCTGTCTTCACCAACCGCCTCCTCATGGAGGAGAACCCGCAGGGGATCGTTGAGGGGCTTGCCATCGCCGCCCTCACCGTGGGTGCCAGCGAGGCGTTCATCGCCGTGCGCGCTGAATATACCGAAGCAATTAAGCGACTCGAAGCGGTGATCACCAACGCTGAACGCGAGGGAGCCCTCGGCGCAACGCTGCTGGGCACCGGTCGCGAGCTGATCATCACCGTGCGCCCACTGCAGGGTTCCAGCATGATCGGCGAAGAGACCGTGTTGATGAAGGCGCTCGCTGGCAAGCGTGGCCAGCCAGAGCAGACCCCGCCATACCCATCAATGGTTGGCTATCTCGGCAAGCCAACGGCCGTGAACAACGTCGCCACACTCGCCGCGGTGCCATGGATCCTGAACAACGGCGCAGAAGCCTTTGCCCAGATTGGCGACACGACACAGCCGGGGACGGTGCTCGTGCAGATCAGCGGATCGGTCACGAACCCTGGCGTGCTCGAGGTGCCGACCGGCACGCCGCTCAACGAGATCATTGCGGCGGCGGGCGGCACCGCAAGCGGCGCGTCGATCAAGGCGCTGCTCGCTGGTGGGCCGACTGGCGGATTCATTCCCGCAAACCTCTTCGGCGGCACGCCATATAGCGGCGCAGGGCTCAAGGGCGTCGGTGCGCACATCGGCTCAGGCGCGCTCCTGGCGCTTGACAGCTCCGTGGCCATCCCTGAGCTCGCCACCATGCTCACACGCTGGTGCGCCGACGAGGCGTGCGGCAAGACGATCCCATGCCGTATCGGCACACGCCGACTCGCCGAGATCGGCCAGCGCTTTGTGGACGGGCTCGCGGGCCCTGAAGATGCAGAGCGCCTGCAGAAGCTCGCCGCCGATGTTACCGATAGCGCCCTCTGCGCCCATGAAGCTCTGGCGCCAAGCCCTCTCCTGACAGGAGTGCGATACTTTGGCTCTGAGTTTGGACCTACTGTTGCCGCGACGTTGGCAACGCCTACAAGCGGACGGAGCTAAAATGACCGACCTGATTGATCAGCCGGCAAACGGAGTGGCGCCAGTCTCGCGCGCGATCACTCCAGCACCATCGGCAGAGGTCGCCGTCGACAAGCTGCTCACCACGCGCAGCCCACAGCGACCACAGCGCACGCCGACCTTCTACGTTGAGATTGACGGGCAGAAACTCGAAGCATTTGAGGGGCAGACCATTCTTGAAGTGTGCCGCGCGAACGGCATTGAAGTGCCAACGCTCTGCTACGACCCGAAGCTTCCAGGATTCGGCGCTTGCCGCATGTGCGTCGTGGATGTCGAAGGGTGCGATCAGCCATCCATTAGCTGTTCAGCGAAGGCGGAGCCGGCACAGGTCGTAGCAACGCAGACCGATCGCATTCGCGAGATTCGCCGCACCAACCTTGAGTTGATCTTCAGCGACCACAACGCCTACTGCTTGCCACCCTGCCAGAACAAGTGCCCGAGCCACATCGACATCCCTGGATTCTTGAAGGCGAACGCAGAGTCGCAGTTCCGCGAGTCGGCGCGCATCTTCAAGCGCACCATTCCATTCCCAAGCATCCTCGGTCGCGTCTGCCCGGCGCCATGCGAAGACCACTGCCGTCGCGACGAGGTTGACGAGGCGATCGCGATTCGCGATAGCCACCGCTACGCCGGCGACCAGGTGTTGAAGGCAATGTGGGACGAAGATCTCGATCCACCAGTGCCGTTCGAGCTGCAGCCAAAGACGGGCAAGCGCGTCGCCGTCATCGGTTCGGGCCCAGCGGGCGCATCGGCCGCGTACTACCTGCTCGTTGCCGGACACGACGTCACCGTCTTCGAGAAAGACCCTGAGCCAGGCGGCATGCTGCGCTACGGCATTCCGCAGTACCGCCTGCCGAAGATCGAGGTGCTCGATGGTGAGTACCAGTCCATCACGCGACTCGGTGGACGCTTTGAGTGCGGCAAGATGCTCGGACGTGACTTCACCGTCGCCGACCTGAAGGCGCAGGGCTACGACGGTGTCGTGGTTGCCATCGGTTGCTACGACACGAACGACCTCGGCATCCCAGGCGAAGATGCCGACGGCGTTATCGACGGCCTCGACTACTTGCACACGGCGGCGCTCGGCCTCACCTACCCAGGGCATGAGGGGAGCCGCATTGTCGTGGTTGGTGGCGGCTACACCTCAATGGACTGCTCACGAACAAGCGTGCGGCAGGGGGCCAAAGAGGTCACCCTTGTCTACCGCCGCGACATGAAGGACATGCCGGCCGCCGACGAGGTCCACGAGCTGATCGAGGAGGGGGCACGCGCCATCTTCCAGGCCGGCCCAACCCGTGTCGTCACCGATGCGAATAACAAGGTGATCGGCCTCGAGTTCATCCGCATGCAGCTCGGCGCCCCCGACGCATCGGGCCGCCGACGACCGGAGCCGGCCCCTGGCACTGAATTCATCATTGAGTGCGATCGCATCCTGAAGGCAATTGGCCAGGGCCCAGACATGACTTGGGCGAGCGTCGGCGCCGACGGTGTTGCAACGACAAAGAACGGTCGAATGAAGGCCGACGCTGTCACCTTCCAGTCGGGCCGCGACGGCGTCTTCGGCTGTGGCGACCTGCGCAACGGCGCAACAACCGTCGTCGCCTCGATCGCGGATGGTCGGCGTTGCGCCTACGCGGTTGATGCGTACCTGCAAGGCCTCGACCTCTCGGAGATTCGCAACCGACAGACACTTGCTGAGCCACAGCCAGAGTTCTTGAGCATCGTGCCGTTCACCGCCGAGGTGAAGGAGCCACGCCTGCGCATGAAGGCACTCCCGGCGCAAGAGCGCAAGAACGACTACATCGAGTACGAACTTCCGTATACCAAGCCTGAAGTGATGGCCGAGAGCACGCGCTGCCTGCAGTGCACCTGCGAAGCCATCGGCTTCTGCGATCTGCGACGCCTCGGCATTGAATACGGCACAACACTAAAGACACTCGAGAAGGATCATCACGGTGGTGCTGGATTCCGCTCCATTACCGAGAACCGCTGGACAGGCGCAAACCACGACTACCTGCGCGACGACTCGCACGCATTCATTTTGCGCGAGCCATCACGCTGCATCGACTGTGGACGCTGCGCCAGCGTTTGCGCCGAAGTAGTTGGTGCCGCCTGCTACGACTTCATGCGCACCGGCTTTGACACGCTTGTCACCACTCCGCTTGACATGAGCCTCAACGAATCACCGTGCGTCTCGTGCGGTCGCTGCGCAGAGACCTGCCCAACTGGTGCGCTGATGCCGAAGCCACGAATCCTTGCCAAGTTCGAAGTTGACGAGTCGCGCTGCATCCTCTGTGGCATCTGTGTCGACGCTTGCCCGTATGACGCGCTTCGCAGCGGCTTTGATTTTGAACTTGCGCATACCGATCGCAGCGAGCCGATGATTGACCTCATCGCCCTCTCGAAGCTCGAGCGCACGTCGGAGGCAACCTTCATTCGTAGCGAAGCCAACTGGGAGAACACCGTCGCCGGGCGACGCTACGATCCAGCCCGACAGCTCCCTGTGTTGCCACAAAGCCTACGAAAATAACGGATGCCGCTCCCCGACGTCATTCCGTTGATCGGACTCGGGTGGTCGGACGTTCTCTTCTTACTTCTTGGCGGCGTGGTCCTCGCTGCAGCGTTTGGCGTGGTCTTCGGCCGCGACATTATTAAGAGTGGCCTCTTCCTGATCCTTACCCTTGGCGCACTCGCCGGCATCTACGTGATGTTGGGCGCCGCTATCGTTGCTGGCGCGCAGGTGCTCGTCTATATCGGTGCGATCAGCGTGCTGATCCTCTTTGCAATCATGCTCACGCAGACAAAGGTCGCGCCACTGAAGCTGGCGTTCCAAACACAGGTAGCCCCCGCCGCGCTCGCAGCGGTGCTCCTTGCTCTGCTCTTCGGCCTCGCCTTCGGCAGCACGGAGTGGGGGTCAACCGTCTTTACCGACACTCCGGCCGCAACCGGCACTGCGCCAGTCGCGGCGGCACTCTTTGGGCCGTACCTCCTCGCCTTTGAAATTGCGAGCGTGCTCATCCTCGCCGCCGTGATCGGTGGCCTCTACCTGGCGATGGAGCCGAAGGGCGACGAAGTGGGCGAGGAGCTTCCGTGAGCCAGATCGCTGGGCATCTGGAGCCGTACCTCGTTCTCTCGGGGATGCTCTTTGCCATCGGGTCATTCGGCTTCCTCGCACGACGTAATGCGATCAGCATGTTGATGAGCATCGAGGTGATGCTGAACGCTGTGAACCTCGCCGCACTAGCGCTCGGCGCATTCATCCCGTCACTCGCAGGGCAGGGGGCAGCCTTTGCCCTGCTGATCATCGCCGTGGCGGCGGCAGAGGCCACCGTTGGCCTTGCGATCGTGATCGCCATCTTCCGCAACCGGAAGACGCCGCTGGTCGACGAGTACGACACGATGAGGCAGTAGCCGATGATCACCGCGGAGACGATGGTCGAAGTCGGCACCCTTCCGGGCTACGCGCCGCTCCTTCTTCTCCTCCCCCTGATCGGCTTCGCCTTTACGGCGACGGTCGGACGCCGCCTCGGCAAGATGGCCCACCTCGTGCCGCTCGGCGCGATCATCGCCACCTGGGCGCTGGCCATGAGCCTGGCGATCCCATCCCTCACCGGGGGCCTCGGCGAGGCGGGTGCCTCGATGCCGCTCTTCACCTGGATCGCCTCAGGCGACCTCAGTTTCGGGCTCGGCCTGCACGTTGACGCCCTCACCGGCGCCCTCCTCTTGGTGGTGACCACGGTTGGCGCCTTGGTGCACCTCTACAGCGTTGGCTACATGAGCCACGACGACAGCTATTGGCGCTTCTTCGCCTACCTGAACCTCTTCATGTTCTCGATGCTCCTGCTCGTCCTCGCCGACAACCTCCTCGTCGTCTTTGCCGCCTGGGAGCTCGTCGGTCTCTCCTCCTACCTGCTGATTGGCTTCTGGTACACCAAGACCGCCCCGGGCCTGGCCGCCAAGAAGGCGTTCATCACGAACCGCGTCGGCGACGTCGGCTTCGCCCTCGGCCTGATGGCCCTCGTGGTGGTCTTCGGTTCGCTCGACATCCACACGGTGCTCGCCGGCGTTGAGGCGGGCGCGCTCGTTGGCCCCGCGGCGACGGTGATCGCCCTGCTGATCTTCTGCGGCGCCGTTGGCAAGTCGGCGCAGTTTCCACTGCACGTCTGGCTCCCTGATGCCATGGAGGGGCCAACCCCCGTCAGCGCACTCATCCACGCAGCAACCATGGTGAACGCGGGCGTCTATCTCGTGGCACGCATGAGTCCACTCTTCGCCGCGAGCCACGACGCAATGCTCATCGTTGCCGCCATCGGCATCTTCACCGCAATCTTTGCCGCCTCCATTGCGCTCACGCAGACCGACATCAAGCGCGTGCTCGCCTTCTCAACCCTCTCGCAGCTCGGCTACATGTTTGCCGCGCTCGGTGTTGGCGCATGGATTCCAGCGATCTTCCATCTCATCACTCACGGATTCTTCAAGGGGCTTCTCTTCCTCGGCTCAGGCTCGGTGATCCACGCGGTGAACGGTGAGCAAGAGATGACGAAGATGGGCGGGCTCTGGCGCAAGATCCCTATTACGTACGCCACGATGTTGATCGGTACCGTTGCAATTGCTGGGCTCCCACCACTTGCCGGCTTCTTCTCGAAAGACGAAATCCTTGGCGAAGCATTTAAATTTGGCTACGCCTGGGTCTGGCTTGTGGGCATGGTCGTCGCTGCAATGACGGCCTTCTACATGTTCCGACTGATGGGGCTCACCTTCTGGGGGAAGACCCGCGTGCACGACGAGTCACATGTGCACGAGTCGCCGTGGACGATGACGCTGCCGCTGATCATTCTTGCTGTGCCATCGATCGCAATCGGCGCAGCGCTCGGCTTCCCATTCGCCAACGGCATCTTGGTCAACGGACTCGAACCGATCTTCCACCCAGCAAGCGTGCTGCTTGAACACGAGCATGAGGCTTGGACACTCTTCGGTATTGATGGCCTACTGATGCTTGCAAGCGTCACCGTTGCCTCTATCGGCACCGTCGTTGGCGTGCGGCTCTTCCGCAGCGATAACAACGAGTTTCTTGGTCGTGTGACGAAGCGGCTGCAGCCGCTCTACGACGGGAGCCGTAACCGCTGGTACTTCGATGACCTCAACGATCTCGTCTTCGTGCGCTTCGGCCGAAAGTTCGCCAACGCGCTCTGGTGGTTTGATCGCCGCGTGGTCGACGGCACCGTCAACGGCGTTGCAACACTCACCTCAAGCGGTGGCCGGGGGCTGCGACAGATTCAAACCGGCCGCGTGCAGAACTATGCGCTCGGCATCGCGTTCGGCCTTGTCGCCATTGCCGCCGCCTACCTGGTGCTCGCAGGATGAGCGACATGCCGATCCTGTCAATGATCATCTTCGCGCCACTCCTTGGTGCGCTCGGCATTGCGTTCCTTCCATCGTCGCGACCGAGCCTGATTCGTTTCGCCGCACTCGGCATCTCGGTGATTACCTTTGTGTTGAGCCTTGGCATGCTGCTTGGGATTCGCGCGCAAGGTGGGGAGTTTGCTTTCAGCGAGCAGCTCTCGTGGATTCCGTCGTTTGGCATCACTTATCACCTTGGTGTGGACGGGCTCTCTGGCGCACTCGTTGTCTTGACGACACTGCTCAGCTGGATCTGCATCCTTGCGAGCTTCGGTCCGATCCAAACGCGCGTGAAGGAGTACTTTATTAGCTTCCTCATCCTCGAGACCGGCATGCTCGGCGTCTTCTTGTCGCTCGACCTCTTCCTCTTCTACATCTTCTGGGAGATCGTGCTCGTGCCGATGTACCTGATCATCGGTATCTGGGGCGGTGCCGACCGCATCTATGCCACGATCAAGTTCGTCCTCTATACGCTCGTCGGCTCGCTCCTCATGCTCGTGGCGATCCTGGCGACCGCCTTTAGCCACCAGGCCTCCACCGGCTCGTGGACCGGGGCATTCGACCTGCTGGCGCTGCGGGGCACGATCACGGACCCAACGCTGCAGATCCTCGGGTTCGCAGCCTTCGCGCTCGCCTTCGCCATTAAGGTGCCGATGTTCCCCTTCCACACCTGGCTCCCTGATGCGCACGTACAGGCCCCCACGGCGGGCTCCGTCATCCTCGCCGGCGTGCTGCTGAAGCTCGGCGGCTACGGCTTCATTCGCTTCGCGATCCCGCTATTCCCCGACGGCGCGCACCTCTTTGCGCCGCTCATGATCGCCCTCTCTGTGATCGCCATCATCTACGGCGCACTTGTGGCGATCGTGCAGACCGACCTGAAAAAACTGATCGCGTACAGCTCGGTCAGCCACATGGGCTTCGTTACGCTCGGCATCTTCACCTTCAACCAACAAGGGGTCGACGGCGCAATATTGCAGATGCTCAACCACGGCCTGATCACGAGTGGACTCTTCCTGCTCGTTGGTATCGGCTACGAGCGCACGCACGACCGTGAGATCGCCAAGATGGGCGGCTGGGCGGTGCGCACTCCCGTGTACGCCGCGCTCTTCGGCTTCTTCCTCTTCGCCTCCGTTGGCCTCCCTGGTCTCTCGGGATTCGCCGGTGAGTTCCTGGTGCTGCTCGGCGCCTTCATCGCCAACCCGATGGTTGCCGGCGCATCAACTCTCGTCATGATCCTTGCCGCCGTCTATCTGCTCTACATGTACCAGCGTGTCTTCACCGGGCCACTCTCGCCGTTCCTGAAGGGGCTTGGCGCAAAGCTGACCGATGTCACGCCAACCGAGATCCTGACGCTCGCACCACTCGCAACGCTGATCGTGGTCTTCGGCGTCATGCCAACCCTTCTCACCAGCTCGTTTGCGCAGAGTGTTGAAACGTTCTTGATGTCGGCAATTAGCGTGGTCGGACAATGAACAACGATCTACTCACCCTTGCGCCGCTGATCACCGTTATCGTTGGTGCGATCGCCGTGTTGGTGAGCGACATGATCACGCCAAATCGCAACCATGCGCCCGTTGCCGTCGCACTCGCTGCCCTCGGTGCAACCGCCGCACTGCTGATCAACCAGGGCGGAAGCAGCGCCAGCGCGCTTGGCGGCAGCTACGTTGCGGGGCCATTCGTCGCCTTCCTCGGCCTCCTTGGGATCTCAATCGTGGCGATCACGCTCTTGATCGCGCCGGCGTATCTTGCGGCGCGCAAGTATCCAACCGCCGAACTCGCAGCAACACTGCTCTTTGCCCTCGCTGGCGCCATTCTTCTCGGTGCTGCAACCGATCTCGTCACACTCTTTGTTGGCCTCGAACTGATGGTCATCCCTGGCTACATCCTCGCCGGATATGCGAAGCGCGATCCACTGAGCACCGAGGGCGCCGTGAAGTACTTCCTGCTCGGCAGCTTCTCAAGCGCCATCCTGCTCTTCGGTATCGTTGTGCTCTGGGGTGCTGCGGGAACCGCTTCGCTGAGCGGCATTGCAGTTGCGCTCGCATCTGGAGAGGCGAGCGCAGGGCTCGCCGTTGCACTCGCGCTGATCACCACCGGTTCAGCGTTCAAGATCGCGGCGGTGCCGTTCCACTACTGGACACCCGACGCATACCAAGGCTCACCAACACCGATCACCGGCTACCTCTCTGTTGGTCCGAAGGTTGGTGCCTTTGTGCTCCTCATTAAGTTGTTTGTGATCGCGCTTGCACCGCTCGCAGCGCTTTGGATTCCAGTGATGGTGGTGCTGGCCGCGGCAACGATGACACTCGGCAACCT
>JBBAWJ010000021.1:0-14474 GCA_040397255.1 Candidatus Limnocylindrus sp.
GACCTGGGTCACCTTGCGGCTGATCCCCTCGAAGGCGACCGCGGTTGGGGCGCCGGTGCGCCAGTGCGCCGTCACGGCTACCGAGACTGGGCTGATCGGTTGCATTGCCATCCTGAACCTCCTCCCCTCGTGGGGGTCTGCGTTAGAACATCTGTTCGTAGTGTCATAGAACATCCGTTCTGTGTCAAGGGGGGGACCTGTGCGAGAATCGTGCTCCAACGGGGGGCGCCCAGCCCTCCCAGCCACAGAAGAAGGAGCCCAACTGATGAAGGTGATCTTGACCGCCAATGTGCCCAAGCTCGGCAAAGCCGGGGACCAGAAAGAGGTCGCTGGGGGGTACGCCAAAAACTTCCTCTTCGCCAATGGGCTGGCGATCCCAGCCATCGGCGGGGCCGCATCGCAGGTCGCTTCGGGGATCGCCTCGCGCGCCGCAAAGCAGGACCGCCAGCGCGGTGAGGCCGAAGGCTTCGCGCAGCGCATCAGCTCGACCACCCTCACTATGGGCGTCAAGGTGGGCGAGGGTGGCAAGCTCTTCGGCTCCATCACCAACAAAGAGATTGCCGAGGCGCTCGATCGCCGCGGCATCAGCGTTGAGAAGCACCAGGTGATGCTCGACGAGCCGCTCAAGCAGCTCGGCTCGTACAAGGTGCAGATCAAGGTTGCGGCACACCTCGTCGCTGAGGTGACAGTCGTCGTCGAGCCGAAGGGCTGATTACGACCCGTCGCGTTCTGCACGTCGACCTTGACGCGTTCTTCGCGTCGGTCGAGATTCGCGACAATCCGTCGCTCGCTGGCAAACCTGTTGCTGTTGGATACGGCGAAGGTTCTCGTGGCGTAATCTGCGCTGCCTCGTATGAGGCGCGTGCATTCGGCGTTCGCGCTGCAACGTCGGTGCATGTTGCACGTGCGCGTTGCCCGAACTTGATCTTGATCCCACCGCGTCACGATCGCTACAGCGATGTCTCTCGCGAGGTGATGGAGGTGCTCGGTGGATGGAGCCCCGTCGTTGAACAGGTCTCTGTCGACGAGGCGTATCTCGATCTGAATGGCACCGAGCAGCTGCACGGGTCACTTGAAGATGCTGGTCGAGGCATTCGTGCCGCAGTCAAATCGGCAACTGGTCTCACGATCAGCGTAGGTGGCGCATCGAGCAAACTGGTAGCCAAGATTGCGGCAGGTGCAGAGAAGCCGAACGGTCTCACCATTGTTCCGCCAGGGAGTGAAGCGGCGTGGCTTGCGCCGCGAAAGGTCGGCGTGATTCCTGGCATCGGTCCGGTCGCGCAGAGCGTCTTGCGCGAACTCGACATTCTCACCTGCGGCGATCTTGCCAACGCACCTGATGATCATCTCATTCGACGTTTCGGTGATCGCGGGCCTGATCTCAAACTCTTGGCACGCGGCATTGATGACACACCGGTTGATGACGGTGGTGAACGCAAGTCGCTCGGTCGCGAGATGACCCTTGATGACGACATTGCCGATCCAGAGGCGCTTGAGACGCTGCTCTTGGGGCTCGTAGAAGAGGTGTCGTATTCGCTGCGCAGCGAGGGGCTGCTTGCGCGCACCGTCACGCTCAAGTTGAAAGATGCTGAGTTCCAGTCCATCACGCGCCAAGTAAAGCTTGCGCAACCGTCAGATCTCGCTGGTCCAATCTTCAAAGCGGCACGTGCGCTGCTCGAGAAGACGGCGCGCGGCAGCGCTTATCGGCTCATTGGTGTCTCAACCTCAGACCTTGGCGAAGATGAGCAGCTCGTACTCTTTGACGGCGCGGCGCAGGCCCGCGAGCGCACCATCACCGCCGCCGCCGACACCATGCGCCGGAAGTACGGTGAGGATGCAATTACACGCGCGCGGCTCCTCGAAGACGAGTAGTTCCGCAGCCGCTACTCGATCACAAACTCAATCAGCGTCACGTCGTACAGGGCAGCGCGATTGCCGATCGAATCTCCCACCGAGAACCAGAGCCGATAGCGGCCGGGTATCGCGTCGTCTCGCAGCGTGATGGTCTGCACGAACTGCTCCCATCCATTAACTGCCTGGGAACGGACAATGGAATCGAGGCCCATGTCAGAGGCCCATGGTAGTCCTGCGTCGTTGGGGATCCGTCCATTCGGCCCATCCACCCATGCCACGACGTAGGCGATGCCGCTCTCGTCTTTTGCAAGGGTTGTCACTTCAAACGTACTGCCTGCGCGAATTACTCCGGTTGATGTGATCTGCGCACGGCCAATCTCGGGCACGCGCACATCGCTGCTGCCACCTACAAGATCAAATGGGTAGGTCACAACAAAGAGTGAACCCTCTGCGGCATCGGGGAAGGTGCACTCGCAGCCAATCGACACAAGGTATCCGGCGCTCGGTGCGTTTGTTGGCACGAGACAGCTGATCTCGTATTCGCCATCACGCTGATCACCGCTTACACGAATTGCTGCCACACCAAACCCGCACCAACTTGACACCCAACCACTTGGGCCGCCAACAAAGGCGACGGGTGCTTGGTAGCCAGAGGGGTCCGTCATGCGGAAGCGAATCACTAGTGGTGTGCCTGCTTGCACTTCAGCTGGTACTCGGACGTTCGTAATCTGCGCTGGCTCAAAGGTTCCGTCTCCACCCTTGACAGGTGGCAGCGGGCGCTCAAGATCCAGCATGCCGCCGCCAGGCATCTCTGATGTTGGATCGGAATCTGTTCCGTCACCTGCTCCATCAGCGGGTGGCGCAGTCTGTCGCGCTCCGGAGTCAGCGTAGTAATCACCAAGCTCCAGGGTGGCGAGTTCGTTCAGCTCTGCGTCTCGGGCAACAACTCGCCCTGTCACCTGCCCGCTGGCCGAAGGCCACCACACCGCAAATTGACCGGCACCATTTACTGATGCAGTGAAGTCTTCGGACTCCTGACCAACAACAGCGACATCAACGGTTCCCTCTGGCGCTTGCCCCGAAAGCACCATGACCATCTCGCCCATCCACTCTGTTCCCGCCATGAATTCAATATTCAGCTGCGCACTGTTCTGCGCAGCAGGTTCACTGAGCATCGCTGGGCCTCGGACCAGCGCTCCTGAATCGTCACTCAGCAGCATGCAGTGCAATCGGAGTGCAGGAGTTGACCAGACAACGAGGCTCGCGTTGCCACGTGTATCAACGAGATCGAGTGATTCATCGGAGAGCAGATCGAGCTGCTGCGCTGTAATCGGCATTCCATCCGTACACACGGTTTTCAATTCAGCAGAAGGGGCGAGAGGGCTAGCGTCGGCAGTTGGACTCCAGGCCAGCGTGGCGCGACTTGGTTGAGCGAAACCAATCACCGAGATGGCGAGTGCCGCAGCGATCGCGATTGGCACAACAAAGGAGCGTCGTGGCCCAGCGTGCGATATCACGCCCGGCTGCAGCTGTGCCAGTCGTTCTGCAAGTGCCGTACGCTTCGCGCGGCTAGTCCCGGAGGCGCCTCGCGCTGGATCCGCCTGCTTCAGTCTCTCTAGTGCGTCCACCATCTACCTCCAGCTGTTCATCTCATGAGCGCATCGATACCTGCGCCTACCCTCTCTATGTCGCCTAGGCCGTCACTCTTTCACGCCTCTTTCAGCAGATCTCGCATGCGGCGCTTTGCCCGGTGGATGCGAATAGCTGCGGCGTTAGCGCTGATCCCCAAGACCTTCCCCACCTCACGGGCGGGGAGCTCATCCCAGACGGCAAGGAGAAGGGCCTCGCGATCTCGCTCGGGGAGGGCACTGAGCGCGGCGGTGATTTCGGGCTCACGAGAGATCACGGGCGCGGGCGCTGCCGGGAGGAGCTGGATCACGAATCTGCCGAGGAGGGATTCACGTCGAACGCGCTTCCGGCGCATGTTGGCGAGGACCTTGCGGCAGATGCCAATGGACCATCCAACCTCGGAACCTTTCGGGATTCGATCGGGCTGCTGCCAGAGGAGCAGCATGGTCTCGCTGACGGCGTCTTCAGCCTCTTCGGGCGACGCTCGGCGCAGGGCATATCGCCGGGTCGGCTCGTACACGCGATCAATCAACGCCTCGAGCTCACCCACGTCGTACACCCTGCCCTTTTAGATGTCCCCTTGCTCCTTAGAAATACGTGTCACAACTCTACGCATCCTTTCAGGGAGTTGTGCCACCCACTTGACACAGTTCCGAACAGGCGTTCTAATACCCCTATGACCCGACATGATCAGGACCGAAAGACGAGGATCCTCCAGGCGATCGCCGAGGGGATCCGTCGTTCAGGCACCCCGCCGACCGTGCGAGAGATCGCTGACCTGGTCGGCCTCGCCGCCCCCTCCGCCGTGCATCACCACCTTGAGACCCTCGAGCACGAGGGCTTGATCGAGCGTGGCGCCGGCCTCTCGCGCTCCGTGCGCCTCACCGCCCGCGGCCGCTCCCTCCTGGAGATTGACAGTGAGCTCGAGACAACGAACCTGCCGATGGCCGCCCGCGAGCTGGTCGTGGTGGGGCAGATCGCCGCCGGTGGGCCGATCGAGGCCTACGAGGAGCGCTCCGAGACGGTCGCCGTCCCGGAGTTCATGTCGACCCCCGACTCCTACCTGTTGAAGATTCGCGGCGACTCCATGATCGATGCCCAGATCGCCGATGGCGACTATGTGGTGATCAAGCCGAGCAAGGTGGCCGCCGATGGCGACATCGTGGTTGCCCAGGTTGAAGAGAACGAGGTCACGCTGAAGCAGCTCTTCCGCGAGACCGGTCGGGTGCGCCTGCAGCCAGCCAATAAGGCCTACAAGCCGATGTACTACCCGACCGTGAACGTGCAGGGTGTGCTCGTCGGCGTTCTTCGCCGAGTTCATTAACCGTCGCCTCGGCGCCGGGCGCCGACTTATCCACAGCCGAAGGGGCCCGATCCCCTCTTCGTGGAGAGATTGAGGCAGATTTGTGGGCATCCACCTAGAGCGTCAACGGCGCGACTGAGAGAATACGGGCATGACAGTCCAACTCCCGCCACAGTCTTCCGAAGCTGAAGAGTCCGTACTCGGCGCCATCCTCATTGACGGCGACGCGATTACCGAGGTCTCCGAAACGCTCAAGGCGTCGGACTTCTACAAGCCGGCGAACAGCAAGGTCTATGCCGCCGTCCTCTCGCTCTACGAGCTGCGCCAGCCGATCGACATCCTCACCGTCTCCGAGGAGCTTGAGCGCCGCGGCCAGATTGAGGAGATCGGCGGGCGTGCAGCACTCGCCGATCTCTGCGACCGCACACCAACGGCGGTGCATGCGAAGCAGTACGCAAAGATCGTGGAGCGCAAAGCGGTGCTGCGCGGACTGATTAGCGCCGCCGGTCGTATTGCATCGATCGGCTACGAAGATCCCGCCGACGCCATTGAGGCAATCGACCGCGCCGAATCGGAACTCTTTGCCATCAGTGAGCGCCGTACAGTGTCGGGATTCACCGCACTCGAAACGCTGCTGAGTGAGGCATATGACCGACTCGACCATTTGCACCAGAACCGCGGGCAGCTGATGGGCCTGCGCACCGGATTCACCGACATCGACAGCAGGACGCAAGGGCTGCAAGCCTCCGATTTCATCGTGCTCGCGGCGCGACCGTCGGTTGGTAAGACCTCGCTCGCGCTGAACATTGCCGAGTACGCCGCGGTGCGCGAAGGGAAGTCGGTTGGGGTCTTCTCGCTCGAAATGAGTAAGGAGCAGTTGGTGCTGCGCTTGCTGTCGAGCGTGACCAAGATTGACTCGTTTAAGTTACGCAGCGGTTTCCTCGGAGAGATGGACTTCCCAAAAATTGCTGGCGCAATGGAGACCCTCTCGCGTGCAAAAATCTTCATTGACGACACGGCGAGCATCTCCGTGATGGAACTGCGCACCAAGGCGCGACGACTCAAGATGGAGCACGGACTTGACCTACTCATCGTGGACTACCTGCAACTGATGCAGCCAGGCTCTTCGGGGCGTGAGTCCAACCGCGTGCAAGAGGTATCCGAGATCTCGCGTGGCCTCAAGGCACTCGCTCGTGAACTTGGCATTCCGGTGCTTGCGCTGAGCCAGCTCTCGCGTCAGATAGAGATGCGCAGCGACTCAAAGGAGCCGCGTCTCTCTGACCTGCGTGAGTCGGGGGCGATCGAGCAGGATGCAGACGTGGTGATCTTCTTGTGGCGCAAGACCGATCGCATCGAGGAGGGTGATGCCGTTGGTGAGGCGATTGACTTCAGCATCGCCAAGCACCGCAATGGCCCAACCGGTGCAGGGCAGCTCTACTTCATGAAAGAGCAGACGCGCTTCGTTAACTTGGTTCGCGAGCGCAGCGACGGCGCAGGGGGCGGAAGCGAGGGCGAGCCAGTAATGTAGGGGCATGTCTCTCATGCTTCTCCGACCCGGTATGCGCCGCGCCTCGTACCTGTACCTCGTTGTCGGCATCATGCAGGCCTGCTATCTCCCCTTCAGTTCGATCGTCTTCCGCGATCGCGGCGTCTCCTTTGAGGCGATCGGGCTCGTTGGCGCCATCAACTCAATCCTTGCGCTCACCGCCGCGCCAATCTGGGGGCACCTTGGCGACGCGACCCTCGGCCGTGTTGCGGCCTTTCGCCTCGCCATCCTGACTACCGCGATCGGCGTCTTTACCTTCGCAGTGGGTCCGGCTGCAGGAATTCCAGGTTCCATGCTTGCAGCCTTCGCAGGCGCTGGCATCGTGCCGCTCCTCGATGCGATCGGCATGGAGCGACTTGCTGAAGTGAAAGGTGATTGGGGCCCGCTGCGCGCCATTACCAGCGCTAGCTACGCCGTGACCTGCCTCGCCAGTGGTGTGATCGTTGTTGCTGGTGGTGCCTTCATGGTCGGTCCGCTCTATGGGATCGGTGCAGCTGTTGTGCTCATTGGCACCGTCCGATTACACGTTCGCCCGCCACTGAGCGACACAACCGCCGCGCACCTTGAGGTAGAGCGCAGTGAACTCGCTGGCGGAAATGCAGAGATCGCCGTGGCTGGAGACTGGCGCCAACGTTTTGGCACCGTGAGCCTCGCCTTTGCCCAATCTCCCAAGCTGCTCGGGTTTCTCATGCTGAGCCTGCTGGTCAACCTTGGTGCTGGCATCTTCTATTCGTACGGCTCGCTGCGGATTTAAGATGTTGGGGGCGATGCTTCGGCCGTTACGTTCGCAGCGATGATCTCCGCTGGAGTTGAGATTCCCTTCTTCTTGATTGGATCAGCGATTGCGCTTCGCTTCGGCATGCGCTCCGTCTACTCCGTTGGTCTCGTTGCGCTTGGTCTTTGCAGTATCGGATACGGAGTTGTTGAGGATCCGTTCGTGCTCGCTGTCGTTCGTGGCTTATGTGGCGTTGGCTACTCATGCACGCTGCTGGCAAGCGTCCTTACCGTCCGGGCAATCGTGCCGAGCGAGTTACAGGCAACAGGACAGGCGCTCTACCAAGCAATCTCGTATGGACTGGCACTCTCCGTCGCTGCAATCGTTGGCGGTGTGATCTATGGCGCACTTGGCGCACTGCCGCTCTTCCTGCTGTCGGGGGTGATTCTGATCGGATCAGTTCCGTTCGCCTGGCGAATCTTGCGCGTCGACGCAGCACCAACCACTATTTAGTCTCTTCTGCCGCGCGTAGGCGCGCCGCAACTTTGCCGAGGTGACGACGGAACTCAATCGACGCCTGATCGGGCCCAGCAATGTGCAGCTCTGCCGAGAGATCCACTGGCAACTTTTCTGGGCGTTGTGATTCTGTGATCGGCTGATCTTGGTCCAAGATCAGGCGCTGGAAGTTTGCGAGTTCTGTGTCGTCTGATGGATCAAGGCGATAGCTTCGTGCGTTCCAGGTGAATGTTCTCGTCTCTTTTGCTGAGAGCGGCGACGCGGCCATAAAGAGAACGAAGCGGTTCCCCTCGGGGAGCTGTTGATCAAGGGTGACGGAGTAGGGCAGGTGCACCGTGTACGTCGTCGGATCACGTTGCACCTTCGCGCCCGGCGCGCCATCGCCCTTCACGCTGGTCTGCGGCTCTTCAAGTGCGATCTGGAAGCGGATCGTTGTCTCGCTGCTCTCCACCACATGGTCAGGGCTGAGCGGCTTGGCGCGGTCGCCGAGGATCCCCTCGTGCACCCAGGGGAAGTGACTGAAGTCGATGAAGTTCTCGATGCGACGCGCGGGCGAGCACTTCCAGTCGTAGGTGGTGATCGGGATGGTGCGCAGTGAGGGGTCGCCCCACCATGGCGCCTCGGGGAGCGGGTAGAGCGGCGCCGGATGCTCCCAGCCGCCAGGGCCTGGCTCGAGTAGCACCCAGACAAGACCGAGATGTTCGGTGGCGGCGTAGCGCTCAATGCGTGCGCGACGTGGGATCGCGCGGCCGTGGACGGCGGGAATGCGCTTCACCTCACCGCTCTGACCGTAGCTCCAGCCGTGATACGGGCAGACCAGGCAGGCCTCCCCCGTGGCTGGGCTCCCGTCGGGGGCTGGACTCGTTCCCGGATCGACCCAGCCGAGCGAGAGGGCGGTGCCGCGGTGCACGCAGAGGTCTGGGAAGGCGGCAACTGTGTCGCCCAGTCGGGCGACGACCAGCGTCTCGCCTGAGAGGCGGATCGGGAGTGGTCGGTCGGTCAGCTCGCCGCTCTGGCAGACGGGCATCCATGCCGAGCGGAGCGCCTGGTCGAGGGCCACCTCGCCGGCGGCGTCGAGGTCGTTGGGGCCCGCCTCGCCCGGAAGGGCCGCCTCGCCGAGGCCGCTCATCGCTGGCCGAAGATCTCCATCATCAGAGCAATAAATCGCGGAGCGTTCGCATCAAAGGCGACATCGGCGTTCGGCTCCTTGCCGCCACGATGGTGCGTATCCACGACAGTACGCCCAAGGGTCAAGGTGCCTGCGGTCTCCACCGCAACGTGGCAACGCTTCGTGGTGATGATGTCGGGCTCCACCAGCGCCGCAACGCAGAGCGCATCGTGCACCGGCGCCGACTCTGGAACGTCCATCTTCTGGCTGCTCTCGTAACTGCCGATGCGTCGCTTGATCACCGTCTCCGTTGCCATGCCTGCAGGCGTGCCGAGCGCACCGAATGCCGCGCACTCCTTTGCGGTGACGAGCGCCTTGTGCGTTGCATCGAGCGGCACCATGAGCACATCCTTGAAGCCCGCCTCGAAGACGCTCGCGGCCGCCTCGGCGTCTGCCCAGATGTTGAACTCCGCCGAAGCGGAAATGTTCGGCACCTCGTGTCCGCCGCCCATGATGATCAGCTTCGGCACCCACTCGGCGAAGCGCGGCTCCAGCGCAACGGCTGCGGCGATGTTCGTCAACGGCCCGATCGGCATGAGCGTGATCGGCTGCGTCGCGTTTCGGTACGTTTCAATCAGGTACTCCACCGCGCGCTCAGAGGCTGGCTTGCTCGCGCTGCGCGGAATGTCGAGATAGGTGCCGTGTGGGTCCTGCACGCTATCGGTTTTGAAGAATCGCTCCGACGGCATCGCCTTGCGCACCAGTGGTCGCGGAAATCCGGCGTGCACAGGGATGTGCCCCTTGCCGATCAGCTCCAGCACCGAGAGTGAGTTCGTTGTTGTTGCGTAAAGCGGTGCGTTACCGAACACGGTCGTCACCCCGATCAGGTCAATCTCGGGGTGCAGGGCGGCGAGCATTAGCGCGACGGCGTCATCGGTCCCCGTGTCGCAGTCAATGATCAGGCGGTGCTTGGTGCTCATGGGGGGATTGTAGGGGCGGGCGCACGCCGCTGCGGCGCGTGATTCGCGACTGATACGTCGGCGGTACGCGACGCTGATTCAGTATCCGCCCAGCCGACCCGCGGGCACCGCCCTCGGCGGTGCAACGTGGAGGACTACACCATGATGAGGACCCCTCGTGTTCATCCAGCTCGGCCCCGCATCGACTCCGCACTCGACGAGCTCACCGACGGAGGGCTCGCCCTAATCTGCGGCAGTGCCGGGTACGGCAAGAGCAGCGCCGTCGCCACGTGGGGCATTCGCGCCGACCGACCGATGCGGTGGTTGCGGGCAAGCCGCGGCCTCGGTGACGCCCTACATCTCGCCGCCGATGAGGATGACGGCGTGCGCTTGCCGCGCCTCGCACGAGCGGTTCGCCAGCAGCAGTCGGCGACAGTGTGTGCGGCAGCGCTCATTGCTGATCTCGCCGCACCGCACAGTGAACTGATCCTCGTCATCGACGACGCCGATGCATTGGCCGAATCGCTAGAGGGCCTGGAATTTCTGCGTGCACTAGCGGAGCGCGCCCCTGATCGATCCCGTGTCGCGCTGATCGGGCGCCGCGTTGCGCAGTTGCGCCTCATTGCGGCGCGCGCAAAGCGGCAGGTAATGCACATCGGTGCGGCGGCGCTACGTGTAACGCCGCGACAAACGCGACAGATTGCCGAGGCTAAAGGCTGGAGTGGTGCGCCGACGGCGCTCGAAGAGGCGCGACGTGCGGCGGCGGGAAACGGCGGCATCCTTGCCACATGGCTTGATCAGATGCGTGAGGGTGGCGACCGCTCCGAGCTCGATGAGTTCATCCGGCGCGATGTCGTCGGCGGTAGTGGCCCACTCCTTGCCCGACTCGCCCGCCCAGCGGGAGAGGAGGCGAGCCCCGAGCTGCTCCGCACGCTGTGGGAGGAGGGGCTCCTCATCGCCCCTGCCGACCAAGATGAGCTCGGCGAATCGTGCTGGATGATCCCTCGATTCATTGCCGAGACGCTCGATCTTCCACAGGTGCTCGGCACAGTGCCGAACGGCTCTGAGGTCACGCCTGCGGCCTCGATCGCGCCGCGTGTGCTGAGCCCCGTTGCTGTCGTTCACGACTTGGGACCGCTCAGCATTGAGGCTGCGGGGCGAACGATTGAAGGGACATCCATTCGCCCACGCTCGGTTGCGCTGCTGCACTTTCTCGCCACGCGACCCCGACACGCCGCAACGCGTGATGAGGCGATCGATGCGCTCTGGCCCGAAGCAGAGGCGCAGGCCGGATTGAACTCACTCAACCAGGCGATCTATCACCTGCGCCGCGCGCTCGACCCTGACTATGATCTTGCGCTCCAAGAGGGGACGCCAACGCCGTACATTCGCCATGAGGCCGAGATGGTGACGGTAAACCTTGATCTTGTCACCTTTGATTCAGCTCAACTACGAAGCACGCTTGATGCGGTGCGGCGTCGAGCACGGGTCGATCAGATTGACGATCTCCTCGACTCGTACCTTGGGCCGTTCGGCGTTGAGGTTCCGTTTGAGCCGTGGGCAGAGCAGCATCGCAGTGCGCTCGACATAAGTCTTTTCGCAATCATTGAGCGCGAGATGGTTGCGGCATATTCCGTTGGCGACATTGATCGCGCGATTGATCTCGCCCTTCGCGCCGTTCGCATTGACCCAACAGACGGCGCAATGCTGGAACACCTGGCGCTGCTGTTGGAGGAGAGCGGATCTATTGCTGCTGCGCGTCGCGCGGCGGCGCGAGCAGTTTCAGCGTTGCGCGAAATGGATATTGCGCCAAACCCGGCGCTACAACGACTTAGCGCGCAGCCGCACCGCGTTCGGCCTGCGCTGCAGCAATGACCGCGGCAATAGCAGAGAGGATAATGGTGAGCCCGTACAGCAAGCACCAGCCACACCATGCGCCGATAGCGAATGCCTGAATTGCAATGAGCACAAGTTCAATGGCGGCGCCGACTACTGCTGCAAGCACCCAGATGTTGAGCGAGATTGTTGAGCGCGTACGGAGGTAGTGCACTGATGAAAAGAGCAGTACCAGTGAGCCAACAACGCCGACCAGCGCAATGGGAATTGGGCCGATGCTTGAGTAGACCGATGACTCTACCTTGGCGCAGCCGCCAAACGGACCGAGCGCGGGGCCGCAAAGTGCGGGAATGCCCGCGTATCGAATAGCGAGGAGATACGTCGCGATTGCAGTCCCGATAACGGAGATTACGACGCCGAACCGTACGGCACGCATGTGGTTACGGCTTGAGGGCGTCGTCGATGCGCTTGTAGATGTCGGCCTCTGCTGGGATGCCCGCCTGCATCCAGTCGCCAAGCTTCAACGTTGGTGTACCGGTGACGCCGGCGGCGCGTGCCGCTGCGCTCTCCGCCTCAACATCGGCACGAATCGTGGTGTCGGTAATGCAGCTGTCCCAGGCTGTGAGGTCGAGACCTGCGGCGCCAGCAAGGATACGGAGTCGAGGCGCGCTAAAGCCGCCCTCGTTCTCACCGTGCTGATTTGCAAAGAGGTACGAGTGGTATGACCAGAACTTGTCCTGCTTATCGGCGCATACCGCGCCAACCGCGGCGGTGAATGACTCTTCGCCGAGGAAGGCGAAGAACCTCTGCTCGATTCGGAGCTTCCCCTCCTTGATGTACTTCTCGTAGAGGAGAGGCTCGCTACCGTTCGCCCAGATGCCGCAGATTGGGCACTGGAAGTCGGTCCACACCTCGAGGGTGACGGGGGCGTCCACGGCGCCGATTCCCCGGCCAGAGATGAACTCTGCATCGGGGGTGTAGACCGGCGCAACGGGGGTGAAGGAGTCGCTTGCGGTCGGCTTGCCGCTAAAGGAGCCGGAGAGAAGGAGTACGACCAGCCCCACTGATAGGACAACGGCCCCGATCCCAAGTGCGTTCTTGATGATGCTCATGCCTGAATCATACCCGCGGTGGCTGAGCGAGCCTCGTTTCGTGCTCCCTGCCTCCTATTGAGACTTAGTCTCAACTCTGGTAGGCTGCCTCCATGGCACGAGAGTTGCTCGAGGCGCTTGACCAGGCGGGGGTTCGCCTTACCGGGCCGCGCCGCGAACTCGCCGCCCTGATCGCACGGCGCCAGGGGCACTTCACCGCCGCCGACCTCCTCGCCGACGCCGAGCAGCGCAGCCTCGGCATCTCGCGCGCCACCGTCTTCCGTCTCCTCGAACTCCTCGCCGACCGGAACCTCGTCGAGCGAGTTGACCTCCCCGACGGCCGACACGCCTATGTCCCATGCGAGCCATCTCATCACCATCACCTGGTCTGTGTCTCATGCGGCGCAATCTCTGAGGTCGAAGACTGCGGCATTGAGGCCGTAACCGCCGAGGCGGCCCGACGCTCTGGCTTCGAGATTCAGTCACACCGCCTTGAGCTCTTCGGTCGCTGCCCTCGCTGCCAGAACGTTGAGCCACGCCAATGAGCCGGCGTTTAATTGCAACCCTCGTTGCGCTGCTTGCTGTTAGCGCAGCCTGTGGCGGCTCGAGTAGCTCACCGACGGCCTCAACGTCGGGATACCGCGTGATGGCGACAACGAGCATCTTCGCCGATCTTGCGCGGCTCGCTCTCGGTGATTCAGTGCAGATTGATTCCATCGTTCCTGCTGGTATAGACGTGCACACTTTCGAGCCGTCGCCTTCTGACGCGGCCAGGATCGCCGCGGCTGATCTGATTCTGATGAACGGGCTAGGTCTTGATGAATGGGTCGTCTCGCTCATTGATGCTGCACACAAGGGTGAAGGCGACGTCTTGCGTCTCGGCGAAGGGCTAGACACAACAGATGCTTGGATTTATCTAGCTTCACCAGAGGCGGAAACGGAAGATGCCTATGACCCACATGTGTGGCTTGATCCAACCGGGGCGGCGCATTACGTACAGCGCATTGCAGATCGTGTTGTACAAGATCGACCAGAACTCACCAACACAGTTCGCTCAGCTTCAGCTTCGGGCTTCGCCGCTCTTCAAGATCTTGACACTGAAGTTCGTGCGCTCTTTTCAGAGATACCCGAAGTGAATCGCAAGATTGTCACCTTTCATGATGCGTTTGGGTATTTCGCTCGGGCCTACAACATCACGGTTGTTGGCGTTGCGATTGCATCACCAGGCCAAGATCCCAGTGCTCGTGAGATTGCCGCACTCATTGATGCGATCCGCGCATCAGGAGTGACGACGGTGTTTAGTGAGGTGCAGTTTCCTTCTAAGGTGCTGGCCAGCATCGCGGCAGAGACTGGCGCCACTGTGCTCGCTGATCTCTACTCCGACGCGCTTGGTGCCGCACCTGGCGACACATATCTCAGCGCGATGCGCGCGAATGCGACAGCGATCGCAGCATCGATGCGGCGATGAGAACATATGGCGATGAGTAGTCAGACAAACGCAATTGATCTTGTTGAGGTTACCGCCGGGTACGGCGATCGTGCGGCGATCAGCGGCGTCTCACTCAGCCTTGCGCCGGGCTCGCTGACCGCCATCTTCGGCCCGAACGGTGGCGGGAAGTCGACGCTGCTGAAGTGCATCGCTGGGCTGATGCAGCCGTGGAGTGGCAGCGTGCAGGTACTTGGATCAGCCGTTGGCATGCACACGAAGCGTGTTGCCTATGTGCCCCAAGCCGAGCAGGTTGACTGGAGCTTCCCCGTATCGGTCGGCGAAGTGGTGATGATGGGGCGTACGCCAGCGCTTGGACCGCTTGGTCGACCTGGCGCTGCCGATCATGCCGCAGTGGCAGATGCGCTCGCGCGTGTTGAAATGGCTGATCTTGCACAGCGCCAGATCGGCGAACTCTCGGGTGGTCAGCG
>JBBAWJ010000022.1:0-14325 GCA_040397255.1 Candidatus Limnocylindrus sp.
CGCCCAGCAGGCGCCGCCTGTACGGCGCACAGACAGTAAGGACAGGGGAACCATGTACGCAGTCATCGAGACCGGTGGAAAGCAGTATCGAGTGGAGCTCGGCAGCGAGCTGCACGTTGAGTTGACCGGCGCTACCCCAGGGAGCGAGATCTCGTTTGACCGCATCCTTCTTGTGCGCACCGACTCCGCCACGGAGATCGGCACCCCAGTGGTTGCTGGCGCAAAGGTCACCGCAACGGTGCTTGGCCAGGAGCGCGGACCAAAAACGATCAGCTTTAAGTATCGACCGAAGGCGCGCAGCCGCATCACCAAGGGGCACCGCCAAGAGTTGCACCTCATCAAGGTCACCGAAGTTGCCGTGAACGGCACGAGCGCGAAGGCGCTCTACGAAGCCGGTGCTGCCGATCGGGCCAAGGCGCAGGCCGCCGCAGTCGCCGTCGCCGCCGATAAGGCGAAGGCCGATGCCGCAGTCGCCGCAACACTCAAGGTTGGTGCGCCAGCCGAGGCGAAGGTAGCGAAGAAGCCTGCCGCAAAGAAGCCAGCAACCACAAAGCCAGCAGCGAAGCGCGCCGACACGTCGGTCGCTGACGCCGAGTAACGCAGCGAACGCTGAGAGAAGGAGACCCCCATGGCACACAAGAAGGCAGGCGGAAGTGTTCGCAACGGACGCGATAGCGCTGGTCAGCGCCTTGGCGTGAAGGTTGGCGACGGCCAGAAGATCAACGCTGGTGGCATCATCGTGCGACAGCGCGGCACCACCTTCGCCGCAGGGCGCGGCGTTGGCCTGGGCAGCGACTACACCATCTATGCAACCGTCACCGGCAGGGTGAAGTTCGACCACGCGTCGCGCACGAAGAAGCGCGTCAACGTTGTCGCTTCACCAGACGCCTAGAGAGTCGCTGATGAAGCCAGAGATTCATCCCAAGTACAACACCATCGAAATTACGTGCCTTGCATGCAGCACGAAGTTCTCGATCGGCTCGACGCGAACCAGCGAGCTCAAGACGGAAGTCTGCTCAAACTGCCACCCGTTCTTTACGGGGAAGCAGCTGATTCTCGACACGGCCGGTCAGGTCGAGCGCTTCCAGAAGCGCCTCGGTCGCTCGCGCTGATCTTCATGCGGCGCCGACTCGGCGTCGCTGCGCGATTCGCGCAGGATCGCTTCGCAGATGTTTCACGAGGGCTACACGCCGTATCTCTGAGCGCGCGCCCAACGAGCGGCGCAGCGTATGGCGGCCAAGCGCTGATCGACGGCATTCTGATGCGTGGGCCATCACACATCGGCGTTGCGCTGCGCACCGTTGATGGCGGCATCGCGGTGATGTCAGAGCCGATCGCCACCGGACCAATTCGTCGACGCCTCACACGCATCCCAATTCTGCGTGGCGCCGTTGTTCTCTGGGAGACACTCGCACTCGGTAGCCGCTGGCTTCTGCGCAGCGCCGACGTGTCGGCGGGTGATGAGGAGCGATCAACCGGCGGCACCAGTTCAATGATCGCAACGCTCGCAGTCACGCTTCTGATTGCCGTGGTGATCTTTAATGTGCTCCCAGCGATTGCCGCGTCAGCAATCGTGCACGCACTCGGCTTCACAGAGCTGCTCGTGGAACGCGCGATTGACGGACTCTTGCAGGTGGGAATTCTGCTTGGCTACCTCGCAGCGGTCGGACGCAGCAGCGATGTGGATCGCACCTATCGCTATCACGGCGCAGAGCATCGCGCGATTCACGCGCTTGAGAACGGTGAGCCGCTCACGCGCGAAGCGCTCTCGCGCTGGCCAACGGCACACCCACGCTGCGGCACCGAGTTCCTTGTTGTCGTCATTCTCGTAAGCATCGTCAGCTTCTCGCTGGTCGGTCGACTCGATCCGATCCCAACGGTGATCAGCCGCATTGCAGGGATTCCGCTCGTTGCCGGTCTCGCCTATGAGATTCTTCGACTCCTGGGTCGCTATCAAACGAACTTGATTGCCCGCGCGTTGGCGGCACCGGGGATTGCCGTACAGCGCATCACCACGCGACGACCCGACGAAGGCATGCACGATATTGCGATCGTCGCACTGACAGCGGCGATCGAAGCGGAGGGTGGCGTTGTGCCGAGCGGTTCAGAGCTACCAACCTCCCGTGCGCTGCAGCCGCTGAAGGTGACCTGATGGCTGACGTGGTGCGACTCAACGCGCGACTCGCGGCGGCGCTCAAGGCGCGCGCCGAACTTGAGGCGCAGCTGACACTTCCTGAGGTGCTCGCCGACCACACCGCCCTTGCTCGCATTGGGCGCGAGTTGTCGCGCACCGCACCGCTCGCCGAGGCGGGCGAGGCCCTTACCGCCGCCCGGCAACGCGTGACCGATTCACGCTCCCTTGAGGCGGATCCGGGGGCCGACGCGGAGATGCGTGAGCTCGCCGCCACCGACCGCGCCGAGGCCGAGGTGATCGAGCGCGACATTCTGGAGCGACTCCCAGGGCTACTCCTTGAGCCTGATCCGAACGATGGCCGAGACCTGCTGATTGAAGTGCGCCCTGGTGCTGGCGGCGACGAGGCCGGCATCTTTGCCGGTGAGCTCTTCCGCGCCTACCTGCGCTATGCAGAACGACAGGGGTGGAAGAGCGAGGTCGATGCGATCAGCGAAACGGGCGTCGGCGGCATTCGCGAAGGGGTGATGGAGGTCTCTGGCGATGGCGCATGGGCCGCCTTTAAGTGGGAATCGGGAGTGCACCGCATTCAGCGCGTCCCCGCAACGGAGTCGGCCGGACGCATTCACACCAGCACCGCCACCGTTGTGGTGCTGCCAGTGGTGACCGCTGTTGACCTCGTGATTCCCGAAAACGATATTCGCATCGACGTGAAGCGCGCATCGGGGAACGGCGGACAAGGGGTGAACACCACCGACTCCGCGGTGCGCATCACGCACATTCCGAGCGGCATCGTGGTGGAGATGCAGGACGAGCGCAGCCAGCTGCGCAACAAAGAGAAGGGGATGGCGATTCTGCGCAGCCGCATTATCGCCGCTGAAGAGGAGCGTAAGCGCGCCGCCGACTCCAAGGCGCGCAAGGCGCTGATCGGCAGCGGTGATCGCAGCGAGAAGATTCGTACGTATAACGGGCCACAGAATCGGGTCACCGACCACCGCATCGGCTTCGACAAGTTTGATGTGCCCGGCATTCTCGGTGGCGACCTCGCCCCATTCCATGAAGCACTCGCCGCCGCTGAGCAGGCGGCACGACTGGCGGAATGATGAGCGAGAAGCAGATCACCAGTCGACCGGTCGTAGAGCGCGAGGCCGATGGCCCCGCACTGCTGCGCGAAGCAACGTTGCAGCTTGAGGCGGCGGGAAGCCCAACACCGCGCCTTGATGCCGAGACGCTGCTCGCAGCGCTGCTCTGCACCCGCGTTGCCACACTGCGCACCGCCGTTGCTGCAGGGTTTCCACTCCCACTCCCAGCGCTCATTGAACTCCCAGAGCCGGAGCCGCTGAGCGATCGACATCCACAACTCGCCGATGCGTTGCGCATCGCGCGCAGCACTCTCCTCGCCGGCGACGCGCCATCTGCGCTCGCCGCACTTGTGCAGGAACGCTCAACAGGTCGACCGATCAGTCACCTCACTGGGCGTCGTGGATTCCGCAGGCTAGAGCTGCTCGTCACGCCGGACGTGCTGGACCCGCGACCAGAGAGTGAACTGATCATTGAGACGGCACTCGCCTTCCTCACCGACCGCGTTGCCGCCGACCGCGCACTCGGCCGTGCGCCCCATCCACTGAACGCTGCGGAGATCGGCACGGGGAGCGGCGCACTCGCCGTGACGCTCGCCGACGAATCACCAGTGCCCCTGCGTCTCATTGCCACCGACATCTCTGGCGATGCGTTGATGGTGGCGCGCGCGAATGCGTTGCGCTGTGGCGTTGCGTCGCGCATCACTTTCATGCAGGGCGATCTTGCGGAGCCGCTCCTTGCCGCGCGTGCACCCGGCGATCCAGCGCACCTCGATCTCCTGATCGCCAACCTGCCGTACGTGCCAACCGCGGATGTTGATGCGGCGAAGGCCGCCGCCAGCATTCGCGACCTGGCGCCACGCGACCTGGCGCGCCTCGGCATTGCCGCAGAGCCGCGCCTTGCACTCGATGGCGGCGGTGATGGGCTGGAACTGATTCGCCGACTCATCGCCGAGCTGCCGCGCCTGCTGCGCCCAGGCGGGGCCGCACTCCTTGAATTCGGTGACGGTCAGGGCGACGACGTTGCGCGCCTCGCTGATGGCCTCGGCATCGGTTGGCGCGTGGCCATTCGCGGCGACCTCTCGGGTCGCGACCGCATGGCCGAAATTCGTCGGAGTGGGTAACGCGTCATGGCGGTGAAACCTGCGTTCCCAATCCGACTCCTCGTTATGGATCTCGATGGCACGCTGCTGCCACACGACGGCGTGATCGCCGAGCGCACCATCGATGCGATTCGTGCGGCGCGCGCCAAGGGGGTGATCGCGACGATCTCGTCGGGGCGCAATGTGCCGTCGATCATCGAGTACGCGCATCAGATCGGTCTCGACGGTCCGCTGATCGGCATGCAGGGGGCGATCGCGCGCGAGATCCCGGCGAAGGGCGAGGTTGGCTCGGGGCGCATGATCCGGCACTTCCCGTTCCCCGCCCACCTCGGAGCCAAGGCGGTCGCTTGGTGCCGTGAGAACAACCTCTGGGGCCACGCCGTGATTCGCGATGACCTGCGCTTCGATGTTCGAGATCCCCATGTGCGCCAGTACGAGGTTTGGCTGAAGGGGGATGCCCTGAAACGCCTCGGCACGGTTCCAGACCTTATTGGCTACCTTACCGAGCGCAAGCTGCACCTCTCCAAAGTGGTCGCCCACGCCCCCGAGGGGCATGTCGACGGGATACTCAACCGCGCTCGGGCCACCTTCGCCGGAGAGCTCGATGTGACCATCAGCCACCCCGAATACCTGGAGTTCACCGCCCCTGGGGTCAATAAGGGAACCGCCCTCCGCTGGCTCGCCCGCCGCCTCAAAATTCCCCTTGGCCAGGTGATGGCCATCGGCGACCAGTACAACGACCTAGAGATGCTCGACGTCGCCGGGCACGGGGTGGCGATGGCCGGGGCACCCGGCCCGGTGCGGGCCGTTGCGCAATATGAGGCACCCCGCTGTGAAGAGGACGGCGTAGCGCGCATGATTGAGCGCCTGATCCTCGGATCAGCGGGAGAATAGGGGTCAAGCACCCGTAGTGGGGCAGAGGAGAGGGAGGGGACCATGAGCAACGCCGCACGCGATCCGTTGATGAACCTGAGCCTTCGCAAGGTTGACCCTGAGCTCGACGCCATCTTCGTCAAAGAGGCGGTGCGTCAGCGCGACCACATTGAGCTGATCGCCTCCGAGAACTACACCTACGCCGCAGTGCGCGAAGCGCAGGGCTCCATCCTTACCAACAAGTATGCCGAGGGTCTCCCAGGGAAGCGCTACTACGCCGGCTGTGAATTTGTGGACGAGGCCGAAAATCTTGCGCGCAGCCGCGCGCTGCAACTCTTTGTTGGCAGCGAACACGTCAACGTGCAGCCGCACTCAGGTGCGTCGGCAAACACTGCGACCTTCACTGCCGCTATGTCACCGGGCGACCCCTTCGTTGCCATGAGCCTCGACCAGGGCGGACACCTCTCCCACGGCGCATCGGTCAATATTTCCGGAAAGTGGTTCAAGCCAACCTTCTACGGCGTTCGTGCCGAAGACGGGCTCGTTGATTGGGATGCGGTACAGCGCGCCGTTGACGAGGCGAAGCCGAAGGTCGTCATCGCTGGCGCATCTGCGTATCCGCGCGTTCTTGACTTTGAAAAGTTTGCAGCGATCGCACATGCAGCAGGGGCAAAGTTGATGGTCGACATGGCGCATATCTCAGGAGTCGTTGCGGCAGGTCTGCACCCGAGCCCGTTCCCTCATGCCGATTACGTCACCACCACAACGCACAAGACGTTGCGCGGACCGCGCGGCGGCATGATCTTTGCGCGTGCTGATGAGGCAGCCGCCATCGACCGAGCCGTCTTCCCTGGAAATCAGGGCGGACCGCTGATGCACGTGATTGCGGCGAAGGCGGTCGCCTACAAGCTGGCGCTCCAGCCGGAATTCCGTGCCTATATGCATCGCACGCTCGACAACGCGAAGGCGCTCGCCGCCGCGCTCGCTGCACGCGGATTCGGTGTGATCACCGGCGGCACCGACAATCACCTGATCCTCTGCGACGTGACGCCGCTTGGCGTTACCGGCAAGGAGGCGACCGCCGCGCTCGAAGCGGTGGGCGTGACGATCAATAAGAACAGCATTCCAGGTGAGACGCGCTCGCCGATGGTGACGAGCGGCGTTCGCTACGGCACGCCAGCCGCAACCACGCGCGGCATGGGGATCGCGGAGATGGAACAGATTGCACAGTGGTCTGTTGAGGCGATCGCCGCGCGCGAGGATGCGACCAAGCTCGAGCAGATTCGTCGCGAGGTGGTGAAGGTCGCCCAGCAATTCCCAGTCCCCGGTAACGATGCTGCGGAGCTAGCGGCCCGCGAGAGCTAATGGAGAACGCTCCGCTCTATCTCGCGATCGCACTGCTCGCTGCACTTGTCGCGCTGGTTGGCACAAGGGTTGCGCGACAGGTTGCCCTCTCTCTAAACATTGCCGATGCGCCAAACGAGCGGCGCATCAACACAACCCTGATGCCACGCGCTGGCGGTTTCGCCGTTGCACTCTCCTTCTTCTTAGTTGGTGCGGCCGTGACGATCCTTGCCGCACCACTCGGTCTTACTGGTGGCACCCCACTCCCAACCTCTGGATCTGCCGCGCTGCTCCTCGGCGCCCTACTCGCCGGTGTCATCGGCCTTGCCGACGATCGCTTCGATTTGCGCGCACGCTGGCAGCTCGCCGGGCAGCTGGTGATTGCGGCGGTACCGATCGCGTTCGGCGTGCGGATCGCAATCCTGTCGAATCCATTTGGCGCAGGTGACCTCTTGATCCCTGATGCCATTGGGCTCGCCCTCACCCTCTTCTGGGTTCTCGGCATGCAGAACGCCATGAACTTCATCGATGGGCTCGACGGCCTCTCGGGCGGGATCGCCCTCATCGCTGCGGTCACCCTTGGGGTGATCGCTCTCCCGGCGACCCCCCTCCTCGCCGCCCTCTGCTTCGCCTTGGCGGGCGCGCTCGCCGGCTTCCTGCGACACAACTCCTACCCCGCCTCCATCTATATGGGGACGAGCGGAATCCTGGCGGTCGCCTACGCCCTCGCGGTCCTCTCCCTCCTCGGCACCGCCAAGGTTGTCGCCGCGCTGCTCATCCTGGGGGTGCCCATCATTGATGCCTTCTTCGTCATCGTGGGGCGGCTCCTGGCCGGGCGCTCTCCATATAGTGCCGACAAGACCCACATCCACCAGCGCCTGATCGACGCGGGGCTCAGCCACCGCGGGGCCGTCCTTGCCCTTTATGGCGTCACCCTCCTCCTCTCCGTTGGGGCGGTTGTGCTGACCGCAAGTGCCGCCCTGTACGCCTTTGCCGGGCTCCTTGTCGTACTCGGCGGGGTGATCGTCTGGCTCTCGCGACGAGCGGAGCGGCACGCATGAACAACCCCACCCCAGCCCCAAAAAACGAACGCGAGTTTGGCGACCCTCCGCTAGAATCGGGCGTAGCAGATGCGCCGCAAGGGCTGACCACAATCGGTGGCAAGGGCATGTATCTCACGCTCTTCTCGCAGATTGGAGTGATGCTGTTGGTAACGACGTTAGGTGGCGCGCTGGGCGGCGATTGGCTTGATGGCAAGCTTGGGAGCCGGCCGTTCGGGCTGGTCTTCGGCTTTATCGGAGGCTTTCTCGTTGGCTCAGTCGGATCGGCACAGTTGATCCGGCGTGTGCTGGCGACACTTGACGCATTGGAGAGTGCAGAGGCCGCACGACGACAGAGAGCGCGCATAGACGCGGAGAGGGGGAGGGCGAAGTGACCGTAGCAGCTCAGCGAACCTCGCCGAAGCGCATGCTCCTCATCGGCGCCCTCATCGTACTGATCGTTGACGTTGCCGCCGCTCTCCTTACCAGAGGTGAGGGGCTTGTCGGATTCCCCGGCACCGTGATTCGACTGGCCCTTGAGCCCATCGTGCCGCACGCTGTCATTAATCTCGGCAACGAGGAGCATCACGCCGCTGCGCTGCTCGATTTCTACCCTTCGATCACCGGTTCGATCATCATGACCTGGATCGTTATGGCGGTTGTGATCCTGCTCTTTGCGCAGGTCGCGCGAAGGCTGACGGAGACTCCCGGGAAGATTCAGAATGCTGTGGAGTTTGCGATCGAGGCGCTCTCAGGATTTGCAAAGGGGATCGGCGGCGTCGGCTCTGAAAAGTTCCTCCCCCTCTTCCTTGCAGTATTCATCTTTATCGTTGCGTCAAATTGGTCTGGCCTCATCCCTGGTGTGGGGCGACTGCACGCCTTCCGTGCGCCAACGAGTGATGTGAACGTCACCGTGGGCATGGCCCTGGTGATGTTCGGCTACTTCCACTACCAAGGGATTCGCGCCCTCGGTGTTGGCTCCTACTTCGGAAAATTCTTCAGCCTCAAGCGCGGCCCCGTTGGCCTCTTTGTCGGACTGATTGAATTTCTTCTGGAATTTGTGAAGCCGGTCGCGCTCTCCATGCGTCTATTCGGCAACATCTACGGCGGCGAGCTGGCGCTGACCGTAATGACCACGATCACCTTCGCCTTCATCCCCGTCGCCCTCTACGGGCTTGAGCTCTTCGTCGGGCTCATGCAGGGGATTATTTTCAGCGTCCTCGTGTTGGTCTTCACCATGCTTGCCATGGAGGGGCACCACGAGGAGGGCCATGAGGAGCATCCAGCGAAGGGTCATACCGACGCGGGAGCGGAATCGAAAGTTGCGGCACACTAGCCGTAGCTGAGGAGCAGCCCGGTCGGGTATTCGGCATAGGTCCGGGTAGCGACCACAAGTAGGAGGAACAGAGCGATGGACAACCTTCCAGGCGGAATCGCAGCACTCGGCGTGATCGGGCCAGCCATCGGCGTAGGCCTTGCAGCAGCAGCTGCGGCAACGGCAATCGGGCGCAACCCTGAGGCCGCAGGCCCAGTGCGTGGCGTCTTCATCCTTGGCGCAGCGTTTGCTGAAGGCCTCGGCGTTCTCGCAATCGTGCTCGGCATTCTTACCCTCGTCCTGAAGTAGTCGACGAGTTAGGTAGGGCTGGTGCAGCACATGATGCACGCGATTATTCAGGCGGCGATTCGAGCCGCAGAGGTGCCCGAGCCGGGCGTACCTGCTGAGGCTGGGATCAGCTTCAACCTGTTCTGGATCTTGGTCTCCGCGGCAAACTTCGGCTTCTTCATCTTGGTCCTTCGCGCCGTTGCGCTCGGACCTGTCATGAAGATGCTTGACGAGCGCCGTGAGCGCATTGAGCGCGGGCTGCGCGATGCGGCCGAGGCCATGATCGCCAAGAGTCGCGCCGAAGAGGCGGCGGGCGTTGCGCTCGCCGACGCTCGACGCGAGTCGAACGAGATCCGCGCCAATGCCGACAAGGCTGCGGCGCAGATTCGCGATGAGCAGGTTGCCACACTGAAGGCGGAGTTGGATCGCATGCGAGTCGACGCCACCAAGGAGATTGAGGCGGCGCGCGTCAGCGCACTCGCCGCAATCCGCAGTGAGGTTGCCGATCTCGCTATTGGTGCCGCCACGAAGGTGGTCGGCTCCTCGATGGACGGCGATCGCCAGCGCGCCCTCGTGGGCGAGTTCTTGGACGAGCAGTCCAAGAAGGGGAACTGATCATGGATCGACCGCTCGGCTCTGCACGGCGATACGCAGCGGCACTCCTTGGCCTAGCCAAGGACGCGTCGTCAGCAGCATCGCAGGCAGACGAGCTCGACCGCCTCGCGGCGGTGATCGCGGCCCCAGGCGCGCGCCAGATTCTTGACGACCCCCGCACGCCAGCAGCTGGTCGTGTGGCGGCACTCGAGAAGGCGGCGGGCGGCACGGTGAGCCCACACATTCACACGTTGGTCGGCATGTTGGCGCGACGACGCACCCTTGCGTCGATCCCGGCAATCGCCGAGGCGACGCGCGACGCGCTAAATGCGCGCAACGGCATCACCATTGCACGTGTGGTTACCGCCCTTGAGGCGAGCCCTGCAGAGCGCACACGATTCGAAACCGAGGCCGCCACGATGGCGGGCCATGCAGTTCAGATGTCGTACGAAGTAGATGCAAGCCTCGTCGGCGGAGCAACGCTCCGCGTCGGCGATCGACTTGTTGATGGCAGCGTTAAGGGGCGGCTCTCGCGAATGCGTGAGCGGATCCTCTCGGTCGCCGGCTGAACCGGCAGAGCGCGTAGAGCAGCGAGGAGCGAGAAGATCATGGCAATTCGATCCGACGAGATCATCAGCATTCTGAAGGCCCAGATCGAAGGGTTTGATGGGAGCGCCGAGTCGCGCACCGTCGGCACCGTTGTTGAGGTGGGCGATGGCATTGCACAGGTCTACGGACTTTCAGGCGCGCTCTCGTCTGAACTTCTGGAGTTCCCAAACGGCGTTGCCGGCATGGCCTTGAACCTTGGTGAAGAGACGGTCGGCGCCGTGCTCCTTGGCGACGCGAAGTCCATTAAGGAAGGCGACACGGTTAAGACGACCGGCAGGGTTGTTGAGGTGCCAGTCGGCCCCGAGCTGATCGGACGTGTTGTTGACCCACTCGGTCGACCGCTCGACGGCAAGGGCCCAATCAACGCGAAGAAGTCGCGCCCAGTTGAGCGCATCGCTCCAGGCGTTATTAGTCGTAAGTCGGTAACGACGCCAGTGCAGACCGGCATCAAGGCCGTTGACGCACTGATTCCAATCGGCCGCGGTCAGCGAGAGTTGATCATTGGCGACCGCCAGACCGGCAAGACCGCCGTTGCTGTCGACACGATCATCAACCAGAAGGGGAAGGGCCTCATCTGCATCTACGTCGCGATCGGCCAGAAGCTCTCGACCGTGCGCACCGTTGTTGCGCAGCTCGAGAAGCAGGGCGCCATGGCGCACACCGTGGTGGTGGTCGCCGGCGCCGAAGATCCAGCACCGCTCCAGTACCTCGCACCATTCGCCGGTTGCGCGATTGGCGAAGAGATCATGGAGAACGGCGTCACGATCGACGGCGTGCTCGTACGCGATGCACTCTGCGTCTACGACGACCTTTCGAAGCACGCGGTTGCCTATCGCGAGATGGCGCTCCTCTTGCGCCGACCACCAGGACGCGAAGCCTACCCAGGCGACGTCTTCTATCTGCACAGCCGTCTGTTAGAGCGCGCAGCGCGACTCTCCGACGATCTCGGCGGTGGCTCACTGACGGCGCTGCCGATCATTGAGACGCAGGCGGGCGACGTGTCGGCCTACATTCCGACGAACGTCATCTCGATCACCGACGGCCAGATCTTCTTGGAGACCGACCTCTTCAACGCCGGTCAGCGACCAGCGGTGAACGTTGGTATCTCTGTATCGCGCGTGGGTTCCGCCGCGCAGACGAAGGCGATGAAGAAGGTTGCCGGTCCGTTGAAGCTCGACCTTGCGCAGTACCGCGAACTTGCGGCCTTCGCACAGTTCTCGGGCGACCTCGACAAGTCGACCCGCGACCAGCTGACGCGCGGCGAGAAGCTCTCGTCGATCATGCGCCAGCCGCAGTACCAGCCGGTCTCGATGGAGCGACAGGTTGCGATTCTGTATGTGGCATCGAAGGGGAAGCTCGACGACGTACCAACGCCGCGCGTTGGTGAGTTTGAGACAGGCTTCGGCACCTTCCTTGAGCGCGAGCGCACCACGATCCTGACGAGCATCGCTAAGGAGAACGCGATCTCCGACGATACGGCGAAGGGTCTCGATGAGGCCGTCGACGCATTCCGAAAGGGGTTCCTCGCCTAACGGCGAGGGGCGAGCGGCGAGGAGAGCATGCCAAGTCAGCGCGAGATTCGACGTCGAATTGGATCGGTGAAGAACATTCGCCAGATCACCCGCGCCATGCAGTTCGTTGCTGCGTCGAAGTTGAAGCGCGCCCAAGACGCCACGCTGGCGAGCCGCCCGTACGGGCACTCGATCGACGAGGTCATCGCCGACCTCGCCTCAGTGCTGGGCGAGGAGGGGCACCCGCTCCTGCGAGCCCCAGAGAGCGGCGCACCACGCACGATCGTGCTCTTCACGACCGACCGTGGCCTCGCTGGCGCCCTGAACAGCAACCTGATCCGCTTCGCCCTGAAGGAGCTCGAGACGGCCGGCGCAGCGAGCAAGGTCATCACGATTGGCAAGAAGGGGCGAGATGCCCTCGCCCGCGGCGGCTACGAGATCAGCGCCGCCTTCCCGGGGTATGGCGATAAGCCGACCTTCGGCGATGTCACCGCTCTCGTCAGCCTCCTTGTTGGCGACTTCCTCTCTGGTCGCTCGGCGGGCGTCACCCTGATCCACCCAGCATTCATCTCCACGCTGACGCAGCGCCCAGAGGCGGTGCAGCTCCTTCCAATCAAGGCGTCGGCCGACACCGCCGGTATCCCTGGGAACCAGTTCCTCTTCGAGCCCGACCCAGCGGCCGTCCTTGAGGCGCTGCTGCCACGCTACGTTGCGACACGCATCTTCCAGGGCGTGCTCGAGACCACGGCGTGCGAGCAGTCGAGCCGCATGGTCGCAATGAAGAACGCAACCGAGAACGCAGGCGACCTCATTAGCGATCTCACGCTCACGTACAACAAGGTGCGACAGTCGAACATTACGCGTGAAATGATCGAAATTGCTTCAGGCGCAAGCGCGAACTGAACATAGAAAGGCAGGAGGAGTGATGGCGAACGCAACCGCAGCAAAGGCAGGAGCCGTAGGAACCGTAGTTTCGATTACGGGACCGGTCGTTGACATCGAGTTCGCCGCACGCGAGCTGCCAGCGATTTACAACGCCGTACGCATTGATCGAACCGATGGTTCGCTCGTTGTTGAGGTGCAGCAGCACCTCGGCAACAATCGCGTGCGCACCGTTGCCATGACCACAACCGACGGGCTCGCCCGCGGCGCAAAGGCGACCGACCTCGGCTCACCGATCTCGGTGCCAGTTGGCGCCGGAACGCTCGGCCGCGTCTTCAACGTGCTCGGCGAGCCGATCGACCAGGCTGGCGACGTGAAGGTCGATCAGTACCTGCCAATCCACCGCTCCGCACCAGCGTACGAAGATCTCACCACCGAGACCGAACTCTTCGAGACCGGCATCAAGGTGATTGACCTTGTCTGCCCGTTCAAGAAGGGCGGAAAGATCGGCATCTTCGGCGGCGCCGGCGTCGGCAAGACCGTCGTGATCCAGGAGCTGATCCGCAACGTTGCGCAAGAGCACTCCGGCTACTCCGTGTTTGCGGGTGTCGGTGAGCGTTCACGCGAAGGGAACGACCTGATCGGCGAAATGCGCGACTCGGGCGTTATCGACAAGACCGTGATGGTGTTCGGCCAGATGAACGAGCCACCTGGAGCACGACTGCGCGTCGCACTCTCGGGCCTAACGATGGCCGAGTACTTCCGCGATGCGGAAGGGCGCGACGTGCTGCTCTTCATCGACAACATCTTCCGCTTCACCCAGGCGGGCTCTGAGGTTTCCGCGTTGCTCGGCCGCATGCCAAGCGCCGTGGGCTATCAGCCAAACCTGGCAACGGAGATGGCGGCGCTCCAGGAGCGCATTACGTCGACGAAGAAGGGTTCGATTACCTCGCTGCAGGCCGTGTACGTGCCAGCAGACGACTACACCGACCCAGCGCCAGCAACCACCTTCGGACACCTTGACTCGACGATTCGCCTTGAGCGATCGATCACCGAGCTTGGTATCTATCCGGCGGTGGATCCGTTGACGTCAACGTCGCGCGTGCTCGATCCGCTCGTGGTTGGTGTGAACCACTACGAGACGGCGCGAGAGGTGCAGCGAGTGCTGCAGCGCTACCGCGACTTGCAGGACATCATCGCGATCCTTGGTCAGGACGAGCTTTCGCCTGATGACAAGCTGTTGGTGAATCGCGCCCGCAAGTTGCAGCGTTTCATGAGCCAGCCGTTCTTCGTGGCCGAGGTATTCACCGGCCGTCCCGGCAAGTTCGTGAAGATCGCCGACACGATCGCCTCGTTCCGCGAGATCCTGGAAGGGAAGGCCGATGACCTGCCAGAGCAGGCGTTCTTCCTTGCAGGAACTCTCGATGACGTGCGGGCAAACGCCGTCGCGCTGAACAAGTAAGGGTTCGTACCGACATGCCATTTACGTTGGAGATCGTGACGCCGGAGCGCCTCGCCTGGAAGGGCGAGGCCTCCGCGTTGGTCTTGCCAACAAT
>JBBAWJ010000023.1:0-8298 GCA_040397255.1 Candidatus Limnocylindrus sp.
AGTCGCTGCACCAGTCCGCGCCGTACAGGGTGATCTTCTTGGCGTCGCTCATGGGTACTACCTCCCTTTCGATGCTCGCCGCGGGCGCGGCGCTGTTGCCATCGTAGCGCGTCGCAAGAGGAGCAGCCCGCCGATCGAGATCAGCGCCCCCGCGATCGGGAGCCCACCAAGCCACGCGGGGAGATACCAGTTGATTGCGATTGCGGTCGTCAACACGGGGGGGAGCGCACCGATCCAAAGGAGCGACTGCTTGGCGCGTTCGGCGCCGCGAATAAGCCGCCAGGCGGTAAAGCCAGTCAGGAGGCCGATGATGACCCACTCCGCTGGTAGGCGGTCGCAGGCATAGGGTTTGATTGTGCAGGTCTGCAGCGTGTCATAGAGATGTGCTGTTGCGATCGGCACGAATACAGCGGCGAGCGGGCCAACGCCAAAGGCTGCGAAGACCTCAACAAAGCGGCGCTCAACGGGGCGAAATCGTGGCGATTCAGCGCGAAGTAGCTCTCGTCCAAAGAAGAGCGCGGGCAGAAGTGCTGCAAGGTACATTGCAGCGGAGACAACGGCGAGAGGATTTACCTCTTGAGAGAGCGGCTCGCCGATCCACGTTGAAAGCGTTTCGACGGCGAGAGAGAGGAGACCGAGAGGGAGTAGCCCGACAGCAAAGATCGCTCCCGTAATGCTGATCCAGTCGGGGAGCCGCCGCGCGCGACGAGCGAAGATACGCGCCATCAGGAAAATTGTTCCAGCGTTGATCGCCTCTTGGAGCAGGCGCACGAGGAAGCTTGCATCTAACGGCAGTACTGAACGCAGCACGGCCGCTGCAGTGAACACCGTGCTGAGCGCCGCGATGAGCGCGAGGAGTGTTCCAGTACCAAGGTCCACGGGGAGGCGCGTACTCAGTCGACCTGCAGCCGCGGCGGCGATCGCGACTGGGGCACCCACAGCCAAGATGGATGCGGCGGCGCGCAGCTGCTCGTTGCCGATCCAGTAGAGGAGGTCCAGGCGATTAGCCGTGATCCAGGTGACCAGGGCGAGAAGGATGCCGCCGTTCAGAAGGAGCGAGGCGATAACAACATCAAGCTTGAGTGGCGACCCCGCTGCAGTGCGTTGTGTCGATGAGCTCATGGGGTGAGTATGCGACCTCGGCGTCGCCTCTGTCGCGTTCACGCTACCCTTCTCAGCATGTCGAGAGGATCGGTTCTCGTGACCTACGCCGCCTTGGCGACCGCTGAGTTCGTTCGCGGTGTCGGCCTGATCGCCTCTGGGGCGCTGACCTATGGCCTCCTGGGCGGGGCGCTCCCAGCCGAGGGGACGTACGACCGTCTCGTGGCCTTCGCCTCGTTCGCGACCATCGCCCTCGGAGCGCTCGACCTCCTCCTCATCGGGGCGATCGTGGTGCGAGCGGTCGGTGGGGGTCGGGCGCCACGTGCCCAGATCCTCGTGAGCCTGGGGCTCTCCGTGCTCCTAATCCTGGCGGGGGGACCCTTGGCCTCGCAGGTGGCCATGCTCGTGCTCGCGACGCTCCTGGCCCTCGCACTGCGCCTCGAGGGTGCCACGCAGGCGGCGAACGGCTAGACTCCCCTGCATGGTTGGACCCGTCTACCTCACGGAATCAGGGAAGTCTGCGCTCGAGGCCGAGCTGCATGACCTGATTCATTCACAGCGCCCAGCGGTGATCGCGCGCATCAAGGCGGCGAAGGAGCTGGGTGACCTGCGCGAAAACGCCGACTACGAGATCGCCCGGAACGAGCAGTCGTTCATCGAGGGGAAGGTCTTGGAGATCGAAGAGAAGCTGCGCAACGCCGAGATCATCGACGAGCATGCCAGCACCGACGAGGTTGCCCTCGGCTCCACCATCACCGTGACCGCGGAGCGCAAGAGCCATGACTACCTGATCGTTGGCTCTACCGAAGCCGATCCGAGTGGTGAGCCGCCGAAGATCTCCAACGAGAGCCCGCTCGGCAAGGCACTGATCGGACGCAAGGTCAACGACAAGGTCGTCGTTACCCTGCCGAACGGCAACGAGATCAACTACACCATCAAGAAGATCTCCTAACCCCCGGAGCGCGCGAGCGCGATGAGCACCACCCTCTCAGCGACAGATCTCGCCGATCTTGATCGCGCCCAGGATCGCGAGCTGCTGATTGGCAACGGGCTCGGCGGCTATACCGCTCTCTCCCCCCTCGGTGCACCGGGGCGTCGCTATCACGGGCTCCTCGTTGCGGCGCTGCAGCCTCCGGTCGCGCGCACCGTATTAGCCGGCCCACCGATGCTCTGGGCGCGTACCGACACGGGCTGGTTGCCGCTCTTCAGCTTTGAGATGGATCCGGGCCGATTCTCGCCGCAGCTCGGTGCGCCGCTGCACGAAGTTGCCGTTGGTGTTGGTGGTGTGACCAAAGCCTGGGGACTGCCAGTTGGGCAACTCGTTGAGCGACAGTCGGCAATCCACGGCGCGAATGCCGTGTTGCTGACCCTGAGCCTCGATGCTGCGGCAACGTCGGGCGTCGATCTGCTGCTACGTCTCACCGCAACAGCACACGACCACCATGACGCGATGGTTGGCGATGTGGCGGGCGCCGAATCGCACGTGGATGAGAGTGCACAGCAGGGCTCGTGGCAGATGGGAGCAGCGTGGCCAGCGGTGCAGGTGCGCTGTGACGGCGGCGCACTCTCCCTCGACGCTGGGGTGATTCGTGGCCTCTTCCATCGGCACGATGCAGCTCGCGTTGAGGCGGACCGATCGGACTACGCCATTCCGCTGCGCTGGAGCGTACGGCTCGAGGCGGGCGAGAGTGCCTCGCTTCTGGTCGCCACAGAGGGTGGTGGCATCGGTCGGCCGCCGGCCGAACTCCTCGCCGCAATGGTGAGCGGTGGTGGTGCGGCGCTTCTCGCCGAGAGTGAGGCGCGCGATCGCGACCTACTCGCACGGGCGCAGTCAGTAGGCGATGGCGCCGATGCCGCAATCGCCGCGAGCAACGAGCTACAGGCGCTGGTCCTCGCCGCAGATGACTTTCTCGTGCGTCGGCGCATTCCCGCCACGCCTGGGCCAGCAGATCCAGCCGTGCCGATCGGCTGGTCGGTGATCGCCGGCTACCCCTGGTTCAATGACTGGGGGCGCGACACGGCGATCGCCCTGCGCGGTTTGACCTTGGCAACGGGCCGACCAGAGATCGGTGCCACGGTGCTGCGCTCCTTTGCCCCGTGGGTGCGCCGGGGGCTGCTGCCGAACAACTTCCCCGATCGCGTCGATGAGATGCCCGAGTACCACACCATTGATGCGCCGCTCTGGTACATCGAGGCGGCACGTGCACACGTAGCGGCGACGGGCGATCACGCGCTTGGTGCGGAACTACTGCCAGCACTGCTGAGCATCATCGCCGCCTACCGCGACGGCACCGACTTTGGGATCGGCGCCGATAGCGACGGACTCATCGTCGGATCGGCAGAGGGGCGCCAGCTCACCTGGATGGATGCAAAGCTCGACGATTGGGTGGTGACCCCGCGACGCGGCAAGCCGATCGAGATCTCGGCGCTCTGGTACCGCGCGCTCCGCAGCGTCAGCGCCTGGCTCCGAGATACAGCGATCAGTGACGGAATTCCGGATGCTGCCCGAATTGCTGCCGATCTGGATCAGTTCGGCGATCGCGTACGTACGAGCTTCCGTGCACGGTTTATTTGCACCGAGGTGCCGTGGCTTGCCGATGTCGTTGACGGGCCTGAAGGTGACGACCTTGCGCTCCGACCGAACCAGTTCATTGCGCTCGGCCTTGGTGGGGATCTCATCCCGGCCGCCGAGGCGCAGCGGGCGTTTGCGGCAGCCGATGCCCAACTGCGCACCCCGATTGGCATTCGCTCGCTGGCGCCGAGTGATCCCGCCTATCGCGGCGACTACGACGGTGACCGACGATCACGCGATGGCGCCTATCACCAGGGGCTCGGCTGGCTCTGGCTCATTGGACCGTGGGCTGACAGCGCCTTCGCCGTGCACGACCTCACGAATTCGTCGAGTCGCGCAGCTGCACTGGCGCTCGTGACTGAGGCGCTCGCCCCGTATCGCGTGCATCTGCGTGAGGCGGGGCTTGGCACGATCTCAGAGAACGCCACGGGTGATGCGCCATTCGCGCTGGTCGCCTGTTTTGCGCAGGCATGGAGCGTCAGCGAACTGCTGCGTATTGAACGTCGCGTGGCCGCGCTCCGCGCCAACTCGCCGGAGTCGAAGCGCTAGACGAGGATCCCCGCACCGAAGAAGAGCCCTGCGGCGAGAATTGTTCCCGTCGTGACGGCGCCGAGGCCGATGTAGAGCAGACCGGTTGCCGACTCCATGGAGCGAGCCTTTGCGGTACGCCATCCGGCGTAGGTGAGTAGTGCCGGAAACACCAGGCCGATCACGAGTCGCAAGATTGCGAAGAAGTCCCACCCGGCACCGAGGCCACCGAGGCCGAAGAGTTGCCAGATGAGAAAGAGGGCGAGCTGCACGCCGATGCCGATGCCGAGTGTGCGACTCAGCAGCAAGAGCGGTGCCTCCGGAAGTTTCGGCGTGACGAGATACCAGTGGGCAAGGATCATCGCCGCAAACGAACCGCCGGTGACGGCTGAAAGGATCAAGAGCTGCAGGGCGAGCGCCACCGCAACGAGTGGTGTCGGAGCCCAGCCAACTGCAGCAACAAGCAGTGCAGCAACCGCAGTGAGGACGGTGACTAAACCGACGTGCCGTCCATCGCTGCCGCGCGCGATGCGCAGCGTCCAGAGCGTGGAGAGCGACGCAACCGCCACCAGTAGGAGTCGGCGCAGCGCATCGATCTCGGGGGTGGCGGCCTGGATGGGCGCATCGGCAGAGGGGACCGGAAGCGCTCCGTCGGCCAGCCAGGCGAGGTAGGCCCAGCCACCAGCGGCGAAGACGGTAAACCCGCGGTAGCCCCGCGTTGACTCCGAGCGGTGGGTCAGCAGGAGAATGGCGGCCAAGCTGCCGACCGCAAGGCCGCTCACCACCACCCAGTTGATGAACGAGAGGGAGCGTGCAACGGTCTCAACAGGCATCGTTGCAGCCTATCACCCACCCCGCACCCCTATCCTCCACGGATGAGCGGTCACAAACCTGAGGCGTTGCGATGATTCGCGGGGAGGAGCCGGCCCTCGGCGCCCCTGAGCCGCCACGCTACGGGAGCGATGCCCCCTGGATGGGCGAGGTGGTCATTCAGGCGAAACACCTCCTCGTCTGGCTCGCGCAACTCTCCCAGCGCTATGGCGCGCCGATCCGTCGCCTCGACGAGATCCCTGATGAAGAGTTGCAACTTCTAGCGCAGCGCGGCGTGAGCGCACTCTGGCCGATCGGCATCTGGCGTCGCAGTGCCGCCTCCCGTGCGATGAAGGTCGGCGCTGGAGATCTCGATGCTGAGGGCTCCGCCTACGCCGTTGCCGAATACGTCGTTGATGCGCAGTTGGGCGGCGATGCAGCACTCGCGACGCTGCGCACCAGGGCTGGCGCCGTTGGAATTCGCATCGTGAGCGACATGGTGCCGAACCATGTCGCCATTGACGGCCGCTGGGTCAACGAGCGCTCTGAGCTGCTCCTCTCCTCCGCACATCCGCCCTTCCCGAACTATCGCTACAGCGGCGAGAATCTCTCAGGCGAGCCAGGCAGCGCCATCCGTATTGAAGACGGATACGAGCGCGGTGATGATGCCGCCGTCACCTTCGAGCGCCGCGCTACGGATGCGTTGCAGTACATCTATCATGGTAATGACGGCACGAACATGCCGTGGAAGGACACCGCCCAAATCGACTACCTCAATCCGGAGGCGCGTGAGGCGGTGATCCAAGAGATCCTCTCCGTTGCTCGGCGCTCCGACATCATTCGCTTTGATGCGGCGATGACCCTTGCGGCGCAACACATTCGACGTCTCTGGTATCCGGCGCGCGGCACGGCTGCAGCGATCCCATCGCGCAGCGAGTTTGCAATGACCGACCGGGAGTTTGCCAAGCAACTCCCACGAGAGTTCTGGCGTGAGGTGGTGGAGCGCGTCGAGTGCGAACTCCCCGGCACGATGCTCCTCGCCGAGGCCTTCTGGCTCCTCGAGGGCTACTTCGTGCGTGGGCTCAGCATGCACCGCGTCTATAACTCCGCCTTTATGGCAATGCTGCGCGACGGCAAGAACAGCGAGTACCGCACGATCCTGCGTGACACCACGGCGTACGACCCTGAGCTGCTGCGCCGCTACGTCAACTTCCTCACCACCCCCGACGAGGAGCCCGCCGCCGTGGGGTTCGGGATTGGCGACCGCGCACTCCTCGCGGCAACTCTGGCAGCGACGCTCCCCGGCGTGCCGATGCTCGGTCACGGGCAGTGGGAGGGGCAGCGTGAGCGCTACGGCATGGAGTATCGCGCGCCACGTGCCAGTGACCCGATCAGCGCCGACCACGTTGAACGCTATGACCGCGAGATCGCCCCGCTCCTTCGGGCACGGCATCTCTTCGCCGGCGTCGCGGACTTCCGCTGGTTCGATGCGAAGAGCGACAGCAAGGCGGCGCGTGAAAGTGCGTACGCCTTTAGCAACGCGGCCGGAAGTGCTCGCACGCTGGTGATCGCCCTCAACAGCGATACGGGGGCAGAGCTCACCATCCAGCACGCGGCGCCGGCGGTCTCCCCGTCGAGCTCACTTACTGGAACGCCTGCGAGCCCGCTCCCCGCCAGCACGATTGCCGACCGGCTCGGTGTTGCGGCGAGCGCTGGTGATGTGGTCGAGCTGCGCGACGCGATCACCAACCGCAGCCTTCTGATCAGCACCGCATCGCTGGTGCGCAGCGGACTGACGGTGCGGCTCCCTGCATTCGGTCGCGTCGCCTTCTGGGGAGTTGCGCAGCACCACTCAACAGCGAGTGAGCCGTGGGGCGATCTTGCCGCGCAGGCGAACGGCGAGTTGCTGCACGATCCAGTCGCCGCGCTAGCTGTGCTCACGAGCGGCGGCACCCCGGCCGATGCGCTTTCAGCGAGAATAGAGCGGCCAACTGGCACCAGTCCGACGGGGAGGAAGCGCGTGACCGAACGCAAGCCCACATCTGGGGAGCCGACCGCCGACCCACGACTCCTGACGACGGAGACGCCTGCGCCGCCAGAGGCGGTGCGAGCGATTGCCGCACTCCTCGGCCGAGCCGCTGCCCCGCTCCGCCCTGAGCGCCGTGCAGCAACTCCACCCCCGGCGCCGAAGTCAGAGCCCGAGGTTCAGGCGCCCATCGAGAACCTGCGCGACCACGAGATTCTCGTGGAGGGCGAACACAGCGACCTGCTGCGACTCGCCGCACATGAGATTGATCAGGTGAAGCGGCGCGCCAAGCGCGCTCGACGAGCGGTACGTGAGGCGCTCGCCCGCATCTCAACGCCAGGGGGCGACGAACTCGGCGGGTAGCCCCGCTACTGCGGGTCGGCGAGAACGAGCAGCTTGATCTCGGTCATCTCATCCATCGACCAGCGCACGCCCTCTCGGCCGAGTCCAGAATCCTTCACGCCGCCGTACGGCATGTTATCGATGCGATAGGTCGGCACATCATTAACGATGACGCCGCCAACCTCCAGCTGATCGAATGCAGCGCGAACATGCGCTAGATCGTTGGAGAAGAGTCCGCACTGCAGTCCGAAGCGGCTCTCGTTCACCGCGGCAATGGCCGCTGAGAAGTCGCTGAAGCGTTCGATGATCACCACAGGAGCGAAAGCCTCTTCGCTGCAGATGCGCGCGTCGCGCGGCACGTTCCTCAAGATCGTTGGGGCGAAGAGTCGCGGGCTTGCGGCATTCGTTGCGCTACCGCCTGCGATGAGCTTTGCGCCAGCGGCGATCGCCTCGTTCACCCACTCTGCGGTGCGCGCCGCGGCACCATCATCGATGAGCGGTCCGAGGTCGGTCCTCTCGCTCGCCGGGTCACCGAGCACGAGCTTTGCAGCACCGGCGGCGAACTGCTCCTCAAAGGCGTTAGCCACAAACTCGTGCACAAAGATGCGCTGCACGCTGATGCACACCTGGCCGGCGTAGGCGAACGAGCCAACAAGCGAGCGCTTCACCGCCCACGAGAGATCTGCGGTGGCGTCAACGATGCAGGCGGCATTGCCACCGAGCTCCAGGATGACGCGCTTCTTGCCGGCACGCCCCTTTAGTGACCAACCAACGGTCGGTGATCCAGTGAACGAGAGCACCTTGAAGCGCTCGTCTTCAATCAAGCGATCCGCATCGGGGCGCGAGGTTGGGATCACGCTGAGCCCGCCAGCTGGGAGGCCAGCGTCGACGAGGATCTCCGCGACCTTCAGCATGATCA
>JBBAWJ010000023.1:8398-13553 GCA_040397255.1 Candidatus Limnocylindrus sp.
GAGTCGGCCGCGCCGTCGAGGTCAAGCCAGAAGATGTACTCCCACTCCCCGACCCGATTTGGGCGTGACTCCAACTTACTGATGTTCACGCCGGCCTTGGCAATCACTGCTAGTGCGGCGAGGAGCGTGCCTGGCTCGTTGCGCAGACCGACGAGGAGTGTGGTGCACGCTGGGCCGGCCTCGGCGTGTCGTGCTGGCCCACCCGCGCGCTGCACGATCCAGAAGCGCGTACGGTTTCCCTGCACCCCTTCGATTGGACCGGTGAGTGGGGTGAGGCCGTGGATCACTGCGGCGCGTGACGAGAGGACGGCGGCGGCATCACGCTCACCGCGCTCGCGAATCATCGCTCCGGCCCCCGCCGTATTGTACGTCGTGAGGAGTGCCCAGGGTCGACTGCGGAGATACTCCTCCGCCTGCGCGAGTGCCTGCGCGTGGCTGTAGACGCGATCAACTTGCTCAAGGATCACACCAGGAAGGGCGGCGAGGACGAGCGAGACGGGCACCACCACTTCGCCAACGATCTCGAGTGCGCCGTCGCGAAGGAGATCAAGCGTCTCGCGCACGGTGCCGTTGATCAGATTCTCAATTGGCAGAACACCGTAGATCGCGCGCCCATCAAGAACAGCTGCGCGAACATCGCCGAAAGAGGTGACACTCAGCGATGGGGCTGCGGCACCGAAATAGGAGAGGAGTGCATCCTCGGCAAAGGCGCCAGGCTCTCCGGCGTAGGCGATTACCTCGCTCATGAAGGTTGTCCGCCCACCGTGTCGCGCTCTGAGCGACGTGACACCTCGCCGCCCTGCAGGCGCAACGCGTACTCGAGAGAGTCGGCAAGGGCCGACGCCGACGCCGAGATGATGTTCTCGCCGACGCCCATCGTCGACCAGGTCTCGCCATCAGCGACCGAGTCAATGACAACGCGCGTCTTCGCCCCAGTCGCCGATGAGCCGTCGAGGATGCGCACCTTGTAGTCAACGAGATGCACCGCATCAAGCTGCGGATAAAACGCGCCAAGCGCCTTTCGCAGTGCGCGATCGAGGGCGTTCACTGGGCCGTTGCCGTCGGCGGCGGTGTGGAGGCGCTCCCCCGCCACCTCGACGCGCACGGTGGCCTCGGCACGCCCTGGCGCACCTTCACGCTGTTCCACGATCACGGTGAAGTCGACGATGGTGAACGGTGCAACATAGGTTGGACGGTGGCGCTCCACGAGCAGTTGGAACGACGCCTCGGCACCCTCGTAGCTTGCGCCGCCCGCCTCCATCTCCTTAACAAGCGTTGAGAGGGTCTTGGAATCGAGCCCTGAGTTCGCGAGCTCAACGCCGAGTTCGGCGGCGCGGCTCCCCGTGTTCGCCTTACCACCCAACTCCGAGACAACAAGTCGGCCGCGGTTGCCGACCAGCGCTGGATCGATGTGTTGGTACGCCCGCGGCGTCTTCACCTGTGCGGCGCCGTGCACGCCCCCCTTGTGGGCGAACGCCGAGCGGCCAACGTACGGCTGGTGGTCATCAGGAGCGAGGTTGGCAATCTCAGCCACCTCATGAGAAAGGTGTGAGAGGTCAGCGAGGCGATCGGCGCCGGCAACGGTGTGCTGCGTCTTTAGGGCGAGGTTGGCGAGCAGCGAGACCATGTTCGCATTCCCCGCGCGCTCGCCGTAGCCGTTGATCGTCGCCTGCACATGGCGCACGCCGGCGTCGACCGCTGCAAGAGCATTCGCCACAGCGAGCTCGGCGTCGTTATGCGTGTGGATTCCCCAGACGATCTCTTTCGCTGCTGAGTCGGCGGCGAGGGTGGCGCGTGCATCCTTCACGATCTCGGACATGCGGCCGGTAAGCGTGCCGCCATTGGTGTCGCACAGGACGAGTGTGGAGGCGCCAGCGTCTCGTGCGGCGCGCAGCGTATCGAGCGCATAGTCGCGATCCGCCTCATAGCCGTCAAAGAAGTGCTCGGCGTCGTAGACCATCTCGCGACCGCGCTCGGCGATGTAGGCGACGCTCTCGGAGATCATCGCGAGGTTCTCGGCGCGCGAGGCCTCAAGGACCGCCTCTACATGCAGCGTCCAACTCTTGCCGAAGATCGTGACGATCGGCGTCTCGGCATCAAGGAGTGCATTCAGGTTCGCATCGTCGCCAGGCTTGTTCGACTTATGGCGCGTGCTGCCGAAGGCGGCGAGTCGTGCGCGCTCCCAGCGAATCTTCTTCGCCGCCGCGAAGAACTCAATGTCCTTCGGGTTGGAGCCAGGCCACCCGCCCTCGATCGCCAACATGCCGAACTCGTCAAGCGCTCGAGCGATGCGCAGCTTGTCTTGCAGTGAAAGGATCAGCCCCTCGCTCTGGGCGCCATCGCGCAGCGTGGTGTCGTAGAGGAGGACTGGCTCGCGATCGGCGGCGCTGGAGGTCACTTCAGGCTCAGGAGCTGCTCGACGATGGCGTCGGTCGCCTCGCGGGTGCCAGCAAGGGTGAAGCCCGCGGCGCGGGCGCCAGCGGCGTCGAGTCCTGGGGCAAGGTCGGCGGTGCGCACGCCAATGCGAATGGTGTTGGCGACCGCCTGCTCAACGGCGGCGGCGGCATCGGCGCGGCCGAGCGACTCGCGGAGCAGCATCGCTGCAGAGAGGATCGTGCCGATCGGATTCGCCAGATTCTTCCCCGCAATGTCGGGGGCAGATCCGTGGATCGGCTCGTAGAGGCCGAAGGTGCCGTGCGCCGTGCGACGCGCACCGAGCGACGCGGAGGGGAGCATGCCGAGTGATCCGGCGAGGACGGCCGCCTCGTCCGAGAGGATGTCGCCGAAGAGGTTCTCAGTCACAACAACATCAAAGGTGGCTGGCCACGTTGCGAGAAGCATTGCAGTGGAGTCGACGAGGCGGTGCTCCAACTTGACGTCGGGGTAGTCGGCGCCCACCTCGGTCACGACCTTGCGCCAGAGGCGGCTCGTCGAGAGCACGTTCGCCTTATCGACTGAGGTCACCGACTTGCGTCGCTTGCGCGCCAACTCAAAGGCGATCACCGCGACGCGGTGAATCTCATCCTCGTGATACGGAAGTGTGTCAACGGCGCGGCGACCTGTAGGCGTTACCTCTTCACCCGACGGCTTGCCGAAGTAGAGACCGCCGGTGAGCTCGCGCACCATCAACATGTCGACGCCCTTGAGGCGCTCGGGCTTCAGTGGCGAGGCGTCGGCGAGCTCTGGGTATATCGTGACGGGGCGCAGGTTGGCGAAGAGTTCGTAGCGGGTGCGGAAGGCGAAGAGCGCCTGCTCGGGGCGAACGGTGCCGTTCGGGTTATCCCACTTCGGTCCACCGACGGCACCGAGAAGTAGCGCGTCGGCCGTATCGGCGATCTGCAGATCCTCTTCGCGAACGGCAACACCGTACGCGTCAATGGCGCAGCCGCCGGCCAAGATCTCGCGCCAGGCGAGCTTGAAGCCAAACTTCGAGCCCGCAGCGTCGAGCACGCGGCGCGCCGCCGCCACCACATCCGGGCCAACCCCGTCACCTGGGATGGTGACGATCAGGTGATCGGCCGCACCGTCGCGCAGCGCCGAGAAGAGTGGTGCCGTTAGAGTCTCGCTCACTGCATCGCCTCGCGCGATCCCTTCGTTGGCGCGCTGGCAGAACCCGACTCAAGCGCAGCGAGCTTGTTCGCTGCAGAGACGTAGGCAACGAGCGACGCGTCAATGATGTTCGTGGAGAGACCTTGCCCTGTGACCATCGGTGCGTTTGGAAGCGGCTTCCCCTCTGCGTCGAGATCGGTAGAGCGGCGACACTTCGCCGTCACCTGACCCTGGGCATCTTCGCCCTCGCTCACCGCACGGATCTCGTACTCGGCGAGGATCGGGCTCCAGCCGAGGGTTGGGGCGACCGCCTTGTCGATGGCCTCATAGAGGGCGTCGACGGGGCCGTTCCCCGTGGATTCAGCCGTGGCCTCCACACCGTTCACGCGCACCTCAACCCGCCCAGAAGAGCCGCCACCGCGTGAGCTGGCAACGCTCCAGTCGAGTAGTTCGATGGTTGCGGCGCTACCGGTAGCGGCGCGCTTGTCGACAAGCGCCAACAGATCGGCGTCGGTCAGCTCCTTCTTCACATCGGCGAGGGCGATCGCCTCGCGGTAGAGGGCATCGAGCGCCTCTCCGCTGAGGTCGTGACCGAGCTCGGCAAACTTTGCCTGCAGGCCACGGCGACCTGAGAGCTTGCCGATGGTGAGGCTTGAACCGAGCAGCCCAACCGACTGCGGCGTCATGATCTCGTAGGTCAACGGATTCTTCAGCACACCGTCCTGATGGATCCCCGACTCGTGGGCGAAGGCATTCGCGCCGACGATCGCCTTGTTCGGCTGCACGGCGAATCCGGTCAGATACGAGACGAGTCGGCTCGCCGACGTCAGCTGCTCTGTCTGCACCTGAATGTCGTGCGACTCGAACTGGCCTGGACGGGTGCGCAGCGCCATCACCACCTCTTCGAGTGAGGCGTTGCCGGCGCGCTCGCCGAGTCCGTTGATCGTTACCTCTACCTGACGAGCACCAGCCTGCACCGCCGCCAAGGTATTGGCGGTCGCAAGGCCGAGATCGTTGTGGCAGTGAACGCTGATCGTGGCGTCGCGTCCAACGCGATCCACCACCAACTTCGTGAGCGCGGCGTACTCCGACGGAATGGCATAGCCAACGGTGTCGGGGATGTTCACTGTCGAGGCGCCAGCCTCAACCACCGCCTCGTACACCTGCAACAGGTAGTCGTGATCGGTGCGGCTCGCATCTTCGGCGGAGAACTCCACCTCAGCATCGCGACCGAGCTTCTCGCGCGCGTACTTCACCCACTTCACCGCCTCGGCGAGTGCCGCCTCGCGCGTGGTGCGCAGCTTGTGGGTGAGGTGAATGTCGGAGGTGGCGATAAAGAGATGCAGGTGCGGTCGATCCGAGACCTTGATCGCATCGATGGCACGCTGCGGATCGCCATCTTTGCAGCGCGCGAGCGCCGCAATGCCGATCCCCTTCGTGCTGAGGGCGATCTGTCGTACCGCCTCAAAGTCGCCCTCAGAGGCTGCGGGGAAGCCCGCCTCAATAACGTCAACCTTCAGCTTGGCAAGTTGCCGAGCAACCTCCAACTTTTCGGCAACGGTGAGGCCGGCGCCCGGCGCCTGCTCACCATCGCGCAGGGTGGTGT
>JBBAWJ010000024.1:0-13440 GCA_040397255.1 Candidatus Limnocylindrus sp.
CCGCCGATCAGGTCGGTGAGCGTTGGGTTCAACATCAGGTTGTCGAGGCTGTTGCCGTGGGCGGTGCCGATCAGCTGCACGCCGCGTTCGGCGATTGTTCGTGCGGCGATCGCCTCTGCCTCGGTGCCGATCTCGTCGATCACGATCACCTCGGGCATGTGGTTCTCAACCGCCTCAATCATGACGAGGTGCTGTCGCTCTGGAGCGCTCACCTGCATTCGTCGCGCCTTGCCGATCGCAGGATGCGGAATGTCGCCGTCGCCAGCGATCTCGTTCGAGGTGTCAACCACCACCACGCGCTTGCTGAATTCCGAGGCGAGGACGCGTGCCGCCTCGCGGAGCATGGTGGTCTTACCGACACCGGGTCGCCCCATGATCAGAATCGATCGGCCCGCTTCAATATGGTCGCGCAAGATCTCAATGGTGCCGAAGACCGAGCGACCGACACGGCAGGTGAGGCCAACGACTCGATCCGATCGATTGCGAATCGCCGAGATGCGGTGCAGCGTTCGTTCGATTCCAGCGCGGTTGTCACCACCGAAGTTGCCGATGCGTGCGATCACCCAGTTCAAGTCTTCGTCGGTGATCTCGCGTTCAAGTAGCGTGACGTCGCCCGATGTGATGCGTGCCTCAGGTCGGCGGCCAAGATCGAGAACAATTTCAAGTAAGCCATCTCGGCCGGCGGCGAGATTCTCGTGAGTGGCCAGCTCACGAATTGCGGCGACGATCTCCGTAGGGAGACAGGCGAGAAGGAGGTCGAGGTTGTCGACGATCGCCTCATCTTGGATCCCCTGCGGGGTTGGCTCCTCGTGGGGGTCGCGAGCAAGGCTCATCGGCAAATCTTAGCGTGCGATTCGCGCGCCGTGGCGTCGTGCTCTCTTTTAGCCCCTAGAGCGCGGCTGCTAACGCCTCGGTAGCAAGCCAGCGGTGCACGCCCGTCTCGCCGGTGATCTCGGGGTGGAAGGCGATGCCAAGGATCCGCCCCTGGCGTGCCGCCACGATCCGGCCATCCTCTAGCGTCGCCACGGCGCGCGCCGACGGGCCAACCCTCACGATCTCAGGGGCACGAATGAAGACGGCCTGAATGGTGCGTGATCGACCCTCGTTGCCGAGGCCCTCCATGACCAGGCTCGTTTCGAAGGACTCGAGTTGGCGCCCAAACGCATTGCGCCGCACCTCAATGTCGAGCAGCGAGAGGACAGGCTCGTCGCCATCGGCAATCTTCGTCGCAAGGAGAATCGCCCCCGCGCAGGTGCCGAGGATTGGCGCGCCGCGCTTTGCCAACGCTTTGATCGGCTTCACCAGATCCCAGCGGTGCAGTAGCTTGCGCATCGCGGTGCTCTCGCCACCGGGAAGGATCAGACCGTCTACTCCATTGAGGTCTGCTGGAAGTCGCACCTCTCGCCCTTCAGCACCGAGCTTCTCCAACATGCGGAGATGTTCAGCAAAGTCACCCTGCACTGCGAGGACGCCGATGATCGGCGGGGTGCGGCGCTTCGCCACGGTGCTACCAGCCGCGATTGGAGAGGCGTTCACTCTCGGGGATGGCGCGCATCTCAATCCCCTTCATTGCTTCACCAAGGCCCGCCGAAACTTCGGCAAGGATGGCGGCGTTCTTCCAGTGCGTGGTTGCCTGAACGATTGCGGCCGCAGTCTTCGCCGGGTTCTCCGCCTTGAAGATGCCGGAGCCAACGAAGACGCCGTCGGCGCCGAGCCACATGGAGAGCGCCGCATCGGCCGGCGTGGCAATGCCGCCCGCAACAAAGTTCACAACTGGGAGTCGACCCGCCTTGACGGTGAGCTTGACGAGCTCGTAGGGGACGCGCATCTCTTTGGCGGCGGCGCGCAAACGCTTCTCGCTCTGCCCCTTGAGTGCGGCGATCTCTTCCGTAACGGTACGAATGTGGCGCACCGCCTCAACGATGTTGCCAGTTCCCGCCTCGCCCTTAGTGCGCATCATTGCGGCGCCCTCGTTGATGCGACGAAGCGCCTCACCGAGATTCTTGCAGCCACAGAGGAACGGTACCTTGAAGCCGTGCTTGTTGAGGTGGTAGCGATCGTCGGCGGGGGTGAGCACCTCTGACTCGTCGATGTAGTCCACATCGAGTGCCTCCAGGATGCGCGCCTCGATCTCATGGCCGATACGTGCCTTTGCCATCACTGGGATGGAGACAGCTGCCTGGATTCCCTTGATCATGTCGGGGTCACTCATGCGGGCAACTCCCCCGTCGCGACGAATGTCAAACGGGACGCGCTCCAGTGCCATAACGGCAACGGCGCCAGCCTCTTGGGCGATCTTCGCCTCCGCCGGGTTAACGACGTCCATGATCACGCCGCCCTTCAGCATTTGGGCGAGGCCGCTCTTCGTGGCCCAGGTCGACGTCTTGGCGCGCTTCGGTGCTGGCATGCCCCTATTCTCGCATACCGCCCCGCCCCCCGTGGGCTAACCGGCGGTGCGATAGGCGCAGATCCCCTGCTACGATCGCGCTCATATGAACAGTGAAGTTCTCGTTCTGAATCAGGACTACGAACCGCTCAACGTCGCCTCACTGCCGCGCGCCTTCCGACTGGTGCTGGGTGGCAAGGCCGAGATCCTCGCCGAAGGTGATCCAATCCGCAGCGCATCGCGCAGCTGGACGGCACCCTCTGTGGTGCGACTGCGCCACCGCGTGCGCCGCCCACGGCCGCGCGCCAAGTTGAGCCGCAAGGAGATCTTCGCGCGCGACGGCCATGCCTGCCAGTACTGCGGCCGCACCGGCGTCTCGTTGACGATTGATCACATCGTGCCGAAGAGCCGCGGTGGCGATACCTGGACATGGGAGAACCTGGTCACCGCCTGCATGGCGTGCAACCACCGCAAGGGTGACCGCCTCCCCGAGGCCGCAGGCCTTGCGCTTCGACGCAAACCGTACGAGCCGCGCTGTGACGTGTACGCCGTCTTCCTGCCGTACCTGCGGCACGACGCCTACTCGGCGTGGCGCGACTTCCTCTTCATCTCTGATAGCGCGGCGGCCAGCGGCGCGTGACCCCCGCGGCGGCGGTTCGCGCCGCCATCCCTCGCGACGTTGCTGACCTACTGCGCGCGCTGCGAACGGCAGGATTTGGCGCCTACGTTGTTGGTGGTGCCGTTCGCGATGTGATCGCTGGGAGAGTGCCAGCAGATTGGGATCTTGCCACCGAGGCCACACCAGACCAGCTGCGCGCACTCTTTCCAAACGCCACCTATGAGAATCGATTCGGCACCGTTGGCGTGCCAACTGGTGAGGCAACGGTGCGCGAGATCACCACCTTCCGCTCTGACAGCGGTAGCAGTGACGCTCGTCGCCCCGACGAGGTCACATTCCTCCCGCGTATTGAGGGCGACCTGGCTCGCCGAGACTTCACCATCAACGCGATCGCCTACGGTCTCGCCCCTGGCGCAAGTCCACGCGCCGATCCAGTCGCCGATGGAGCGATCGTTGATCCGCATGGCGGCACTGATGATCTCGCTAGCGGTCTACTGCGCGCCGTTGGGGATCCGGCCGAACGATTCCTTGAAGATGCGCTGCGCATGCTTCGCGCGATCCGGTTTGTCGCGCGGTTCAACCTGTCGTTGGAGCCAGGGACCGCCACAGCGATCAGGCGCGATGCCCCACTCGCTGCGCGCCTCTCTGGTGAACGCATCGGTGCAGAGATTGACGGGGTTCTCGCCGCCGAGCGACCAGCACGTGCACTGCAACTCGCTGCAGAGATCGGCATCCTCGCCGCCATCGCGCCAGCACTTGCTACAGAGTGGAGTGCGGAGGTTGGCAGGCGCGTCGAGGCGGTCGGCGGCGACGCGCTCTCCGACGCGCCAGACCCCCTGGGGCGCATGAGCGAGCTCCTCCTGCCGATCGCCGATGATGAGGATGTTGCAGCGCTCCTTGAATCCTGGCGCCGACCGCGTGCAACCGTCGCAGCCATTCAGCAGATTCGCGCTCTCGATCGTGCCGTGGCAGCTGCAGAGAGCGAGGCGGAGCGGGGCCACCTTGATGGGGCAGCGCTGCGCATCGTGGCGGCCGCCACCACTGGTGACCCACGGGATGCCGCGCGACAGATTCGCCGCCGTGCCGCTGCCGGTCGAGCTAGTGGCGCCTTCGCCGCGCTTCTCAGCGCGTGCATGCATGGTGATGAGCAGCAGCTCCCCGCCGCGGCGAGCGATCTTGCCCTCGCGGGCGATCAGCTGGTAGCTCACCTCGGTCGCACCCCGGGGCCGTGGGTTGCAGCGCTCCTCGCGCGACTCGTTGATGACGTCGCCCATCGCCGCGTGGTGAATGCCGAGAGTGACCTGCTTGCATGGAGCGAGCGCATCGCTGCCAGCGAAGGGCGTGACTCCATCGCGTAGACTCACGGCATGACGGCAGAGCCACGTACAGTCTTGATCACAGGTGGTGCCGGATACATCGGCGCTGTGAGTGCAAATGCCCTGATCGCCGCCGGACACCGCGTCGTCATCCTGGATGACCTCTCGGCGGGACACGCCGACACGATCCCAAATGAGGCCTCCTCAGTCGTTGGCAGCTACGCCGATGGGGATCGCATGCAGAGCCTGCTCCGTGATGCACGGGTCGACACGATCCTGCACATCGGAGCGCTGAGCATCGTCGCTGAGAGCGTGGCGCAGCCTGAGCGGTACTTCAAGGCGAACCTCGTCGGCAGTATCGCCCTGCTTGACGCGGCGATTGCCGTTGGCGTGAAGCGGCTGATCTTCTCCTCAAGTGCAGCGGTCTATGGCGCCTCTTCATCAAGCGTGCTCCACGAGGAGCTCCCCCTCGCGCCGGTTAACCCGTACGGGGCAACGAAGGCCGCCTTTGAGCAGGTTCTTCGCGCCTACTCTGCGGCGCACGGGCTCACCGCAATTGCGCTGCGCTACTTCAATGTTGCGGGGGCAACGGAACAGGTGACAGAGCGCCACAACCCAGAGACACACCTGCTGCCACGCCTCATGAACGCCGCGCGTACAGGGGAGCCATTCGAGCTCTACGGGAACGACTACGCCACCCCTGACCGCACCGCCGTCCGTGACTATGTGCATGTTGCTGACGTCGCCGCAGCACACCTCGCCGCGATCGAGAAGTTTGCGGCTCTAGAGTCGCAGGGATTCAGCGCCATCAACATTGGAAGTGGCGCAGGCACAAGCATTCGCGAGGCGATCAAGGCAATTGAGAAAGCCTCTGGCGCGCGAGTTAAGGTACAAGAGCACCCCCGCCGCGCCGGTGATCCGCCCCGCCTGGTAGCCGACATCTCACGGGCGCTGGGTCATTTGGGTTGGCGCCCACGCCAGAGCGATATCAATCGGATTGTGAAGAGCCTGCTCCCGAAGTAGCGCTACTGGATTCGGACGAGCACCTTCGCATCAGACCAGAGCTGTTCAAGCTTGTAGAAGTCGCGCTCTGGCGGCGTGAAGATATGCACGATCACGCTTCCATAATCTAAGACGATCCAGTGTGAGGCCGCCGCACGATGGCGATGAGCCGGAGTGATGCCGTCTTCGGCCATGCCGCTGACAATGCTCTCGGTGATCGCCGCAAGTTGTGGCTCAGAGCCACCGGTGCAGATCACGAACGCCTCAGTAACGGTGGTGAGGCCGCTGACGTCTAGAACAAGAATGTCGGCCGCCTTCTTCTCTTCCGCAAGGAGGGCAACCTTTCGCGCAAGGTCATGCGGCTCAATGGCAGTTTGCTGTTTGGTTGACATGACCTCAGCGTACCGCACTAACGGCTGTGCAATTACGAGGCTGGATCAACGGGTACGTCTTCCACTTCAACAGGGCGCTCGAGTACCAGCTCGGGTCGACCGCGATAGAGCCCCTCACGTCGGATGAGGTCGGCAACTGCGCCAGGGACGAGGTAACGCAGGGAGCGACCGCGCGCTGCCAACGCGCGTAACTCTCGGCTAGCGTGAGAGAGATGGAAGCCGTCGAGATAGAGGAAGCGGTCTTCCCTACCCGGGAAGTGGCGCGTAAGCCAGGCGCGGTCTGGAGTTGGCGTGCCGGGCCGCGGCAGTGCTGCGACCCGCGCCAGGTCAAGGATGCCCGTCGCGTCTTCCCACTCGTTAAATCCGAGGAGTGACTCAACGGAGAGGATCAGCGTGAGCTCTGGCGCGGCGCCACCTTCGCGCCGCTCCGCTGCGATGGCTCGAAGTGTATCGATCGTGTACGAGAGTCCAGGACGATCAATCTCCATGCGACTCATCTCAAAGGCTGGGTTCCCAGCGATCGCAAGTGCGACCATGCGGCAGCGAACCTCAGGATCGGTGACGCGATCGGCAACCTTGTGTGGAGGTCGTGCGGCGGGGACGAAGAGCACGTGGTCGAGCTTCAGTAGCTCGTAGGCGGCCTGACCGAGGGCAAGGTGGCCGTCATGGATCGGGTCGAATGTGCCGCCGAGGACCCCGATCCCACTCACCCTTCGCTCTCCCCGTCGTTGTTTGGCGTTGCGGCCAAGAGAACGCCATCGAGCTCAAGTGCCTCTGCCTCTTCTGCCGCGCTGAGAAGTGACGCGTCATCAGGGTCATCCCACTCAAGTGAGAGTTCGCCGATCGTGACGGTGTCGCCGCTGCGGCATCCCGCCTTTCGCAGCGCAGATTCAATCCCTTGGCGGGCGAGCTCGTGCTGGAATCGCTCTGCAGATTCTTCGCGAGCAAAGTCGGTCTGGTGAACGAGTCGCTCAATTGCCTTACCTCGAACACGGAACCCTTCACCCTCGCGGCTGACCTCGAAGCCAATCGAGGCGATCGGATTGATGCGGTGTACCACCACGCCCGCAGGCTCAGCCGGATACGAGAGCGTCTCTGCGTCAGGGAGAAGGTCTGCCAAGGCGTCGCGCAGTGCAGCGATCCCCTCCCCTCGCTCGCCGCCCGCGGCAGAGATCGGCAGCACATGGAGACCTAGCTCGCGGAACGCGGCGGTGAGTTCCGCCTCGCGAGCCTTCGCCTCTGGGCGATCTAGTTTGTTGAGGGCAACGAGGGTCGTCTTCTCGAGCAGGGCTGGGTTATGCGCCTCGAGCTCCGTGCGAATGATCGCGGCGTCACGTACAGGGTCGGGAGCCGACGCGTCCACCACGTGTACCAGCACGCGCGTGCGAGAGGCGTGTCGCAAGAAGGCGAAGCCGAGACCCGCACCGATAGATGCCCCCTCAATCAGCCCTGGAAGATCGGCAACAGTCGGTCGACGGCCATCATCAATGCCCAGCTCCAACACACCCAAGTTCGGCTCGAGGGTGGTGAAGGCGTAGTCGCCAATTTTTGGCTGCGCCGCGGTGATGGCGGCGAGGAGCGTGGACTTCCCTGCGTTTGGCAGCCCAACAAGGCCAACATCAGCGATCAGTCGCAACTCAAAGCGCACCTCGCGCAGCTCGCCCGGCTCCCCCTTTTGCGCGTGGCGGGGGGCTTGATGTGTCGCCGTGGTGAAGTGCGCATTGCCAAGGCCACCGCGGCCGCCGCGCACCAGCAACACTTGTTGCTCGCGCGAAACCAGGTCTGCGATCAGGTCTCCACTCTTTGCATCAAAGATTGCCGTACCTGGTGGCACGCCAATCACCAAGTCGCGCCCAGCCTTGCCGTGCGACGTTTTGTTCCCGCCTTGGCTCGCGTCGCCTGCAACATATCGCCGCTTGACCTCAAAGTCCCGCAGGGTCGTCTGCCCCGTATCAACCGCAACGTAAATGCTGCCACCGCGGCCGCCGTCGCCGCCATCAGGGCCGCCGCGTGGCACATGTGACTCGCGACGCATCGTCGATGCGCCATCACCGCCGCGCCCGGCGGCAAGGTGGATCTCTACAATGTCAAGAAACATTGCGTTACGGGAGGAAGCGCGCTGGGTTGTAGAGCGTCGAGGAGCCCGCAAGCGGGAATCCTCGAGAGACGACGAAGTGCAAGTGTGGGCCGGTCGCGCAGCCAGTTTGGCCCATGCGTCCGATGCGAGTTCCACGCGTCACCTTTTGGCCGGTGCTCGCGACGATGCCGGAGAGGTGGTAGTAGCCGGTGTAGAGATTTGATCCGTGCGCAATGATCACCTGGTAGCCGCCGCAGTTGTTGCGCCACCCAGTGAAGACCACGACGCCGTCACCTGCGGCGACGACTGAGGCACCGTAGGCATTAGAGATATCCATGCCGAGGTGGGAGCGCGTAAATCCACGCACATATCGACCACCCGGTACGGGGTATCGGAATTTCACGCCGCTGTAGACCGCCGGAAGTGGTCCCGTATAGCCGATAAGCCCATCGCCTCGAGTAAATGTTGGTAGCGCAGCGCCTCGTCCACCAGGGAGCACCAGGACCATCCCTAGTACAAGGTCCACCACCTTTAGCTTGTTGTAGGTACGAATGGTTGTGGGTGTAACTCGATACTTTGATGCGATCGACTTGAGCGTTTCGTGTTCACGCACCGTCACGACGATGCCGCGTGTATCAGGAACGCGAAGGCGCTTACCCACCGCTGGATTGTCGGCGGACTGCAGGCCGTTTGACCAGATCAGCTCCATTGAGGAGATCTTGTATCGTTTCGCGATCGCGGCAAGCGTCTCACCGCGTGCGACCACATGAATGAGCACGTGATCGCGGCCGTCGGCCACAACGATGTCAATCGCGGCAGGGAGCTCTAGTGTTCCATCGTCAAGGAAGATCGGCCCGTCGATTGCCGTTGTCGCAACAACTGAGTCCGGGGCTTGCACAACCACCTCGGTCGCACGCATCGAGAAGGTGCTCTCTGTTGCAGTTTCTCCAATGAGTACGCCGTCAGACACTGCGGTGTTCTCTGCGATGCCATCTGAGGCAAATTGGTCTGGGTTCTCGGTACCGCCCCACACCGTCGTAAACGTTGGCTCATAGGCTGCACTCATGCCTACGCTCATGCCACCGTCGTCTAGCGCCTGGGTGCGAGCGTCGACGGTTGGCCCTGGGAGAAGGCTGGCGATAATGGCCACGCTCAGGAGCCCCGCGATCACGGCGGGCATCGCTCGCTCTGGCTCACGACCGAGCCTGCGCAACGAAGAGTCGAGGGAGCGGCGGCGGCGGCGCAGCGACCGAAGGATGCCGCGCTCCTCAAGCGCTGGGATGACCTTGTGGGCGATTGCGGCCACGGCAATGCCGGTGGTGCGGGTCGCAAGGGTGGGGTGAACGCGGACTCGTCGTGGGAGCGGGCGCTTCAAGAACTCTCCGGCGCGGAAGAGGCTCAGCTGGATGGCACGCTCGCCGCTGCGCTCAAGGAACGATCCAAAGGCGAGGAGGCGACGGCGGATGGCCGCGACGAGGCGGAAGGTGGGGCTTCCAGCTCGCACATTGCGATGCTTGGATCCGCGGGCAGACGTTTTTTGGCGCTTCACATCTGGCATTCCAGCCTCCGATCTCCGCCTTAGTCTACCCCTCGGCTATGCCGCCGAGCGGGGCACCCTGGCACACGCTGTGCCTCGTGCGTGGGCTACGAGGGGTTCGACCCCTCGGTTCCCTTGGTGAGCGAGGCGAGGAACTGTGCGTTCGACTCCGTCTTCGCGATGCGGTTCAGGAGCAACTCAATCCCCTCATTCGCGCCTACGGCGGAGAGCATGCGGCGCATTGTCCAGACCATCTTGAGGGTCCCCTCATCAAGGAGGAGCTCCTCGCGGCGGGTGCCGGAGCGCTGCACGTCGATCGCCGGGAAGATGCGCTTCTCGGCCAATTTGCGGTCGAGCACAAGTTCGGAGTTACCCGTCCCCTTGAACTCTTCATAGATCACGTCGTCCATCTTCGAGCCGGTGTCGACCAAGCAGGTGCCGATGATGGTGAGTGAGCCGCCCTCTTCGAGCTTGCGCGCGGCACCGAAGAAGCGCTTCGGTGGGTAGAGCGCAATTGGGTCAATACCGCCCGAGAGCGTTCGGCCGGATGGTGGAAGCGCCAAGTTGTAGGCGCGCGCCAGTCGGGTAATGGAGTCGAGCAGCACGACGACGTCGGCACCAGCCTCGGTGCGGCGCTTAGCAATCTCGAGCGCCATCTCGGCAACATGGGTGTGATTCTCGGTCGGCTCGTCGAAGGTCGACGAGATGACCTCGCCCTTTACGGAGCGGCGCATGTCGGTGACCTCTTCTGGTCGCTCGCCAATCAGGCAGACCATCAGTGAGATCTCTGGATAGTTCGCCGTCACGCCTTGGGCGATCTGCTTCAGCAGGCTCGTCTTGCCGGCCTTCGGTGGCGAGACGATGAGGGCGCGCTGCCCCTTGCCAATCGGGTTGACGAGGTTGATGAGGCGCTGCGAGAGGTTCGAGGGAACTGTCTCAAGGTTGATCAGCTCAATCGGGTGAATCGGTGTGAGATCGCCGAAGTGCGGACGCTGTCGCGCCGACTCTGGGTCGGTGCCGGAGACGATCTCAATGCGGAGCATCCCCCAGAACTTCTCGCCCTCGCGCGGTGCGCGAATGACGCCGCCGATCGTGTCGCCCTGGCGCAAGCCGAGTCGGCGCACCATTGGTGACGGAACGTAGACATCGTCGGCACTTGGAAGTAGCCCATTGCGTCGAATGAAGCCGTAGCCGTCGTCGACGATTTCGAGAATTCCCTCGGCCCAGATCTGACCCTGCTCGTCGGCCTGAGCCGTGAGGATCTTTTGGATGACCGCGGTGAGCTCCCCTTGCTGCGTGGCCACCACGCCGAGCTTCTTGGCCGCGGCAATCAGTTCGGTCGCAGTCATGTTGGAGAGAGCGGCAAAGGTGACGAGGCCTTCGGCGGCAAGGTCGGCCTCGGAGAGCACCTCAACGTCAGCCGGAAGCGCGCTCTGCGGCATGCGCATGGAGTTTGGGTTTGGTCCGCCGCGGCGGGGTGGTCGTCGTGGGCCGCGGTTTCGTCCGTCGTTCATATCAGTTGGATACCTTCCTCTATCTGTGGGTGGCTGCATCCCCGGTACGCGAAACTGCGCCGCGTTCGCTGTGCAGATCGGGGGGATGTGAGAACTCTACGGCAGCCGTTGCCGCTCGTCAAGAGCCCGCGGTTTCGGGCTCGCGACTACTTTCCGGAGGTTGCCTTCGCCCAGTCCGACTTGAAGATCGCGATCCCCTTCTCGGTGAGTGGGTGCTTCGTCATCTGCTCCAACACCTTGAGTGGCATCGTTGCAACGTGTGCCCCTGCCAGTGCTGACTCTGTGACGTGTCGTGGGTGTCGGATCGAGGCGGCGAGGATCTCGCAGTGATCGAGCCCCTCGTAGTTCGCGAAGATCTCGGCGAGCTCCTGGATAACGATCATGCCGTCTTCGTTGATGTCGTCGAGTCGTCCGACGAATGGGCTGATCAGCGAAGCGCCAGCCTTCGCAGCCATGAGCCCCTGGTTCGCCGTGAAGATCAGGGTGCAGTTCGTCTTGATCCCCTCGGCGGCGAGGCGGCTAATGGCCTCGAGTCCGGCGGTGGTGAGGGCAACCTTGACCACAATGTTTGGAGCGATCTTCGCGAAGGCGAGACCCTCCTTAACCATGCCGTCGGCGTCATCGCTCATGACCTCTGCAGAGACCGGGCCCTTGGTCAAGCTGCAGATCTCCTTCAGGATCTCCTCGTACGAGCCGCCAACCTTCGCGTAGAGCGACGGGTTCGTGGTGACGCCATCAACGACGCCCCACTTGATCCCGGTCTTGATCTCTTCGATGTCAGCGGTGTCCAAGAAGAACTTCATAGCGCCCCCTCAATACTTAATGGATTAGCCCGATTATGGGCGATTACGCGTTTGAACCGTTGCTGCGCTTTGCCGCCTTGGTGGCGGCGGCCTCGACGGCACGACTTCGCTCAGCCTTCGCCACCTCATCATCGCGCACCCCAACCATTCGTGGGGTGTACGAGGCGAGCCGCCCGTCGCGCAGTGCCACAGCGGCGCCGACGAACCCGTCAAAGAGTGGGTTCGGGCGCAGCGGTCGGCTGGTGAATTCGGGGTGGAACTGGCTGGCCACGAACCACGGGTGGTCGGCGAGCTCGATGATCTCAACGAGGCGGCCATCAGGTGACACACCGGTGAAGCGCATGCCGGCCGCCTCAAGCTGCGGCTTGAATCGGTTGGCAACCTCAAAGCGGTGGCGGTGTCGCTCGTACACAACCTCGGCGCCGTAGACGGTCCCAGCGCGGCTCCCTGGGGTGAGCTTGGCGGGGTAGAGGCCAAGACGCTGCGTGCCCCCCTTCTCTTCCACACCGCGCTGGTCAGGGGTGAAGTCGATCACGGGGTTCTTGGTGAACATGTCGAATTCGGTCGAGTTCGCATCACTGGAGCCGAGGGCCTCGCGCGCGACGTCGATCACCGCAATCTGTAGGCCGAGGCAGAGTCCCAGGTACGGGATGCGCTCCGTGCGCGCCATGTGTGCCGCGCGGATCTTCCCCTCAATGCCGCGGTAGCCGTAGCCGCCTGGCACCAAGATGCCGTGCACCCCAGCGAGTTCTGCAGAGAGGACGGCAGGCTCGGCATCATCGAGTCGCTCGGCGCTCACCCAGCGCACGCGTACATCAACGCCGTGTGCCCAACCGGCGTGGCGCAGCGCTTCAGTTACGGAGAGATAGGCATCAGGAAGTTCGGTGTACTTGCCGACGATGGCGATCTCAACGGCAGGCTTCTCGGCGACGATCTCAGCGGACAGCTTCTCCCAACGCGAGAGGTCTGGCGTGGTTGCTGGGAGACCAAGTTCGCTCACGACCAGGTCGCCGAGGCCGAACCTCTCGAACTGCAGTGGCACCTCATAAATAGTGCGCGCGGTAGTTGCGGGCACGACCGCCTCAACGGGGACGTCGGTGAAGAGGGCGATCTTCTCGCGGACGTCGTCTGGAACCGGGTGGTCCGCGCGCAAGATGATGATGTCGGGCTGAACGCCGCTCCCGCGCAACTCTTTCACGGAGTGCTGGGTTGGCTTCGTCTTCAGCTCACCAGTAGCGGCGAGTTCTGGAAGGAGTGTGACGTGAATGTAGAGCGAGTTGCCGCGGCCAACATCCTTCTTCAGCTGTCGAATCGCCTCAATGAACGGCAGCGACTCAATGTCGCCAACGGTGCCACCAACCTCAACGATCACCACATCAACGTCATCGCCACTCAGGCGCAACACGCGCTCCTTGATCTCGTTGGTGATGTGCGGAATGACCTGCACCGTGCCGCCAAGATAGTCACCGCGGCGCTCGCGTGCGATCACGGTGGAGTAGATGCGCCCGGTGGTGACGTTAGAGGCCTGCGAGAGATTGACGTCGATGAAGCGCTCGTAGTGCCCGAGGTCGAGGTCGGTCTCTGCGCCGTCGTCGGTAATGAACACTTCGCCATGCTGGTACGGAGACATGGTGCCCGGGTCAACGTTGAGGTAGGGGTCGAGCTTGATGACGGAGATGCGCAGACCGCGCGCTTTGAGGAGGAGGCCGACAGAGGCGGCGGTGATTCCCTTGCCGAGAGAGGAGGTGACACCACCAGTGACGAATACGAACTTCGTCGCCATTGGTCGCTCTC
>JBBAWJ010000025.1:0-11493 GCA_040397255.1 Candidatus Limnocylindrus sp.
GGTATGCGCTACCAAATCTCCGCATGACGCACGGCTGAGTAAGCCCCACGCTCTGCCCCCAGGGCGCGTCCAGGGGACATCTCCTACCGAAAAATTATTGAGTCTGATCGGGCGACGGCAGACGGCGATCGCATCCTCGACCTCGGCGAGGAGCAGAACTACAACGGGGCCGCCACGCTGCGTGCCTAGGTGGCCATTGCCAAGGAGGAGGCGTCGGGGACCGTGATCTGGGAGCTCTCCCAGTACGCGCTCGGTGATGACTCACCCCTGAAGGTGATCTGGGAATTGAGTCGTCCTTAGGCGCTTCAATATGGGAGGGTTATCCCGATGGGCATCAAGTGGCAGACGGGGAAGACGGGATGCGACGGTGGCGATCAACCGCTGACACGCGGCGAAACGTCGCGGCCGCAACAGGCAGGGTACGCAAGTTTTATCGCCCGCCATGGGTTCCCCGCCGCCTATGAGCGCGGGCTCGCCCGTGGACTCGGCGACCGTCTCGGTCGGACGCTAGTCGTGACACAGCCCGAGGCATGGGCGATCGTTGCGCCAAACTTTGGTCGCGAGCCAACCGAACTCCTGATGGCCGGGGCCCTAGACCAGGCGACGCTCGATGGCCTCGCACGCTCTGCGCCAAGCGGCGTCACGGTTGTCGGTGTTGGCGGTGGCACGGCGATGGATGTAGCGAAGTGGATCTCCTGGCGACGCGAACTGCCTCTCGTGCAGCTGCCAACGCTTGCATCGGTTGATGCATGTTTCACGCGGATGAGCGCGTTGCGTGACGGCGAGCGCGTGCGCTACGAGGGAGATGCCGTCCCAGAGGAGGTGCTCATTGACTACGAGATCCTCGGCTCTGCGCCGTCCGCGCTCCTCTCCGCTGGTATCGGTGACGTTCTTTCGTGCCTCACTGCGATCGCAGATTGGAAGCTGGCGGTTGGCAAGGGAATTGCCCCTGCCTGGAGCGAGGAGGGAGCCGCTGCATCTGCGCGCTATATCGATGCCCTCGAAGCGGCCGCCCCGGAGATTGCCGTGCGGTCAGAGTCGGGGATTCGCTCTCTCATGGAGTTACATCGTGAAATCGGGTGGAGATGCCACAATCTCGGACATGCGCGGTTTGAAGAGGGGAGCGAGCACTTCTTTGCATATTGTTTTGAGGCAGTCACGGGGCGGACAATCATGCATGGCGAACTCGTTGTGATGGGTGTTCTCGCGATGACGTCACTTACCAGGATTGATCACCAGCGCGCGATGGCGATCGTTGCCGCCGCCGGAACGCGCTGGCGGCTCGCCGACCTCGGCGTTAGCTGGAGCGAGGTTGAGGCGACACTGAAGGAGCTTCCGGCCTTTGCGCGTGCTGGTGGCTACTGGTATTCGCATGCGCACGAGCTCTCAATCGGCGACGCTGAATTGGCAACTGTTCGGCGCGCGCTCGGCGCATGATGCGAGGGTGACAGTATGGCTGAGCGCCTTGTCGCCCTCACCGTGAAGACGTGAAGGCCGCCGCTGGCGCCGTTGAAACGAAGAGTTTGACTGGGCTAACTAACGCCTCTTGATGGCAACTTCACGACGGAACTGGCTCAGTCTTTCCACTTGCGGCTGATTGGTACGCCGCCTCCATGATGGCAACTGCGGCAGGGCCACAGGTGTCCAACAGTGACGGCGCGCCGTTGACTACCCCGACCATGTGCGCGATCTGCGCAGCGTAGATGAGTGGATCGCAGTGGTCGCCCTTCTTCACCGCCGGGCCAGCGAACGTCTCGGCGGCGTCGCCCCCGGCCCCCTTCACCACGGCGGTGGGGAAGAGGGTGGCGGTGCCACGTTCGCCGTAGAGGCGCAGGCTCGATTCAAGTCCGTCGGCGAACGGCTGCCACCAGCCGGCCTCAACTTCAGACCAGCCACCAGACTCCCAATCAATACGAATGGAGGCGGTGTCTTCAACGTCGCCGCTGATGAAGCGGCGCGCGGTTCGCGCCGAGACGGCGATCGCCTTCGGCTCACCAAGAACAAAACGCAGCGTGTCAATCGCGTGGATTCCCATGTCGGCAACCGCGCCGCCGCCGGCAAGCTTCGCCTCGGTGAACCAACCTGATGGCCCCCAGCCAGTGTGCACCCCACATCCGCGACTCCTATACACCGCACCGACCGCCCCCGCCGCAACCTGATCGCGCAGCCAGGTTGCCTCCTGGTCCACGCGCCACATGTGCGCTGTTGCGGCGTGGAGCTTGTTGGCGCGTGCACGATCGGCGAGTGCTGTTGCGTCGGCAAAGCTTGTGGTCATCGGCTTCTCTACGAGCAGGTGGACGCCAGCGTCAAGGAGTCGCAGCCCAACGGGGGCGTGCATCGTATTTGGCGTGCAGAGGATCGCAACGTCAAACTCGCCGCGCTTTGCCGCCGCAACGAGACCCTCTTCGCCGTCAAGCCACGGAACGCTAGCGAGCTTCGCTAACTCCGAAGCACTTCCGCTGCGCCCAGCGATCGCGACAAGCTGAGCGCCAGCGGTATCTGCTACCGCCTGTGCATGGATCTTTGCGATGTAGCCACCGCCGTGAATGGCGAAGCGGACAGCCTCCGTCATACGCGGCAGGTCAGCCGGCGGCCATCGCGGCGGCGACCTTCTTCAGCACGTCTGGGTGACGCTGCAGCTTCAGCAGCGCTTCAACCGCCTGATCAATCCCTGCCTTGCCGGCACGGAAGATGTTTTCGTCCAGGTAGATCTGCTCGAGCTTCGCCGCACGATCAGCAACTGGTGTGTGCCAACTCTTCGGATCCATCTGCTTCGCGTACTGCATCGGCACGGGCATGCGTGAGAGATGCGGCTGGAAGAGCTCGTAGTCACTCATCGACTCGTAGCCGACCCAGCAGCCGATCCCCTCAGCATCGAGTGCCTCGCACACGGCAGCGTTCCCCACTCCGCCGAACGCCTCAGGATCGATCGCGATGATGAAACGGTAGAAGGAGAGGCGCGTGACGCGGTCGAAGACCTTCAGTGCACGGACGCCGTTGACCTTGGTGAGCTGCTCCTCCATGTAGCGACCGTTCGTCTCGCGCTCGGCACGCTGCGCCTCAAAGCGCTCCATCTGCGTGTTCAGCAGCGCCGCGTGGAGCTCGCCGAGGCGGAAGTTCGCGCCGAAAGTGAACTCCTTGCCGGCGTCATCTTTTGCGCGCCCACAGTCGATCAGCGAGTGTGCGCGTCGGGCCAGTGTTGCATCCTTCGTCAGGAGCGTGCCGCCCTCACCCGCGGTGAGGATCTTGGAGGACTGGTGGCTGAATGAGCCAAAGTCGCCAATGAGGCCAACCCCTTGGCCGCCCCACTCCTTCCCCTGGCTGTGCGCACTGTCTTCAACAATCGCGAGGCCGTGCTTGCGCGCGATCGCAACGATCGCATCCATATCTGAGACAACCTGGCCGCAGTGCACTGGCATGATTGCCTTGGTGCGCGGCGTGATTGCCGCCTCGACCGCCTTCGGATCAATCGTCCATGCCTCTGGCTCTACATCCACCACAACGGGGAGCGCCCCTGCGGCGATCGGTGCGTAGCCGGTAGCGGCGAATGTGAGCGCAGGGATGATCACCTCGTCGCCCCAGCCGATGCCGAGCGCCTTCAGCGCCACCTCCATTGTGACGGTGCCGTTCACCATCAAGATGCCGTTCGCGCCAGCCTTTCCGCCGTTCTGGTACGCCGCAAAGGTTTCGCAGAATCGCGCGTTGTACTTGCCCGGTTCTGGGTAACCGCCCCAGACGCCGCTGCGCAGCACCTCAAGAAGGATCGCCTCATCTTTGGCGTCATAGTAGGGCCATGCGGGATACTCATCGGACTTGACTGGAATCCCCCCTGCGATTGCGAGCTGTTCTGCCATTTCACCCTCCTCTGCCGCATGCGGCACTTATCTGCTTATCTACGACTATACCTATCAGCCACACTGTTTCAACGCGTCGTCGCGCCATGCGCCCCTTCTACTTGCGCACCCCCACCACGCTGATGCCACGGGCGATCACCCGTTGCGCCAAGGCGAAGATGATGACGAGCGGCGCCAGGGCGAGCGCACTCCCGGCGAGGAGGAGGTGCCACTGCCGCGCAAAGCGGGTGACGAACCCAGAGAGGCCAACGGGAAGTGTGGTCGCTGATGGATCTTGCAGGTAGAGGAGCGGCCGCAAGAAGTCGTTCCACATAAAGATGAAATGGAAGACCGCAATCACCGCAAGTGCTGGAGCACACATCGGCAGGATGATGCGACGGAAGATCTGCAACTCACCAGCGCCGTCAACGCGCGCAGCATCAACCATATCGCGTGGGAGGCCACGCATGAACTGGCGCATCAAGAAGATGTTGAACGCGCCGCCACCAAGGAACCACGGCAAGACGAGTGGGATCGGCGTATTCGTCAGTCCCAATTTTGCCCAGACGATGTACTCAGGAATGATCAGCACCTGGTAGGGAACAAGGATAGTGAGCAGCACCATGCCGAAGGCGAGGCGGCTACCCCGGGCGCGCAGGACGGCAAAGCCGTACGCGCAGAAGGCAGAGGTGAGCGTCGCACCGATTGTGCCGAGCACCGCAATCACTACAGAGTTTGCGAACCAGGTGGCGATCGGCGCGCGCCGGAAGACCTCAGCGTAGTTGCCCCACTGTGGGTCGACGGGGAAGAGGTTGAACGATCCACTGGCGAGCTCTGCAGGCGTCTTCAGCGAACCTCCAAGCTGCCAGACGAACGGAAGGATGAAGAGCGCGGCGAAGAGGGTGAGGGTGGCATAAAGCGCTAGGCGGCCCGGCGAGATGATCCGCAGTCCCTTTCGTGAATCAGCGGCTGACCTAGTCGTCATAAAAGACCCAGCGCTTGGAGAGGCGGAAGTTGATGACGGTAAGGACCATGACGACGATCGTCAACAGCCAGGCAACTGCGGAGCCAAAGCCAAAGTCGAGGTTGCGAATGAGTAGTCGGTAGATAAGGAGCGCAACGCTCATTGATTCGTTCGCCGGTCCCCCAGCACCGCCAGAGATCACGAACGGCTCAGTGAAGAGAGAGAGTCCGCCGATCAGGCCAATGACTAGATTGAAGAAGAGCGTGGGCGAGAGGAGTGGCAGCGTGACGGAGAAGAATCTCCGAATGCGCCCTGCGCCGTCGCACTCCGCCGCTTCGAGCAGCTCTTTTGAAATCTGCTGCAGGCCCGCAAGGAAGATCAGCGTCATCCCTCCGGTGCCCGCCCAGATGAGCATGAAGATGATTCCCCAGCGCACCGACTCAGGTTCATTGAACCAGGCGGGCCCCGCCACGCCAATTAAGTCGAGACCCTTATTCAGCAGGCCCTCTGTGCCAAGAATCCAGGTCCAGAGCGCTGCAGTGGCTACGCCAGAAACAACGGTCGGTAGATAGAAGGCCATTCGATATAGCGCCATGCCACGTACCTTCTGGTTTAGTAGCATCGCAAACGCCATACCCACCGCCAACTGCAGTGGCACTGCAATGATCGTAATCATCGCCGTGTTACTAAAGGCCTTCAGGACGAGTTTCCCCTTCCCCTCTAGGTTTACGAGATCGGCATAGTTTTCCAGCCCAACCAACTTTGGTGTGCCGCGCAGATTCCAATCCATAAACGAGAGCGCCAGCGAGGCGATCAGCGGGAGCAGCGCAAAGAGGACGAACCCGGCGAGGAACGGCGCAATAAAGAGCCAGAACCAGCGCTCTTCGTTGCGCTGTAGAAGCGGCAAGGGCGCGAAGAGGGAGCGAAACCGGCTCATCCGGCTCGCCCCCTCTTCAGCTCCGCGCATCGTTTTGTACCGTTTACCGTAGAAGCCGTTGCGGCCACGCCCCTACTGGAGCGGTGCTGCAGCGGTTGACTGCTCGACGAGATCGTTGAGGAGCACCTGCCAGTCGCCCTGCGTCTGGGCAACGAATGCCCCCTCAAATGCTGCACCGACCACACCCCAGAATCCTTCGGACCACTCGCCCCTGATCGGCTCGAGCGCGATGCGCTCGACGCCGATCTTGGTGATCTCACACTTGCTCAACGGGAGTGCCTCTGACTTGCAGTAGACCTCGTCGAGAACGGCAGAGATCGGCGAGCTGTTGTAGCCCGCGATCGCGTCGCTCTTCTGTCCTTCAATGTCTGTGAGAAACTTGACGTACTCCCAGGCCCATGCCTTGTTCTTTGATGCTGAAGAGACGCCGAAGCCAGAGGCCGCCCCCTGGATCTTCCCATTCCCCTCAACGGGGACGGAGACTGCGCCCCACTCGAACGCACCAGCAGAATTTGCGATAATTGCTGGGGACTCCCATGTGCCAGAGATCAACATGGCAACGTTGCCAGCGGAGAAGTTCTGCTCTCCAGCCTTGTCGCCCTCTGGCAGGCCGCCGAACCCCGCGCCAAGGCTCCAGTTAAGGACCGCCTCGCGGCTCAGGTCGTCAAGCGTCTTCATTGAGTCGGCGCAGCCCTCACCGTTATACGTGTACTCGGTTGCAGCTGAGTCATCGTTGCTCAGCTCACAGCCGTACATGCGCATCCAGGCCACATACTGCTCATTCCAGGCGAGCGTCAGGCCGTAGCGCTTGCTCCCCTTATCTGCTGTCTTGCGAGCAGCGTCAACAAACTCAGCAATAGACCAGTCGCTTGTTGGCTCAGCCACGCCAGCCGCCGTGAAGATGTCCTTGTTGTAGTAGACAAAGTTGAATGGCAGCACACTGTTCGGCATGACTAGCTGTGCATCTTCAACCTGAAACGACTCCAGTAGCGCCGAAGGGTACGGGCTCAGGTCGTAGCTGTCCGCTTCAATGAAGCTGTCGAGTGGCTCAAACGCGCCCGCAACGGCGAACTGGGTAAAGCCGGTGTCCGTGTCAGTCCAGAGCACGTCGCCCACCGTTCCAGCCGCGACCTGTGGGAGGACCGTGTCGATGTAGTTGGCGCTCTGCACGATCTCAACGGTGACATTTGGGTGCAGTGCGGTGAAGGCGACCGCTTGGGCCTGTCGGTATTCGAGTTCCGCCTGACCACCAGCGTTAAAGATCTGGATGGTGAGCGTCACCGGATCAGTGGTGAGTTCGATCCCTGCGGCGGGACTCTCGCTGGCCCCCCCGCATGCAGCGACAAGTAGCCCTGCCGCGAGCGCAGCAGCCGCTGCGCGCAGCCATGACGTCCTTTTCATCTCTTACTCCTCCTATCAGATGTGAGCCGTTTGGCAATTGCCCTTGGCTCACGTGAACTCTCCCATAACGGGCTCTCAGTCGCACCCCTGTTGCGCGCCCCGCACCACTGCAACCACCTAGCTCTCGAATACCATGGCGAAGGTCAAGTAACGCCGCTCCGCCGCTCCGCCGGTTGCACCCAGGCGTACAGCCAAGTGGGACCGCGGGTCGTTTTGGCGTCCTCGTCTACACTTGCCCCATGTCTGATGAGAAGCCTAGCCAAGGGACCGCCCTCGACCGAAAGATCCTCAACGAGCTGGAGCCGGAGGCCGCCCGACTACTTAATCGCCACATCCAGGTGGCCGAGGAGTGGTTCCCGCACGAGTACATCCCGTACCGCTTGGGCCGCGACTTTGACAAGGAGCCCTGGACTCCAGACCACCCGCGACTGACGGGCGTGGCGCAGACCGCGTTCGAGATCGGGCTGCTCACCGAAGACAATCTGCCGAGCTACCACCGCCTTATTCACGGCATGTTCGGCTCGGGCGACGGCGCCTGGATCAACTGGGTCGGTCGCTGGACTGCAGAGGAGGGGCGACACGCCATCGTTTTGCGCGACTACCTCACGGTCACGCGCAACATCGATCCGGTCCTGTTGGAGCGTGGTCGCATGAGTCAACTTCAGAAGGGCTATGAGCATCTCTTTCCGGACACGCTGCACGGCCTCGCATACGTGGCCTTCCAGGAGTTGGCGACGCGAATCTCGCATCGAAACACTGGCCGCTATTCGGATGATCCAGTGGCTGATCGGATCATGGTCCGAATCGCCGCCGATGAGAATCTCCACATGGTCTTCTACCGCGACATGCTGAAGGCAGCACTCCAGATCGAACCGTCCGCCGCAGTGCGAGCAATCGTCGACGAGGTCTTGGCCTTCCAGATGCCAGGTGCCGGCATTCCGAACTTCCTCCGCAAGGCCGCCGATATGGCTAAGGCAGGGATCTACGACCTACGCGTCCATCGCGATGACGTGCTGATGCCGATCCTGCGCTTCTGGGGTGTCTTCGAACTCAGCGGACTTGACGCTGCGGCCGAGCAGGCGCGCATCCGCCTGCAAGAGCATCTTGATAAACTCGATGCCGCCGCCCGCCGCTTTGAAGAGCGCCTCGCATCATCAAACGTTCCGCGCCTCGGCCCTGCCCGCTAACTTCTCCCCCAATCTGCTTGGTTGCAGACGTGCGCGGCATTGGCCGCTACCCCCTGTCATGATGCGCGCATGAACGTGCAGCTCGGTACCGCCATCGCCGCTCCTGGAAGTCGCGCCACCGGCTGGCTCGCCGTGGAGACGGGCCCTGGCGAGCAGACGCAGATCCCTGTGGTGGTGATCAACGGCGGGCAGCCTGGCCCACGCCTCGCCATCACCGCCGGCATTCATGGCGGCGAGTACACCGGTCCTGCGGCGCTGCGTTCGCTCCTCCTCTCGCCTGAGGCTGGCGACCCAGCAACGCTCAGCAACCTGAAGGGCTCGATCGTCGCAACGCTCGCCACGAGTCCTGCCGCATTCAAGGCGCGCTCGATCTACGTCAATCCACAAGACGGCAAGAACCTAAACCGCGTCTATCCGGGGTCGGCGACGGGGAGTGCGAGCGAGCGGATCGCCCACGCCATCGCCACGCAGCTCATGACCGGTTCCGACGTCTACTTGGACCTGCACGCGGGCGATATCAACGAGGCGCTTTCGCCATTTGTCGGCATTGAGCAGACGGGCGACGCCGCGCGAGATGCGCGCGCCGTGGCGCTCGGCCGTGCCGTTGGCGCGGAGTGGCTGCTGATTGGCGCAAGCCCGGGCACCACCACCTCCACTGCCGAGCAGCTCGGCGCGATCGGCATTCTCTGTGAGTTCGGGGGGCAGGGGCACGTGGAGCCCGAGTTCGTGGCGCGCCATGCCGCCGGAGTGCGCGGCGTGATCGCCGAGATGGGGATGGGCGCCTTTCCGCAGAGCCCCATCGAACGCGAGGTCGGTCCGCTCAAGCCTGGTGCCAGCACGCGCCTCAACAGCGAGGCGTGGCTGCGGGCTGAGATTCCTGCCGACGTCGCCGGCTACTGGCACCCGGCTGTGGCCGTGGGCTCTGTTGTAAAGAAGGGCGAGAAGCTGGGCGAGGTGCAGGGCGTCTTTGGCGACGTGTTGCAAACGCCAATGGCACCGATTGACGGCGTGGTGATCTTCTTGGTGACGACCCTCGCCATGAATAACGGCGATCCGCTACTGGCGCTCGGTGGCGACCCCGAGGGGGGCGTGTGGCCGTAGCGCCCACGCATTCGCGCCTCACCGCATTCAGCGCTGGTGGTCTCGACGTTGAGGTATTCATGTGGGACATCCCGTACCTGGTGCCATTCCGCATCGCGCGACCCGATCCGAACGAGGAGAGTTCGCGCACTGCATTCGTGCACATCACTGACCGTGCCACCGGCCTTGAAGGGTGGGGGGAAGGTTGCGCCGATCCGTATTACGGCGACACCCCAGAGACGATCGCCGCGGTGGCGCCGCTCCTCTTCTCGGTAGCGCTCCCCGCAATCGAGGCGGCACTCGCCGAGGCGGGTGGAGCAACGACCGGCAGCGGGTACACATCTGCCCGTGGCTTGAGCGGCATGAGCGGCCGCGCCGCCGACGGGCTCACCCCGATGAGTGATGCGATGGATATCGCCCTCGGCAATCACGGTGCCGCCAAATCGGCGATTGAGCAGGCGCTGCAAGATCTCCTGGCGCGTTCGGCGAAGACCTCGTTGCGCCGTTGGCTCGGTGCACCAGAGACGATGGGGCATACGAACCTGACCATCGGCATCGCACCGGTCAACACGATGGTCGAACGCGCCGCCGCCGCAACGAAGTACCCGAGCCTGAAGCTCAAGGTTGGCCTTGGCGGCGAAGAGGAGCTGCTGCGTCGCGTGCGCGAGGTGTATCAGGGGCCGCTGCGCCTCGACGCGAACTGCGGCTGGAGCCTCGAGCGCGCACTGGAACTTCTGCCGCTCATTGAGCGCAGCAACGTGGAGCTGCTTGAGCAGCCGCTGCAGCCTGGCCGCATCAAGAACATGGCGGCCCTCGCCGCCGCCACCGAGATCCCCGTGATCGCCGATGAGGACTGCATCGTCTACGACGACATTGAGCAGCTCGTTGGCCTAGTTGACGGCGTCAACCTGAAGCAGGTGAAGATCGGCGGGCTTGGCCCATCACTGCGCGGCTTCCGCAAGGCGGAGTCGCTCGGCCTACGTCGCATGTTCGGCTCAATGGTGGAGACGAAGCTCGGCACCGCGGGTGCGGCCGCCGTCGCGGGCGCTGCAGAGTTCCTCGATCTTGATGGGCCCATCGGCCTCATTGGTGATCCGTTCACGGGACTCGAACTCGACGAGGAGTGCCGCTGGGCGCTGAACGACGACCAGCCGGGGAGTGGTGTGACGTTTGCTCCAGCAGCGAACGGCTAGGCCTTAGGCGCGGTCTTCGGCTTAGCCTGCGTTAGGGCTGCGGGAACGACGTGAGGGTGATCACGATTCCGAGGCCGTCTGAGAGCTCAACGCTCGCTGGGTCGCTAACGACCTCGCCCATAACCTTCACCTCTGCGAGCCCAGCGTTCACGGCATCTGGAATCGTTGGATTAGTAGAACGGCGCCAGATCTCGAGGAAGTCTGCGAGGGTAGCGGCCGTCGCTGCGGGAGCTTCGACGTGCAACTTCCCCGTCTCATCATGAGTATGCAGCCAGTACATGCAGCCGGTTCCGACGCCGATATCTGGTGGAACATCGGCACTGGTGCCATCGGGTAGGTAGACGGCGAGCTGCGTATGCAGGTGGAACGCGGCGTCGTGCCCACCCGAGTCGCAAGAGACATCTCCAACTGTCTCTCCGAAGCCAGGTGCGGTTGGGGCGAGCGGCACGCCGTTCTTGTCGGTGCTTGCGCACCCCGCCACGAGCACGATGGCAGCGAGGAGAGCGAATACTCCGCTGCTGTGGCGACGCTTTTGCATCTCAAACCCTCCGATGTTCTCTCGTGACCCCAATGGGCTTAGGCGCGGATCTTCCGCCGGGCCATCTCGCCCTCAATTTGGCGCTCCGCCTCAACGTAGAGGTCAATCTCGTCGCGGAGCTTGTTCGCCTCGGGGGTGTAGAGGTGCACCTGCTGCTGCAGGATGTAGGAGAGGCGGCGCGAGGTCATGCGGGTATGGTCGAGGTTCTTCATCAGGACCAGGGGGTCCATCGATGCCAGCTCGGTTCCGTCATAAAGGGCCTTCATACCTCTATCCTACGGGAAGCTGGCCCCGTAGCTCAGTGGATTAGAGCAGCTGCCTTCTAAGCAGTTGGTCGCAGGTTCGACTCCTGCCGGGGCC
>JBBAWJ010000026.1:0-11430 GCA_040397255.1 Candidatus Limnocylindrus sp.
TCATTCGCGCTGTCACCGACGACGAGATCCTGCGCGCACAGGCCGACATCATTCGACTGACTGGCATCTTCGTGGAACCCGCGTGCGCCGCGCCGATCGCTGGCTTGCGCAACGCCATTGCCGACGGCTCAATTGATGGGTCGCAGCGAATCGTGGCGGTGATGACGGGCTTCGGTCTGAAGGACCCCGACACCGCGTCGCGCCTCATTGGCGAGATTCGACAGTCAGATGCAACGGTCGCCGGCGTTCGCCGCGCGCTCGGTTGGTAGCGAGTAGCGGAGGAGGCGTCATGAAGGGAGAGGCTCTGGTCGGTCGTTCCGTCACCGTTGCGGTGCCCGCCACCGTGGCGAACCTTGGCGCCGGCTACGACGTGCTCGGTCTCGCCCTCGAGATGACCAACGAGCTCACCGTGCAGGTCACCGGCGTATCCGCTTCTGGAAAAGGCACCGTGACGTACGGCGCCTCGGGCGAGGGAGCCGAGGAGCTGGCGGCGAACCGCACGAACATGGCGGTCGACGCCATCTATCGCGGGCTCTCGATTGCCGGCGTAACGGGTGCCGATGCGCTCGACCTTGCCGTCACGGCGGTCAACACCATCCCACTCTCACGCGGATTGGGCTCGTCGGCCGCCGCCATTGTGGGCGGTCTCTTCGCTGGTGCCGCACTTGCTGGCACGGCGGCTGGCGCTTCCGGCGCGAGTGGCGCCTGCTTCGAGTCGTTTAGCGATCCACTCACCGACAAGCTGTTTGCCGCCGCAGATGAGATTGAGGGGCACCCCGACAACGTTGCCGCCGCTATCTTCGGCGGTTGTGTGGCGAGTGGACGTGCGAACGGCGTACTCACCGCGCGCATCATTCATGTGCCGCACGACGCGATTCCGGTGGTGCTGATCCCTGACGTGCGCTTTGAGACGAGCGTGATGCGCGCTGTGCTGCCGAAGATCGTTCCGATCGACGACGCGGTGCACAACGCCTCGCGACTCGCCCTCGGCATCACCGCGCTCAAGGCGGGCGAGGTTTCGGGCTTCGCGATCCTCTCCGACGATCGCATCCACCAGCCGTACCGCATCAAGAAGTTCACCGCGCTGCCGAAGCTCTTTGCCGCCGCACTCGACGCGGGCGCAACAAGTGCCTGCCTCGCGGGCTCCGGCTCATCGGTGCTGACGATCGTTGATGACGAGCGCGGTGACGACGGCATCGCCGCCGTAATCGCTGCACTGGATACCGCCGCCGCCGCAACCGGCGTCGGCGGACACGCCGAACAGATTGAGGTCGACCAAGAGGGAGTCCGCATCCTTCGTTCGGTCGGAGTGAAGTGACCGCGTCGTCAAAGCTGCTTGTTCAGAAGTACGGCGGGAGTTCGGTCGGCTCCGTTGAGCGCATTGCCGCCGTTGTTGCGCGCATCGCGCGCGATCGCGCCGCTGGCCGCGACGTCGTTGCAGTGGTTTCTGCCATGGGCGACACCACCGACGACCTGCTCGCACTCGCTTCGTCTGTCACCGGCGGCACACTGCCGAGCGCGCGCGAACAAGATGCACTCCTGGCCACTGGCGAGATTCAGTCGGCAGCGCTGTTGGCCATGGCCCTCATTGCGCGCGGTACCGACGCCATCTCGCTGAGCGGTGCCCAGGCGGGGATCAGCGCCGACGGCACCTACGGCAAGGGGCGCATCGCGGGGATTGAGCCGAAGCGCGTGCGCGCCGAACTCGACGCTGGTCGGGTCGTGATCGTGGCGGGATTCCAGGGGGTCAGCGAGGGCTCTGAGACCACGACCCTCGGTCGCGGCGGCTCCGACACCTCGGCGGTCGCGTTGGCTGCCGCCCTGGGGGCCGATCGCTGCCAGATCTTCACCGACGTGCGTGGCGTGTACACCGCCGACCCCCGCGCCGTGCCCGCCGCACGCCAGCTCTCGGTCGTGGGCTACGAGGAGATGCTGGAGCTCGCCAACCAGGGGGCCCAGGTGATGCAGACGCGTGCCGTGGAGCTCGGCTGGGTCAATAACGTGGCAATCGAGGTGCTCAGCTCATTTGAGGAGCACCCAGGAACGGTGATCAAGGAGGATACGCAGGTGGAGAAGCGCAATAAGGTTCGCGGCCTGGCGGCCGATACGAAGGTGGCGAAGGTGACCATGGTTGCCGTGCCCGACAAGCCCGGCATCGCGCGCGCGGTGTTTGAGCCGCTCTCGGCGGGGAACATCAACGTTGACATGATCGTGCAGAACGTCTCGCACGACGGCACCACCGACCTCTCGTTCACCACCTCGCGTGCCGACCTTGCGGCCGCACGCCCGGTGCTTGAGAAGATTCGAGCCGAGATTGGCGCGCGCGCCCTTGAGATTGACGAGAACGTGGCAAAGGTATCCATTGTTGGTGCGGGAATTCAGAATGCGCCAGGCTACGCCGCGCGCATGTTCGGAACTCTTGCCGACGCGAAGATCAACATTCAGATGATTTCCACCTCGGAGATTCGCATCACCTGCATTGTCAGCGAGTCTGACGCGCCACGCGCGCTGCAGGCGCTGCACGAGACGTTTGATCTGGCAACGCCCGACGCAGTCGACGCGGAGTAGCTGCTCTGACGCGCATCGCGGTTGAGCGACTCACCGAGGTCTCCTCGACCAACGACGTTGCACGCGAGCGCATTACTGCTGGGCTGGTCGCCGCCGATACGCCGCTGCTGATTCGCGCCGAAACACAAACCGCTGGTCGCGGTCGTCGCGGACGCACCTGGCTCGACGCACCCGGCACGGGCCTGTTGATGAGCCTCGCGATGCGCGCCGGCGCTGGTTCGCCACTGCCGCTTGATGCTGAACGTTGGTGGCGTGTGGCTGCCGAGCTCTCGCTCGCCGTTGCCGATGCAATCGAAGATGCGGCAGGGATGCAGATTGGCACCATTGGCCTGAAGTGGCCGAATGATTTAGTTATTCGCAATATTGAGGGGGGCGTGACGCAGAGCTTCCGCAAGGTGGGTGGCGTTTTGGCTGAGGCGGGCGATGCTGGCAGTGGCTCCGCCTGGTTGATTGTTGGTCTCGGGCTGAATGTGCGCGGCGATGTGTCGAAACTTGATCCTGCCCTCTCGGCAACGGCGACGAGCTTGGAGATCGCCACGGGTCGACCGATTGATCGCGAAGCGCTCTTTACCGACGCGGTAGCGCGGCTCGAGGGGCGCCTTGGCGCCCTCGCCGATGGGCGGTTTGATGTCGCCGACTGGCGTTCACGGCAGCTGCTTGAGGGCTGCACGGTGGACCTTGAGGTGGCGGCGGGGGAGATCCTCACGGGGATCGTGGTGGGGCACGACGGGGCCTCGGGGGCGCTGATTCTGAGCGTAAACGGCACGGAGCGTGCCATTTTGGCGGGCGAAGTGACCAAGGTCGTGCGGATCGCCATCCCATAGCGGGTACCATCTCCCTCTAAGGGGAGGGTTAATGCCCAGCTTTCGGAACCCGTTTAAGCGCCGCAAGGCGACCCCCGGAGCCGAGCCCGATCTGTGGGTGCGGTGCCCCGGGTGCTCAGAGCTCCTCTTCAAGAAGACCTTGGAGAAGAGCCTGCAAGTCTGCTCGGCGTGCGGCCACCACTTCCGTGTGCCCGCCCGCGAGCGTATTGCGCAGCTGGTCGACGAGGGGAGCTTCGTTGAGGCCGACGCCAGCCTGATCTCGCTCGACCCGATCGTCTTCACCGACTCCAAGGGGTACCCCGAGCGTGCCGCCGCCGCCCGCGCCGCCACTGGTGAGCGCGACGCCGCCATCCGCGGCACCGCCCTGATCGGCGGCATCGAGGTCTCCCTCGTCGCTATGGACTTCTTCTTCATGGGTGGCTCGATGGGCTCGGTCGTGGGTGAGAAGGTCGCCCGCGCCGCCGAACTCGCCACCGCCCGCCGCCTCCCACTCGTGATCGTCTCGGCATCGGGTGGCGCCCGCATGCAAGAGGGCACCTACGCCCTGATGCAGTTGCCAAAGACGCTCGCCGCTATTGCGCGCCTGAAGGCGAGCGGCGGCACCTTCATTAGCGTGTTGACCGACCCAACCACTGGCGGCACCATCGCCTCGTTCGGCGCCCTCGGCGACCTCAACGTTGCCGAACCGAATGCGTTGATCGGCTTCAGTGGCGCGCGCGTCTCGGCCGGCACCATCGGCGACGAACTCCCCGTCGGCTTCCAGCGCAGCGAGTTCTTGCTCGAGACCGGTTTCATTGATGCGATCGTGCCGCGCGACAACCTGCGTGGTTGGCTGACGCGCGCACTCGGACTCCTGCAGCCGCTCCCCGCACCCGCGGTGCCGCTCTATCGGCAGATTGGTATTCCTGGCGTGGGCCTGATTGGTGGCATGGTCACCGGCGTGGCGCAGGGCGCTGGGGCGATGATCGGTTCGGTGCTCTCGCCCGTTGCCGATGCGGCGAGCAAGGTGGCGAACCGCGCCGACCAGATTCTCGAGAACCAGCGCGACCGACACTTAGCGCCAGAGCTTGGGCCACACCTCGATGAGGCGGAGGCGTGGAGCCATGTGCAGCGCGCGCGCGAGGTGAACCGACCGCGTACCGCCGAACTGCTTGAGGCGCTCGGTGCAGAATTTGTGGAGCTGCGCGGCGACCGCCGTGCCGGTGATGACGGCGCAATCGTTGCGGGCATTGCGCGCATCGACGGGCGACGCATTGTGGTGGTGGGGACCCAGAAGGGGACCGACACCGAGAGCAACATTCGCCGCGGATTCGGTATGCCGCACCCGGAGGGGTACCGCAAGGCGATGCGCGCCTTCGAACTAGCCGAACGACTGCACCTGCCACTCCTCACGCTGATCGACACCCCAGGGGCACACCCAGGGCCTGAGTCAGAGCAGCACGGCATCGCCGAGGCGATCGCCTCCGCCATCAGCAAGATGACCGAACTGCGCACGCCGATTGTCACAGTCGTCACCGGCGAGGGTGGCTCGGGTGGCGCACTTGCCATTGCCGCCGCTGATCGCGTCTTCGCATTTGAGCACGCCTACTACTCGGTGATCAGCCCCGAAGGGTGCGCCGCAATCCTCTTCCGCACCTCCGAGAAGGCCCCCGCTGCGGCACGCGCCCTGCGCATCACTGCACCAGAGCAGGTCGCCCTCGGCGTTGTTGACGGCATCATCGCTGAGCCAGAGACGCTCTCTGCAGAATCGACCGTCACCCTGGCACGCGCAATGTGGGAGCTCGTCTCAGAGACGTTCGATGATTTGGAATCGATGAGCAATCTCGATGCGCTACTTGATGCGCGCTATGCGCGCTATCGCGCCTACGGCGCATTTGATGAGGCGGCCCCAACGAAGAAGGGTCTCGTCGGCACGATTCGTTCCATCTTCGGCATGGATCGCGACAAGGTGCCAGCCGGCATCAACGACGAGTGGCTCGATGAGATCGAGCGCAACAGTGCGGGGGCGTAGCTGATGGCACACGACACCGAGCGACTCGGCGATCTGCTCGACTCCCTGGTCCCTGTGCTCGTTGAGCGACTGCATGAGACTGAACTCGGTGAGATTGAGATTGAGCGCGACGGTGCAACGGTGCGCGTGCGCGCCGAAGATCTTGGCGCGCACGTTCCATCGGCTCCGGCCTCTGTCGCATCGCGCGCGGGAGTGCCCGTCACCGCCGCCGCGCCAACCGCCGCCGATGAGCGCCGCCATCCGGTGCGCTCGACCGCCGTTGGCTTCGTGAAGCTCGCCCCCGATATTCACGTGGGCAGCAAGGTCGCCAACGGCTCACTCGTCGCCACAGTTGATGTGCTCGGCGTCGCCGTTGAGGTGCGCGCCGATCACTCTGGGATTGTGGCCAAGCTGCGCTGCACCAGTGGCGATCCTGTGGAGTACGGCCAGGAGCTCTTCCTCCTCGAGTCGGTCGGTGAGGGGAAGCTGTGATTAAGCGCGTGCTGATTGCCAACCGCGGCGAGATTGCGCTGCGAATCTTGCGCGCCTGCCGCCAGCTCGGCATCGAGGCGGTCGTCGCCTATAGCGTGGCGGATCGCGAGTCGCGCGCTGTGCTCGTCGCCGACGAGGCGATCTGCATCGGCCCCGCCGACGCCAAGCGCAGCTACCTCTCGGCGCCTGCCGTGATCTCGGCGGCGCTCGCCACCGGCTGCGACGCCATCCACCCTGGCTACGGCTTCCTCTCCGAGAACGCCTCGTTCGCCGAGGCGGCCGCCGCGCACGGGCTCACCTTCATTGGCCCCTCCGCCGAGGTGCTCGAGCGCTTCGAGAGCAAGGCCGAGGTGCGCGCCCTGCTCGCCAAGCACGGCCTGCCAACGATTCCTGGTTCCGACGGCGTCGTCCCCGACGAAGTGGCCGCAGCGAAGGCTGCAGCAAAGATCGGCTACCCGGTCATCTTGAAAGCATCGGCGGGCGGCGGCGGTCGCGGCATGCGCGTCGCCCAGAGCGCCGACGATCTGGCGCAGCTCTTCTCGCTCTGCACCCAAGAGGCGCAGGCGGCGTTCGGCGATGGCTCGCTCTACCTCGAGAAGTATCTGATCGACACGCACCACGTTGAGGTGCAGATCGCCGTCGACAAGAGTGGCACCGCGTTGCACTTTGGTGAGCGCGACTGCTCGGTGCAGCGACGCCACCAGAAACTGGTCGAAGAGTCACCATCCACCGCACTCACACCAAAGGTGCGCGAAGAGTTCCTAACGCGCGTTGCCAAGGCGGTCGGCGCCGCCGGCTATCGCAACCTCGGCACCCTGGAGTTTCTGGTCGGCGCTGATGGGAAGCCGTACTTCATTGAGATCAACTGTCGCATTCAGGTGGAGCATCCGGTCACCGAGATGGTGACGGGCGTTGATCTGGTGGCGCTGCAGATTCGTTTGGCGGCGGGCGAGATGATGCCAATGACCCAGGCCGAAGTTGAGCGCCGCGGACATGCGATTGAGTTCCGCCTCACCGCCGAAGATCCAGTGCACGAGTTCCGTCCGCAGGCGGGTGAGATCACCACCTTCCGTTCACCGAGCGGCCCATGGGTGCGCTTTGACTCACATCTCTACGCCGGCTACGAGGTGCCGCCGTACTACGACAGCCTGCTCGCCAAGCTGATTGTGTGGGGGAACACGCGCGAAGAGGCGATTGCGCGTTCGCGCGCCGCACTGCGCGAGGTGGAGATTGGCGGCGTGGAGACCACACGCGACTTCTTCCTTGGCCTCCTTGAGACACCATCGTTCTTGAACGGCACCGCCACCACCGGCATGCTCGACGCGATTGGCACCGCCGACATTCTGGCCGCTGCGCCGAAGGCTCGCGCATGAGCGCACCGCTGCTCGACCAGGCCGGCATTGAGGCGCTGATCCCGCATCGCGCGCCGTTCTTGCTGCTCGATCGCATCGTGTCGGAAGACCGTGTAACGCAGACCCTGATTGCGGAACTTGACGTGCGCCCCGACGCCTTCTGGACCCCTGGTCACTTCCCGGGCATGCCGATCATGCCTGGCGTGCTGCAGGTTGAGGCGCTCGCCCAGGCGATGGCCGTCTACGTTGCGCGCACCGAAGGGTTCGGCAACCGCCTCGGCGTCTTCGCCAAGATCGAGGAGTGCCGCTTCACCCGCATGGTCGTACCAGGTGAAACGCTGCGCCTGGAGATTCAGATGCAGAAGCTTGGTTCACGCATGGGCACCGCCAAGGGCACCGCGAGCGTCGATGGCGCCGCCGCCTGTACCGTCACGATTACGTTTGTGATTCCACCCGAGTCGGCGCTTCCGCGCCCGGCCGGTCCAGCCGAATAGCGAAGGGATAGATATGAAGCGCGTCGTCGTTCTCTCAGACATTCACGGCAACCTCGCCGCACTCGAGGCCGTCGTCGCGCGACTCCCGGCCCTGAAGCCCGATCAGGTGGCGATCCTCGGCGATCACGCCTTGTTTGGGCCACAGCCTTCCGAAACCATCGACCTGATTCAGCAACTACAGAAGAAGGGCGCGCTCGTCACCGCGGGCACCGGCGACATCGCCGTCGCTGATCTTGATTACGCCGCCTCGTTCCCGAGCCTCGCCGGTGGTCTGCCACCAGGGCTGAAGGCGGCCGTTGAGTGGGCCTCGGATGCGCTCGACGACGATCGCATTGAGTGGCTGCGCTCCCTTCCGAGTGAGCGACGCATTCGATACGGCGAGATCGCTGTGACCTTCTGTCATGCGTCGCCTGGCTCGCGCACCATTCCGTTGAGTGCCGACCTTGATCCATCCACCACGTTGGAGCTGCTCGGCCAGACCGACTCGCGCGTCGTGTGCGTGGGCTTCACGCACAGCGCGCGCGTGAAGGATTACGGCTGGAAGGTGTTGGTTGATGCCGGCTCCGTTGGTCTGCCGTACGACGGCGATGCCACCGCCGCCTTCACCGTGATCGACATCGATCCCGAGGCGAAGACCATTAACGCGGAGGTCTATCGCGCCAGCTATGACACCGAGAAGGTGGCCGACGCGATCACCGCGCGAGCACTCACCGGCGACACCTACCGTGCCGCAACGCTGCGCACAGGGAAGCTGGTGCGATGAGTAACGAGCGGCGCGTCGTCGTAACGGGAATGGGGGCGGTCTCACCGCTCGGCCGTGGCGTCGCCGCGCTCTGGGATGGCCTCCTCGCCGGACGCTCCGGCATTCGACCGTTGCAGGGCCTCGACCTGACGGGCCAAGAGGTCGACTTCGGCGGGCAGGCGATCGACTTTGATCCTTCCGATGTGCTCGAGCCGAAGCAGATCAAGCGCCTCGATCGCTTCACCCACTTCGCCATTGCCGCCGCCGCTGAGGCACTCGCCTCGGCGGGGTTGCCGCCACGCTTCGCCGCGGGAGAATCATCCGAAGGCGTGGCCACAATCATTGGATCGGGCTTGGGCGGCGCCACCACACTCTTCGAGCAGGCCGCCGTTTTCGCCGAGCGCGGCGCCGGTCGCATCTCGCCCTTCTTGGTCCCCGCCGCCATCGGCAACATGGCCTCGGGTGAGGTCGCCATTCACGTTGGCGCACAGGGACCATCGTTCGGCGCGGTGAGCGCCTGTGCCACCGCTGGTCATGCGATTGGCGAGGCGTACGAGATGATTCGTCGCGGCGATGCCACCGCGGCACTCGCTGGCGGCACCGAGGCGGCGCTCCACCCTGTGGTGATCGCTGGATTCAACAACATGCGGGCCCTCTCGCGCAGCGGCGCATCATCAACAGGCGGCAACCCTGCCGCCGCCTCACGACCGTTTGATAGCGGCCGCGATGGATTCGTGATGGCTGAAGGCGCGGGCATCCTGCTGTTGGAGCGACTCGACGTGGCACTCGCCCGCGGCGCAACACCGCTCGCCGAACTCGTTGGCTACGGCGCCACCGCCGACGCACTGCACATCACCCTGCCAGCGCCTGGTGGCTCTGGCGCGGTTCGCGCCGCACGTCGCGCACTCGCCAAGGCGGGTCGCACCGGTGCCGATCTTGATCACATCAACGCACATGCCACCTCAACGCCAGAGGGCGACAAGGCGGAGCTGGAAGCGATTCGCACGATCCTTGGCGAAGGATCACGCGCCAGTGTCACCGCCACCAAGAGCGCTATTGGCCACACCCTTGGCGCCGCGGGTGGTCTCGGCTCCATCGCCACGATTTGCGCGATGCGTGACGGTCGCGTGCATCCAACGCTGAACCTCACCGCACCAGATCCAGCCTCCGCTGGTCTGAACATCGTTACTGGCGCGCCAGCAGCGCAGCAGGTCAACCTTGCACTGGTGAATGCCTTCGGCTTCGGCGGTCAGAACTCGGCGCTCCTCTTTGCAAAGTGGGAGGGTCGCTAATGCCGGAGAAGCGCCGCGTTCGACTGCAGAAGAGCGCACGTCGTGCCCTTGAGGCGGCGCTTGATGCAGCACGCCGCGCGCGTGGCGACGCACCGGAGGTGGCCCCAGCGAGCGACGTGACTCCGCCGTCGACCCCAGCCATTGAGCGACTCGCACCACGAGACCCATCACGACTCGTCGAGAGTGCCCTGCCAGTTGCGGCTGCCCCAGTGCAGAACACGCCCCCTCGCCCTCGGAAGGGGGAGAGCCGCAGTGGCGTACGCCTCCCAGCCAACCTGCCGCTGACCTCCGACGACGCCGCCCTCATCGAGATCATCGACCGCCTTGCTGTGGTCGCCGACGGGAGTGGCCTCGCCGAGGTCGAACTCTCCGCGGGCGGCACCCGTGTGGTGGTGCGTAGCCGCAGCGCCGTGCAGGGGAGTCACATCGTAGCGGCCGCCGCTGCCGCACCGCAGAGCCTTGCTAGCGCCGCTTTGGTGCCGCTCCCAACAGGGTCGAAGCCTGCGGCCGCGTCAGCGAGTGCCGCGGCGCCGAGTGGCTCGGTGGTGAACGCACCGCTCACCGGCATCTTCTACGCCGCCTCGTCGCCTGGCGCCGCACCACTCATCAGTGTCGGATCAATCGTGGCGGTTGGCCAGCCGATCGGCCTCATCGAGGCGATGAAGCTCTTCAACGAGATCAAGAGCGATAAGGCTGGTCGTGTGGTGCGCATCATTGCGCAAGACGGACTTCTGGTGAAGGCGAAGACGCCGATCATCGAGGTGGAGCCAGCATGAGCGGACCGCTGACCAACGGCGACGCCACACGCATTGGTGGTGAGACTGGCTTAGCGGCGCTGCCGAATCGTACGACCCACATCGTTGGATGGGGCCACGAGGTGCCAAAGGCGGTCATCACCAACGCCGATCTCGAGAAGATCGTTGAGACGAGTGACGAGTGGATTAGCACGCGCACGGGCATTCGCGAGCGACACATCGCGGGCGCAGACGAGACAACGGCATCAATGGGTGCGATTGCCGCCGCCCGCGCACTCGCCGTTGCTGGCGTCTCTGCCGACTCCGTGGACCTGATCGTGGTCGCCACCCTCACCCCTGATCATCCGATGCCGAGCACCGCCGTGTTGGTGAAGGAGGCGATTGGCAGCCATCGCGCCGCCGCATTCGACCTCTCTGCCGCCTGCTCCGGCTTCGCTTATGCGTACGCCGTGGCGCACGGCTTCCTCACCGCCGGTCTCGGCCAGCGCGCACTGGTCATTGGCGCGGAGTCGCTTTCGCGCGTCGTTGACTGGAGCGATCGTTCGACCTGCGTCCTCTTCGGCGATGGCGCGGGTGCGATCGTGCTCGACGCCCTCGACCTACACGACGATCAGAACATCGCCACGCGCCCAGGCACGCTGAGCTTTGAACTCTCCGCCGACCCATCGGGTGCGTTTGCGCTCTGGATCCCTGGTGGCTCAGGTGACGACGCGGATCCGCTGATCAAGATGGATGGGGCGAAGACGTATGTGTACGCCACGCGCACGATGGCAGCCGTCGCGACGACGGCGATTCAGCGCGCGGGACTCACCGTTCCTGAGGTAGATCTGGTGATCCCGCATCAGGCGAACCTGCGCATCATTGAGCACGTCTCCAAGGCGATCGACTTCCCGATGGAGAAGATCTTCGTCAACCTCGACC
>JBBAWJ010000027.1:0-10973 GCA_040397255.1 Candidatus Limnocylindrus sp.
GACGTTGCGGGCGCGTCACACATTGACGTGATCGCCGGCGCCCGCACGCCGCTCGTCAAGCCGCTGGTCACCACACCAGAGACGCACGGACCAACCGGTCTCGGCTATGCCGTGCTTCCCGCGCCGTCGCGTGCACTCAGTGCACCCTCACCCGATGGCATGAACGCCGCCGCCGCGCGCATCGTTGCCGAGGTCCGTCGCCATCCTGGCGCCGTGACAATCATTGGCTGCGCGCCGGCCACCAACATTGCCGCCGCCTTCCAACTTGACTCCGAGCTACCTGCACTCCTGCACGACGTTGTGCTGATGACTGGTGCGGTATCGACGCCAGGGAACACCGGTGCGCGCAGTGAGTGGAACGCCTGGTGCGACCCCGAGGCGCTCGACGAGGTCATTCGTGCCTGTGCTGCAGCGGGCCGACAGGCGCTGATCCTGCCACTTGACGCCACAGAGTCGGCACTCATTCGACCACCGCACTGGGCGGCACTCGTTGCCGCAGCCGGCCGTGCTGGCGCGCAGCGTGGCGACACCACCCTTAATCCTGTTCTACGGCTGATTGACGAGGCGCTGCGCTTCTACGACGAGTTCCACCTGCAGTACGACAAGATCGAGGGGTCGCACATTCACGACGCCTTCACCGTCGCAGTGGCACTCGACCCAGCCCTGGCGACCATCGTCAGTGCGCCGAGCGCCGTTGAGACACGCGAGGGGATTACGCAGGGCGACCTTCTCGTGGATGTGCGGGGCCGCACCGACACCCCGGCGAACAGCCGCGTCGCCATTGCCGGCGACGGCGAGGCCTTCCTTCAGCGCTTTGCGGAGCGGGTCGGGCGCCTCTCGGCGCGCTGAGCTCCCAGCAGGATCGGGAGCACCATCAGGAGCACCAGCGGGATCAGAACCAGCCGCGCATCCGACGCTCCAGCGGCATCGATCGCCACGCCACCGATCGCCGACCCAGCAGAGATGCCGAACACCACGCCACCACCGATGAGGGCAAAGGCGCCACTACGCGCGGAGCCCCCGGCTCGCTCCGCGATGACCGCATTCACCTGAATGAACATCGGCGCGATGCCGAAGCCCGCAATCGTCGTGACAATCAGGTACGGCACGTAACCGTCAACGAGCGCCGTAGGGATCGTGACGAGTGCAAAGAAGATCGCTGCCACAGCGAATCGCCGCTCCGCTGACCAGCGCCAATCGCTCTTTGCGCCGATGAGAATTGCACCAATGAGGCTCGCCCCTGAGTTCAGCCCGAGCGCCAGCGCAATACCTGCAGCTGCGCCGATGGCGGCGCAGTATCCAAGGAGCAACACCTGGCTTGAACCGAGAATCAAACCGATCCCCGCGGCGCTCACAATCAGCAGGCCGTTCTCTCGAATTGCCCCAGCCATGCCCGCAGCATCGGGTGCGTGCAACGCCGGCTCCCATCTTCGCTGCGAGAGCACGGCGATGAGTCCGATGAGCGAGAGGAGCGCGGCAGCTGCAATTGGTCCCCAGAGGAGTCCCTGCACGATGAGGAGCGATGCGAGCGGCGGTCCGAGCAGGAAGTTCACCTCATCGTTCACCGACTCGAGTGCCATCGCGCGGAGTCGAAGTGATCTGCTCCGCACCACAGCGGTCCAACGCGCACGGATGATGGAGCCGATGTTCGGCGTTGCAGCGCCGAAGAGCGCCGACGCTGCGATCAGCAAGACCGCATCAGGTGCCACAAGTGTGACGGCAGCGATCGCCGCCGCTGCAACAAGCATCACGGCGGTCACACGAATCAGTGTTGGCCGGTGTCCCTGCTCATCGGCAGCGCGACCGATTAGGGTTGCACCGACCGCGTTTGCAATAGAGAAGGCGCCAGCAGCAGCACCACCAACTGCGTAGGAGTTCAGCGAGCCGCTACCGATTGCGATCAGCCCGATCGGCACCATAGCGACTGGTGCGCGCGCAATCAGACCACCAAGTGATGTAACGAGCGCGCCCTCGTGCGAGAGGACATCGGCGAATGGCAGCGAACGTACGCCGCGTGATCTTTTCGCCACCGTTAGTACATGATCGTGCGCGTGAGGTGGTGCGGATAGTGCGTCGCGTGATAGGTCTTCCAGAGCCGGTAGTCGACCTCCGGAATCAGCAGCTGCTTGTCTGCTGGTCGTCGCGCGTTCACCTCGTCGGTGAGGAGCGCTGTTGCATAGATGCTGTGCGCGCGAATCTCAATCTCTTCAAGTGAATCGCGCGGGATCAGCTCGCCAGCCATGATCTGCTTCTCAAGTGACGGCTCGTATTCAAAGATCCCCATGGTGCGCAGTGCGACCGGCACGATGTAGTCGGCAAACGCCGTGCACATCTCTGGATCCTTCAGCACCGTGCGACCGAGTGGGGCGAGTCCGCGATGGAGCCCCCAGAGTCCGAGCTGCGACAGTTTTTGAATCTGGATCTTGTGCCCCTTCCAGTCGCTCACGTCATCAAAGCGCGGGAACTCGGTGACGAGTCGTTCGAGCAAGCCGTCACCACCCGCGTAGAGGGCAGGCGCACAGGAGGCAACCCAGCGGTGCCATTTCCCGTCGTACCTCTCGGTGAGGGCGGCGCCGACCGTGTTGAGTGCTGTGACCCGCTCATCGAGCATCGGCATCTCGTTGTCGCCGCGGAAGAGCTCCTCGAGGTCGCGCCGGGTCACAGTGGCTGCCCACTGGCCAGTGAGGATCGGCTGCCCCGCCAGGATCGCCTTATGCAGGCAGGCGAACATCGCCTCGCTGTCGGAGTAGCGGACCCCGCTATAGGTGACCTCAAACTTCTTGGAGGTGGCGAAGTCGGTGAAGGCGAAGTTCAGGATGGTGATGAGCATCGTGAGGTCGATGTTCTTGTCGGGGTCGGGGCCAATGTCGAAGGGGCCCTTCGCCGCTGGGGCGGTGGAGCGGAAGTCGGGGAACTCCTCGGCGGCCATCCACGTGGCCACCCGCTGGACCTCGCCCTCGTTCGTTGTAACAAACCCAGAACCCTGAACAACGGGGGTTAGGGAGCTCAGAATCGGATTCGACCACCACTTCCCACGCATGGATGCCTCCTCGTTATGGACCCTTGGCCCGTGATCCCCAAGGGGGAGACCATACCCCGAAGCCACTTCACATCGGCCCTAGGGGCTGGTGCGCCTGACGCATCAGGGGCTTGACAGAAGGTTAAGGGAGCATAACCTCCGCCCAACGGCGGGTTGCCGTTTGGTTGTAAGGCCAAGGGTGGCGTTGTCACCCAGGGCGAAACAGGTCGGCTTCCAGGCTGGAAACCGGCGAAAGGGAGGAACAGAGATGTCAGGAGCAGCAGCGGCACGCGCCGCCCAGCGAATCCCGCTCTCGTATGTTGCGGTCCTTGTGCCAGTAATGGCGGCCCTCAACATCGTCGGCGGATTCATTATCAAGCTCGTAAACGTTCCGATCTTCCTCGACATGATCGGGACCATGGTCGTGAGCGTCGCGCTCGGACCTTGGTGGGGCGCACTCACCGGAATCATCACGAACACCGCTGGCTCGTTGGTTAACGGCCCAGTCGGCATTCCGTTCGCGCTCTGTAACGTTGTTGGTGCCCTTGTCTGGGGTTACGGTATCCGTAGCTTCGGCCTCGGCAAGTCACTCCCAGGCTTGATTGCCGTCGGAGTGATCTGCGGCATTGCCGTTCAGGCAATGGCTGCGCCAATCATCACCTTCGTCTTCGGCGGTGCCACCGGGCACTCTTCGGACGCGCTCGTGGCGGCGATCGCCTCAGGCGGCACCGGTGTGCTTGCATCCTCGTTCCTCGGCGGCCTTCCAGGCTCGACCGCAGACAAGTTGATTGCAACGTTCATCGGCCTTGCCATTCTTCGAGCGTTGCCATCTGGCCTTACGGCTGGCGTTGGCCTTCCGAAAACTGACCAGAGCGGCGCGCTCAAGATGGTGCTCGTTGGACTTGGCGTTGGCATCGTCATCTTGCTGTACGTATACAGCCAGATCAAGCCAGCGTAAGGAGGAGAAATCATGGCAAAAGATACTGGAGCAACGGTTGGGCCTCGCGAGGCCGCAGCTGTCGGCGTAATTGCAATGGGTATCTTCGTGATCGCATTGCCGTTCGCCGCAAGCGCTATCAAGATCGATGCACCTGACCAGGCGTTCCCGATGCTTGCAGCAATGAATGTGCTTGCAGGCCTCTTTACGCTTGGCGCAGGCGTCGCCGTTATTCGCGCAAAGGACTGAACAGGTAAATCGTCGCGCTGACGAGCGGGACAGCCGCCCGGTCGCACCGCATAGTGCGATCGGGCGGTTCGCTTCACTCTGTGTCCCATAGGATCAGCGAAGAGACGTAGGAGGTCACATTGGCTGGAGAGATCGCCGTAAAGATTGAGAACCTGAGCTTCACCTACTCCGGTGGTGAGAAGCCGGCACTGAACAAGATCAATCTTGAAATTAAGCGCGGCGAATACCTTGGCATCATGGGCCTCAATGGCGCGGGCAAAACAACGCTTGGCCTCTCAATCAACGGCATCGTTCCGCAATCCACCATGGGTTTTTACGAAGGGAACGTCACTGTTGAGGGGCTCGACACCGCCACCACCCCCGTGCGCGAAATGGCGCGCACCGTTGGCATTGTGTTCGACAACCCTGAATTCCAGATGAGCCAGGTGAGTGCTGCCGAAGAGGTCGCCCTCGGATTAGAGAACCTTGGCGTTCCAAATGAAGAGATGCCACCGCGCGTTGGTGCGGCACTTGGCACCGTTGGACTCGCCGGCTTTGAGGAACGCTCCCCGATGGGCCTCTCAGGTGGACAGCAGCAGCGGCTCGCGATCGCCTCGGTGCTCGCGATGCAGCCGAAGATCCTCTTCATGGATGAGCCGACCTCCAACCTTGACCCGATCGGTAAGGAAGAGGTGTTTGAGCTTGCCCGCAAGTTGAATCGCGAAGAGGGGATGACGGTGATCGTTGCCGAGCATGAGGCTGAAGTGCTTGCCGCCTACGCCGATCGCATCGTCGTGCTTCACCAGGGAGAGATCGTGATGATCGGCACGCCGAGCGAAGTCTTCTCGCGCGGCGCTGAGCTCGCCAAGATCGGCCTGCGTGTGCCACAGGCAACCGAACTGGCACTCTCACTTGCGGCCGCAGGCGCAAAGGATCTCCCCGTCACCACGGACCAAGCCGTGACCTGGTTGGAGGCGCGATCATGAGCACGCCGTTGATTAAGGTCACCGACGCCCGATACGTATATTCCAACGGTGCGGTACTCGCGCTTGATGGTGTCAGCCTTGAGATTCCAGAGGGGCAGTCGGTTGGCATCGTTGGCCAGAACGGCTCGGGGAAGACCACGCTCACCAAACTGTTGAACGGTCTGCTGAAGCCAACCTCAGGGAGCATCGTGGTTGACGGCAAGGACACGGCGAAGAACTCCGTGCAGCAGATGTCGTCGACGGTCGGCTACGTCTTCCAGAACCCAAACCATCAGCTCTTCGCCCCGTCGGTCACGGCGGAGTTGGCTTTCGGCCCAACAAACCTGAAGCTGCCACCTGAAGAGATCGCCGAACGAATCGCGCACGCCCTGGAGTTCTTCGACATCAAGCAGTACGCCGAGATGCACCCCTACCGACTGAGCTTCCCGCTGCGCAAGCTGGTGGGGATCGCCTCGGTCTTCACGATGGGCCCGAAGGTGTTCGTGCTCGACGAGCCGACCACCGGCCAGGACCATCAGACCACCAAGGTGATCAACCAGTTGATCCATCGGCTGCAGGATCGTGGCTCAACGGTGATCTGCGTCTCGCACGATATGCCGCTCTTGGCCGACGTGAGCGAGCGCATGATCGTGATGTGGAACGCCAAAATCATTGCCGACGGTGTCGCCCGCGAAGTCTTCGGGAACACCGAGGTGATGGAGCGCACGCACATTGCGCCACCACAGGTCACGCAGATCTCACTACGCCTAAAGAGTCGCAAAGGTAAGCCAGCATCGCTGAGCGTTGCCGAACTCTCCGCCGAGCTTGGTGGCAAGAAGAAGGGAGCTGCCTAATGTACGGACCGAGCGTCTCAGTAAGCCATGTTCGTGGAACCTCATGGATGCACCGCCTCGACCCCGTGGCAAAGTTCGCCTGGCTGCTCCCGGCTGGGATCTTCTGCTTCACGACCTATTCGCCGCTACCACTACTTGCGGTCTTCCTTTTCTCGATTGGGATTGCACTCACCTCAAAGGTCATCAGGCCCCTCGCGAAGATCCTGGTGATCTTTACGCCAATCACGGCATCAATCATTGTGATTCAGTCGCTGGCCCCTGCAATTTGCGGAAACCATTGCGGAACGCCGCTCGCAGTTGGCCCATTCCATATTTATACCGAAGGCCTCTCGCATGCAATCTCACTGATGTTGCGTGTCGCCTCGTTCCAAACGATGGCGTTCGCACTCATCCTCACAACACACCCATCTGATCTTTTCGCCTCGCTCGCGCGCATGCGCGTGCCATATCTGATCAACTTCATGATCTCCATGACGCTCCAGCTCGTACCGGTGCTTCAGCGCGAAGTGCAGTTGGTGTTAGCGGCACAGCGATCACGCGGCATGAAGGGGACCGGCTTCGGCTCGATCGTTCCATCGTTCGTGCCAGTTGCCGCTGGCGCCGTTGAGCGCGTACAGCAGCTGGCGATTAGCCTTGAATCGCGCGCCTTTGGCTCCAAGGGTGTGAAGACCTCGTATCGCCGCGTGCCGAGTGGACCGTTCGATCTGTTCGTAGGGGTGCTCGGCATCGCCACAATGTCAGCCTTAACCGTGTATGGGCTCGCGAACTGGGGGCAGAGCGCCTCGACGCCGCTGCAGTTTGATCCGCTCGTGGCGACGGCGATGTTCCTCTTCGGCATCATCGTCTTCGTGGGCGTGATGTTCATCGCCATCCGCGCGCTGATCACGTCATAATCCCCGCATGGCAATCTTTGAACCAGACGGCACTGTTCACCATCTCGGCCTAAAGAAGGGCGACGTCGGGCGCTACGTGCTGCTGCCAGGTGACCCTGGTCGCGTTGAGGTAATCGCACGACGTTTTGACAACCCGCGATTCGTGGCGCAGAAGCGTGAGTACACCACCTGGGTTGGCGAGCTCGATGGCGTGCGTGTCGCCTGCACCTCAACTGGTATTGGCTGCCCATCAACGGCGATCGCCGCCGAAGAGTTGCACGCCATTGGCGCCGACACCTTTATCCGTGTCGGGACCTCGGGCGGCATGCAGCCAGGGATGCAGACGGGTGACCTGGCGGTGATCAGCGGTGCGATTCGCGACGAGGGGACGAGCAGCCACTACCTGCCGATGGAGTTCCCCGCGGTCGCCGACCTTGATGTGGTGTTGGCGATGCGTGATGCGGCCCGCGAGCGCAACGTGCGCCATCGCGTTGGCGTGGCGCAGTCGAAAGATTCGTTCTACGGGGAGGTTGAGCCAGGGCGCATGCCGGTGGCCGACGATCTCGCGCGGCGCTGGAAGGCCTGGGTTGGCGGCGGCGCAATCAGCTCCGAGATGGAGTCAGCAACCCTCTTCATCGTTGCGGCAACCCTGCGCGCACGCGCGGGCGGCATCATGGTCTGCGTTGGGAGCCCCTCAATGACGCACGAGGAGTCGCAGGCCTCGATGAAGAACTTCTCGATTGATCCGGTGATCGACACGGCCGTACACGGCCTGCGCCTGCTGATCGCTCGAGACCGCGCCGCTGGGGCGTAACCCCATGGCCGATTCAGGGCTCCTCTTCGACCCAACCGACCCAGCCACCGCGCTCGATCCCTTCCCCGCCTACGCCCGGCTGCGGGAGCACGGCCCCGTCTGGCACTCGCCGCAGAGCGGGATCCACTTCATCACCCGCCATGCCGATGTGCATGCCGCCTGGCGCGACAAGCGCCTCGGCTCCAACTTCTCGCAGCGCTATACCGCCGAAGAGTTCATTCGTGACAAGGGCGACCTGCAGCCGTGGCGCGACGACCGCTACCCCGACTTCAAGGCCTTTGAGCGCTGGGACATGATCGCCCTCGAGCCGCCCGACCACACCAAGCTGCGTCGCCTAGTCACGACCGCCTTCACCCCACGCTCCACTGAGGCGCAGCGCGAGCCGGCGAGCCGCCTTATTAGTGAGCGCATCGCTGCGGCACGTGAGCGGGGCAGCCTCGACCTGGTGCAGGATCTGGCGGAGCCACTCTCGCTGACCATCATCTGTGAGCTGATCGGCGTCCCTGAGCCCGACCGCATGCGCATCCTGGCCCTCTCCCACGACGTGGTCTCGATGTATGAGCCGGCGCCCTCTGACGCGGTGAAGGATCACGCCAACCTCGCCGTGCGCGAATTTTCCGCCTACGTCGCCGACCTCATTCGATCCCGCCGACGTCAACCGGCCGACGACCTGCTCTCCGGCCTCATCGATGCAACCGTTGATGGCGAACACCTGAGCGACGAGCAGGTGATCTCCACGGTGATGGTGCTGTTGATGGCCGGTCACGAAGCGTCGGTGAACGCCGCATCAAATGGGGTGGCGGCCTTTGCCGCGCACCCAGATCAGTGGCAGTTGCTGCGCGCTGGAACGGTGCCGATGAAGAGCGCGATCGAAGAGATCCTGCGTTGGGATCCGCCGCTGCAGTTCTTTCAGCGCTGGGTCCTCGACGAGGGTTTTGAGGTGCGTGGCGTGGAGATCCCTCGCGGCTCAAAGGTGGGCCTCATGATCGGCTCCTCGAATCGTGATCCCGAGAAGTACGATAACCCCGATGCCTTCAGCATCGCGCGCGGCGAGACATCACACCTCTCGTTCGGTGGCGGGATCCACTTCTGCATCGGTGCACCGCTGGCTCGCCTGGAACTTGAGCTCCTCTTCGGCGCGTTGGCGGAGGCGCTCCCTGAGATCACGCTCCTTCCAGGCGCAGTGCGTCGCCCCGGCTTCCAGTTCCGCGGCTATGTGAACCTGCCGATCGCCGCCCCCAGCGCACCACGCTAACCCCGCTATCCTGAGCGCATGACCACCCCACGACGTCACGCCATCACCCTGATCCCTGGCGACGGGGTTGGCCCTGAGGTTGCCCTCGCCACAAAACGCGTCCTTGACGCTGCCGCCGCAACGGCGGGTGTGGCCTTCGACTGGGAGGAGGCTGAGGCTGGTGCCGAGGTCTTCAAGAAGGGCGACACCTCTGGCGTACCAAAGGCAACCCGCGACAGCATCGAGCGCACCCGCGTCGCCCTGAAGGGGCCACTCGAGACGCCGGTCGGCTTTGGCGAGAAGAGTGCCAACGTCACGCTGCGCAAACTCTTTGAAACGTACGCCAACGTTCGCCCTGCGCGTGAACTCCCCGGCGTGCCAACGCGCTACAAGGGCGAAGGGATCAACATGGTCATCGTACGCGAGAACGTTGAAGACCTCTACGCCGGCATCGAACATCTGCAGACGCATGACGTGGCGCAGGCGGTCAAGCTGATCAGCCGCACGGGATCCGAGAAGATCATTCGCTTCGCCTATGAGCTGGCGCTACGCGAAGGTCGACATAAGGTCACCACTGCGAGCAAGGCAAACATTCTGAAGTTCACCGAGGGGCTCTTCAAGCAGATCGGTGAAGATCTCAGCAAAGAGTATCCGTCGCTAGAAGCGAATCACCTGATCATTGACAACGTTGCGCACCAGATGGTGAAAGACCCAGCGCAGTTTGATGTGGTGGTGGCCACAAACCTGCACGGCGACATCATCAGCGACCTCGCCTCTGGGCTTGTTGGCGGACTCGGCTTCGCGTCAAGTGCCAACTACGGAGACGGCGTGGCAATCTTCGAGGCGGTGCACGGCTCTGCGCCGAAGTACGCCGGCAAGAATGTGATCAACCCAACCGCGCTGATCCTCTCTTCGACGATGATGTTGCGCCACCTGGGCGAGACCGATCTTGCTGACGTTGTCGAAGACGCTGTTCTTGCAACGCTTGAGGCCGGCAAGGCGCTCCCACAAGACGTGGTGCGCCAGCAGGGTGGCGATGTCGAGGCGGCGACAAGCACGAGCGGGTTCGCTGATGCAGTAATCGAGAGCCTCGGCAAGCGTCCAACAACGGTTCCTGCTGCTGCAAGCCGCCCACGACCTGTTGATGTGAAGCCGCATGCACGCTGGACCAGCGGCGAGGCGCGCGAGCGCGAAGTCGGCGCGGCGCGCGTGGTTGGCCTCGACCTCTTCTTGCAGTCACTCATGGCACCAGCTGAACTCGGCGCCAAGCTTTCGACGCTTGCCGGCCAAGAGCTCACCCTCAAGATGATCGAGAGCAAGGGGACGGTCGTCTGGCCAAACGCGGCGCCTGCGTTCGATCCGACGGGCCTCTTCCGCGCACGCTTCGTGGCACGCGCCGATGGCTCCGATCTACCTGACGAGACGCTTCTCGCCCTTGCCGCCCGCGTGGCGGGTGTTGCACCGTGGGTGCACCTTGAGAAGCTCCGTGTGTGGGGTAGCGAAGAGGGATTCACCCGCGCCCAAGGCGAATAACGAGTGGGCACGCAGCGCGCGAAGCAATCCAATAGAGGGGGACGCATGCAGTTTCTAGCCTTGGCCTTCTTCATCTTCGCCGCTGGTGTCGGCTCATCGGTGCAGTCGATCGTGAATGCCGAACTCGGGCGCCGCACCGATCCGGTGAGCGCCGCCGTTGTCTCGTTCATCGGCGGCCTTGCGGTGCTGCTCGTTGTGGCGCTGTTGAGCGGCAAGCTGCAGCTTGTTGAGGCCACAAGGGTGCCGCCACTCCTGCTCACTGGCGGCCTCTTCGGCGCGCTAATCGTAACCGGCTTCGCTACCGCCGTTCCGGTGCTTGGGGTGACCGAGGCGACCCTGATCTACATCCTCGGCTCTCTCGGCGCCGCACTTGCCATCGACGGCTTTGGCCTCCTTGGCGCCGCAGCCATCCCTGTGACCGCCACGCGCATCCTTGGCATTGTTCTTGCGGTTGTCGGCTTCCTGCTCGCTCGACGATGAGCAACGAGCGCCAACGCATCGTTCGCCCAGATCAGAT
>JBBAWJ010000028.1:0-10939 GCA_040397255.1 Candidatus Limnocylindrus sp.
GAAAAGTGGTCTCCCACGGGCCCTCCCCTCTGTTGTGCGCGGCCGCTGCTGCGTCGCCACGCATGCCCCTAGGGTAGCGCCCCGCGCCTGAGCAGCGCGCCGCCGCTGCGGGGGCTACCATCGGCTCAATCGCGGGTACGGCCCCGGCCGCCCGCCCATCGGTAAGGTGAGGGAGCAGCGCATGGGAGCAACACGCCGCAGCGCAATGTCGGCTGGAGGCCTCGTCATTCGAGGTGTCGGCGGCCGACCAGAGATCGTGATTGGACGCCGTCGTCGAGAGCGCGACGGCTTCATCTGGTCACTTCCGAAGGGGACCCCTGAAGAGGGTGAGACCCGGGAGGAGACGGCGCTTCGCGAGGTGCGCGAAGAGACGGGCCTTGAGGTGCAGATCCTCTCGTACTTTGATGCAATTCACTACTCGTTTACGCGCGGCGGGGAGCGCATCGACAAAACGGTGCACTACTACCTGATGGAAGCGATCGGCGGTTCGTTCGATCAGTGGGATAAAGAGTTCGACGAGGTGCGCTGGGTGCCGATGGATGAGGCGATTGCCCTCCTAGACTTCCAGACAGAGTGCGGCCTTGTTGAGCGCGCCTACGCGGCCCTCGCCGCATAGGCGATTCGTGCGTGCGGGTCGCTCCGCCACAAAAGTGCACGGCAAACCCTTATCCTGTGGAGAGATCGGCACCCGCCGATCCACGAGAGAGCGAGAGGGGAGATGCCGATGCATCGGAGCCTAAAGTTCCTTGCGGCAGCTCTCTCAACGGCAACCCTGCTCGCTGGCTGCACGGTAATCTCCGGTCGCACCCTGCAGGTGGGGATCGTCGGTGAGCCCGCCGGCCTAGAGCTCGCCTATACCGACGATGCCTCCGCCCTCGTTGGCTCCATGGTCCACGCTGGCCTCTACCGCGCCGATGCCGCCTTCGCGCCAACCCCCGTGCTCGCCGATGGCGACGCCTCGAGTGCGGCAGGCGGCACGAAGTGGCGCGTCACACTGCGCTCGGGGCTCACCTTCCACGATGGGTCGCCACTCACCACCGACGATGTGATCTTTACCTATGAACTTGCAGCCTCAACGCGCTGTCCGCTTGTGAGCGACATTTGCGCCGTGGTCGGGAACCACCTGGCCTCTGTGGAGGCGGAGGCAGACGGTGCGCTCACCTTCACCTTGAAGTCGCCATGGGCACCCTGGCAGACACGCGGACTCACCATCCCAATCCTACCCAAGGGCACGCTCACCGCATCACTGGCTCGACTCCAAGCCAAGGTTCAAGCGGCAGATCGCAATGCGGTCTCCCTGACCCGCGAGAACATTGCCGCCGATATTGACGGCGGCGGATGCGCCGCCTCGGGGGGGACAAACTGCACCTATGCATCGCGCGTCACCGAGCTGGAGCACACCCTTGCCGACGCTGGCCTCGATCTACCAGACCCACGCGGCTATCCGCAACTCAGCAGCGCTGGCGAGCCGACGGGGAGCCGCGACGACGAACAGTACGCACGTGCGCTCTACGTGCGGCTGGCTGCGCTGGAGGGATTCCTCCTCGCACCAACTGAAGGGCAACTTGGCGCCGCGTTCCTACTTCTCGACGTACAGAGCGCACCTATCGGCGCTGGGCCGTACGAATTCGTCGAGCGCGTGCCCGGTACCTTCGTGCAGCTCGCCGCCTTCAAGGGATTCGCCCTTGGCGAGCCGCCGATGTCGGCGATGACCCTGACGGTCTTTGCATCGCCCGCCGGTGTGCTGAAGGCCTTTCAAGGGGGTGCGATTGATTGGGCCCCTGACCTTCGAGCCGCAGATGTTGCTGGCCTGACCGTGAGCGACGACGCCACGCTGCTCCACATGGCGTCGCTTCGCGGCTACAACTACCTTGCGTTCAATACACGGGAAGGGCGCCTCTTCGCCAGCAGCGTTACCCGCCGCGCCCTCGCCTCGTGCGTCAACCTGCCAGCAATCATCGCTGGCGCAACAGATGAGACCGGGATCAAGATCTCCAGCACCGTGGCACCAACCTCGTGGGCGGCTGAAAATCCCGCCGCAGCAGAGGCCACGCGCGATGTCGCTGGTGCACGCGCTGCGCTCATTGCCGACGGATGGGTCGCAGGTGAGGATGGCGTCTTCGCTCGCGCCGGTACGCGACTTGAGGCTGACATCATCGTTCGGGAGGGCCAGGTTGCGCGAACCCGTGCGGCCCAGCTGATCGTTGACCAGGTTGCTGAGTGCGGCATCTCGCTCGCCGTCGCCGAGCTTCCGTTTGCCACGGACATCGCGCCACGGCTGCGCTACCCAAACGACTTTGATCTCTATCTCGGCGCGTGGCAGTGGGGCCTTGATCCCGATGACTCGGATATCTTCGCCTCCAGCGCCTGCCCAACCGAAGAGGCACCGGCTGGGAAGAACTTCGTCTGCTGGTCGAGCTCGGGCGTCGATCAGCTCCTGGCCCAAGGCGTATCAGCCGGGAGCATTAGCTCGCGCGTCGGTATCTACGCCACCATTCAATCGCTCCGACGGAGCGAGCGGCCGTATCTTCTCCTTTGGGGGGATCCCTCCTATGCACTGCTTCGGAACCGCTTTACCTGGGCGACGAAAACAGCAGATGTGCAAAGCCCGTTATACGCGTGGTCGATCCACACGTGGGACTTGCAAAAGTAGGGGCTGATGCGACGTAGAACGCTCGCCCTCGCGCAAATCGCCCCGGTACTTGGTGACCTCGCGCAGAACTTCGCCCTGCATCAAGCGAAGATCGCTGAGGCTCGTGCCGCGGGCGCCGATCTTGTGATCTTTCCCGAGCTCGGCCTCACCGGGTATCAACTGCAAGACCTCGCGCCAGAGGTTGCGATGCGACGCAGCGATCCACGCCTCCAAGCGCTGGCAAAGCTCACGAGCGGCGGCCCCTCTGCGGTTGTCTCATTTGTTGAGTCAACCGATGACCATCGACTCTTTGCCGCCGCGGCACTCCTGGAGGGTGGCGAGGTGCGACATGTGGCGCGCAAGTGCTATCTACCAACGTACGGGCTCTTTGATGAGCGACGCTTCCTCGCGGCGGGCGATGCGATTCGCGCGACCCGAGCGGCCCTTGGTGGATCAGCGGTTCAGGGCGATGTCGGAATCGGCATCGGTGTGTGCGAGGACTTCTGGCATCCAACGCTGCCATCGATCCTTGCGCAGGATGGGGCCGAGCTCCTCATCAACGTGGCGGCGGGGCCAGCGCGCGGCGCAAGCGTGGATGCCGATCAGGGGCTTGGCTCCGCAGCATCCTGGGGCACCCTGCTTCGTTCGACCGCGGCGCTCACGACCTCCTATGTTGCCTTCACGAATCGGGTCGGCGTCGATGAGTCACTGATCTTCTGGGGCGGCTCGCGCGTGATCGGACCCGACGGTGTCGTGCTCGCAGAGGCGCCCCTCTTCGAAGAGGCGCTTCTCCTTGTCGAGATCGATCTTGACGAGGTGGCACGCGCCCGCACCGCACTCCCACTCCTGCGTGATGAGCGTCTGGAACTGACGCGCCGCGAATACGACCGCATCATCGCCACCCGCGCCGGCCTCGAGGAGGCATAGGCAACCTAATGAGAGGCGAGAGCGGTAGTGCACCTCACGACGAACTCGCGATTGACCCCGAGATGGTCGCGGCCATGTGCCGCTCCTTCATCACCTCGCACGTGGCGAGCACTGGCGCCGAGCGAGTTCTCCTCGGCCTCTCCGGCGGCATTGACTCCGCGCTGGTTGCCTACCTGACCGCCGCAGCCATCGGCGCAGATCGTCTGGTGGCTGTGCTGATGCCCACCGCGGCGTCATCGCCCAACTCGAGGGCTGATGCCGAGGCGATCGTGAGCGACCTCGGCTGTCAGAGTGAACTCATCTCAATTGAGGCGCCGCTGGCGGCACTCATCGCGAACCTGCCCGCGGGCGAGAGCGTAACCCCAGTGCGTCGGGGGAATATGGCGGCGCGACTGCGAATGATCACGCTGTATGACCGCTCAGCCCTGCACCGTGGGGTAGTGGTCGGCACGGGGAACAAGAGCGAGATGCTGATCGGCTACTCCACGATCTTCGGCGATGCCGCCTCGGCATTCAACCCAATCGGCGATCTGTACAAGACGCAGGTGCGCGAGCTCTCGCGCCATCTCGGCGTGCCGACGCAGATCATTGAGAAGGCGCCGAGCGCCGATCTTTGGCCGGGTCAGACCGACGAGGGTGAGGGTGGATTTGATTACCCAACCCTTGATCGCGTGCTTTACCGCATCGTTGATCGTCGCCTTCCGCTTGAGGACGTGATCGCGGAGGGATTTGATCGTGAATTTGTCTTACGGGTGAGCGAGATGATTCGTCGATCGGAGTTCAAGCGCCAGATGCCGCCAATCGCAAAGGTGGGGGGGCGGAGCAGTGGGAGTGACTATCTCTACCCTCGGCGGCGCCCGAAGCTTGACTGACGACCTGCGCGGCGGTGGCGCAACGCCTGGGGCGTTGCATATCGTCTCCACCCCGATCGGTAATCTCGCCGATCTCACGCCGCGTGCAGCGGCGGTGCTTCGCGAGGTTGGACTGATCGTTGCCGAAGATACGCGTGTCTCTCGCCCGCTCCTCGCCAGCATTGGCGTGCAGACAGAGGTGACGGCCCTTCCAGGTTTCGATGAGGCCGACCGAGTTGCGCCGATCATCGCCCGGCTGCAGTCTGGCACCGCTGTCGCGCTGATTAGCGACGCTGGCACGCCACTAATTAGTGACCCGGGGGGAACGCTCGTTGCCGCTGCGGTCACTGCAGGGATCCGTGTGATCCCTATCCCCGGCGCATCCGCACTCCTCGCGGCGGTCGTCGCAGCGGGCGTCACCGGCCCACGCTGGTCATTTGAGGGTTTCCTGCCGCGGAGTGGCGTCGACCGAACCAAGGTGCTTGGTGCCATCGCCGCTGATGAGCGCGGCACCGTGATCTATGAGGCGGGGCCGCGTGTGGCCGCGACACTGGTTGATCTGGCGCGCGTGTGCGGCGACGACCACGTGGGAGCAATCTGTCGCGAGCTCACGAAGTTGCACGAGGAGATTCGCCGCGGCACCCTCGGTGCACTCGCAGCGGCGGTGAGTGCGGGAGAGATCGATGCGCGCGGTGAGTTCGTCATCGTTGTCGGTGCGCAGGCGGCCGCAGATCTACCTGACACCGATGATCCCGAGGGCCCCTATGCGGCAGCACTCGAACTTGTGGGGCGCGCTGTGACGGCGGGTGAGTCGCGCAGCGCGGCGATTCGACGTATCGCCACCCTGTGGGGGCTTGAACGTCGACGCCTCTGGAACCTCGCCCATGACGACGCGGCGCCAGAGAGCGTCGACGACGAGCGCTAGGCGCGAACTGGCGCGATCTCCTCGCCGTACTCGGCCTCACCGAGATCAGTCGGCTCTGACCCTTGTGCCACTGGGTCACCGGACTGCGGCTTTGGACCGAGGAACTCCAGGCGATTCACGATCACCTCGGTCATCCAGCGGCGCGACCCTTCGCTCTCCCACTCGTGGGTCTTCAGTCGGCCGTCGATGCTGACGAGCGATCCCGCCTGCAGATGGGCGGCGGCAATCTCAGCGAGCTTCTCCCAGAAGACGAGCCGGTGAAACTCCGTGTACTCCTCGCCGCCGCGGAAGTCATGGGTTGCGACGCTCCCCACCGCGACCTTGGAGCCTGAGGGGAGCGTTTTCAATTCGACGGGCTTGGTGATCCTGCCAGCGAGCATGACCTTGTTCATTGCGCCTCCTTGTGCGGCGGCGGCCCGGATCACGTGACCCGCAGGAGCCGTACGCCTGCTCTGGCACCCTCCCACGGTGCGGATACTGCGGGCGTATCGCGCTGGGGTCGCGCTCTTCTGCGACAATCGCCCACGATGCGGTACTACCTAACGACGGCCATCGCGTATGCCAATAACAAGCCTGGCCTGCACACGCTCTATGAGGTGATCGGTGCCGATGCCATCGCCCGTTGGTGCCGCATGCGCGGCGACGAGGTGCGCTTCCTGACCGGCACGGACGAGTACTCGGTCAACATCGCCGCTCGCGCTGCAGAGGAGGGGGTGACACCGAAGGCCTTCGTTGACGCCAAGGTTGCCCTCTTCCAGGCGAGCGAGGCGAAGCTGTTGATTAGCCCCGATCGATTCATTCGCACGACCGACGCGGACCACACCCTTGCCGCGCAGGAGATGGTTCGGCGCTCGTTCGCCGCAGGGGATATCTACGTCGGCAGCTATGAAGGCTGGTACTGCCCCAACGAGGGGTTCCGCAACGCCGATGACGTGGTCAAGGAGGGCGACAAGACCGTCTGCCCCAACCATCCAGGCATCCCGCTGCAGTGGCTGACTGAGCGCAACTGGTTCTTCCGACTCAGCGCCTACCAGGAGCGTCTTGAGGCCTGGTTGACGCAGGATCCATCGCCCGTGCAGCCCGAATATCGACGGAACGAGATGCTCGGATTTGTCCGCCAGGGGTTGGAAGATTTCTCGATCAGCCGCGAAGGGGCAACGTGGGGGATCCCATTCCCAATCTATGAAGATGGGAGTAGCGCGCTGACCGCAACGGGGGAGGGTGACCCGAAGGCCGGGACCATCTACGTCTGGTACGACGCCCTGATCAACTACCTCACTGGCGCGGGCTTCCCGGCGGAGGCTGCTGGCGCGCCATGGTGGCCCGCCGATCTGCACATCATCGGCAAGGACATCAATCGATTCCACTCCGTCTTCTGGCCGGCGATGTTGTGGAGCGCGGGGCTTGAGGCACCGAAGAAGATCTGGGTGCACGGCTGGCTCCTCTCCAGCGGCGAGCGCATGAGCAAGAGCCGTGGCAACTTCCTTGACCCAGATGATGCGGTCGCCGCGCTCGGCGCTGATGGCGCACGATTCGTTGCGCTGCGCGAAGTGCCGTTTGATCGCGATGGCGATGTGAGCTGGGACTCCATCATTCGCCGCTACAACTCGGAGCTCGCCAATGATTTTGGGAACCTGGTGAATCGCGCGACAACGCTCGCGAGCCGCGCCTTCACCGATGCGCCGCTCCCGCGCCCGGCTGCCGCATCAACCCTCGGTGCCGCTTGGGAGGAGACGCGACGCGAGGCGATCGCAGCACTAGAGCGCAACACGCTGCATGAGTGGTTGGGTGCGCTCTGGGGCTTTGTCGGTATGGCGAACAAGTTTGTCGATACCGAAAAGCCGTGGGAGCTCGCCAAGGCGGCGAAGCTCGGTGATGCTGCGGCGGAGGAGAAGCTCCGCGGCGTGCTCGGTGATCTCCTTGAGTCGTGTCGCCTTATCTCCCTCTATGCAGGGCCGGTGATGCCCTCCATCGCTGCGAAAATCTGGACGCTACTCGGGCGTACCTGGCCGTACGATGCCAGCGGTCACAACGGTCCGTCGCTCGACGAGATTGGCGCATGGGGTGCACTCGGCGCGGCCGGCCCACTCGGCGCACCAGAGCCGCTCTTCCCGCGACTTGAGGCGGACGCGCTCGATGCCGCTGCTGACTGACGCGCACGGGCATCTACAGGCGGATCGATTTAGTGACGATTACCAGCAGGTAGCTGCGCGCGCACGCGACGCGGGAGTGGTCCGACTCCTCATTCCGTCGTACGGCATCGAGAGCTCTGAGGGGGCCTTTCGGATCGCTCCAGATCTGCCGTGGGCCGACCTCGCGATTGGCATCCACCCGTATACGGCAGTCACCGATGCGCCGGGTCGCGATGCGCTGCTCGCGCGCGCGGTCGACTCGCGTGTGGTGGCCATTGGCGAGACGGGGATCGACACCAAGCGCGACTTCGCACCGCTCGCAGATCAGATTGAAAACCTCGAAGCGCACATCAATGTCGCGGCGGCACTCGGCAAGCCGCTGATCCTGCACTGCCGCTCGCTCAATGATGGTGATGAGGCACAGCGAGAGCTCCTGGCAACACTCAAGCGCTCGGCGATCGGTGCGCCTGGTGGCGCGAAGGCGTTCGGTGGGCGGGTCCCCTTCATCCTGCACAGCGCCTCGGGGAGCGCCGCCTACGTTGAGGAGGCACTCGCGCTCGGTGGAGCGGTCTCCATCTCAGGGTTGGCCTTCCGCCCAGAGGAGTCGGCAACGGGGGAGTGGGTCGCATTGATTCCACCCGATCGCCTGTTGACCGAAACTGACGCACCGTGGCTCACCATGCCCGGGGCGCCAGATCCGCACCGCAATGAGCCAGCCAACGTTGTCCTGACCCTGGCGTGGATCGCGGAGCGTCGCGGCGAGCCGATTGAGCCGCTCGCTCGCGCCATTGCGGAGAACTTTGACCGCATTTTTCCACGCGGGAGCGGCGCTCCTCCACGCTTGGAGTTGGCACTCTAAGCCCTCGAGTGCTAACATCTCCGCACGTGCCTCACCCGCGTAGGCACAAGTGTTCAGGGGCGGCACACCCGCCCATAAGGAGGTTCTACCGATGGCCAAGAAGGCAGCACTCCGACCCCTCGGCGACCGCGTCGTCGTGAAGCCAGTCCCGCGCGATGAGAAGACTGCCAGCGGCATCATCCTGCCCGACACGGTGCAGGAGAAGCCACAGGAGGGCGAAGTCGTCGCCGTTGGGCCAGGCCGCATCCTTGATGACGGGAAGCGCGAGCCAATTGACGTGAAGGTGGGCGACCGCGTCCTGCACGCAAAGTATGCCGGCACCGAATTCAAGATCGATGGCGATGAGTTCCTCATCGTTGGCGCCAAGGACATCTTGGCCGTCATCGACTAATTCCACGAAGGCCCAAGTAACCCAACGTAGATAGAGAAGGAGAGACCCAATGGCAAAGCAGGTGGTATTTGATGAGGCGGCACGACGAGCGCTCAAGCGCGGCATCGACAAGCTCGCCGACACGGTAAAGGTGACGATCGGCCCGAAGGGCCGCAACGTGGTGCTCGACAAGAAGTTCGGCGCCCCAACGATCACCAACGACGGCGTGACGATTGCACGCGACATTGAGTTGGAAGATCACTTCGAGAACATGGGCGCGCAGCTTCTGAAGGAAGTCGCGACGAAGACCGACGATGTGGCTGGTGACGGCACCACCACCGCCGTTGTGCTCGGCCAGGCGCTCGTGACCGAAGGTCTCCGCAACGTTGCCGCTGGTGCAAACCCGATGGTAATCAAGCGCGGTCTCGATAAGGCGGTCGCCGCCGTTGTTGCCGAGATCAAGGCACAGTCCCGCAAGGTTGAGACTCGCGAGCAGATCGCTGCCGTCGCCTCGATCTCTGCCGCAGATCCAAGCGTCGGCGAGTTGATCGCTGAGGTGATGGAGAAGGTCGGTAAGGACGGCGTGATCACCGTAGAAGAGGGGCAGTCACTCGGACTCGACAAGGAGTACACCGAGGGGATGCAGTTCGACCGCGGATACATCTCGGCCTACTTCGTGACGAACTCGGATCGCATGGAGGCACAGCTCGACAACGCAGCGATCCTGATCACCGACAAGAAGATTTCGGCCGTTGCCGATGCACTCCCAGCGCTCGAGAAGGCGGTCGGCACCGGTCGACCACTCCTGATCATCGCTGAGGATGTTGACGGTGAGGCACTTGCCACGCTCGTGGTGAACAAGATCCGTGGCACCGTACAGGTGCTCGCGGTGAAGGCGCCAGGCTTCGGCGACCGCCGCAAGGAGATGCTCCGCGACATCGCGGTGCTGACCGGCGGAACGGTGATCTCGGAAGAGGTCGGCCGCAAGCTCGACAGCGTGACGGCTGAGGACCTCGGCACAGCGCGGCGCGTCGTTGCAACCAAGGACAACTCGACCATCGTTGATGGCGCGGGGAAGCCTGCTGAGATCAAGGCGCGCATGGCGCAGATCAAGGCGCAGGTTGAGGAGACCACGTCGGACTACGACAAGGAGAAGCTCCAGGAGCGCCTCGCCAAGCTTTCGGGCGGCGTTGCAGTGATCAAGGTTGGCGCTGCCACCGAGGTCGAGCTCAAGGAGAAGAAGCACCGCATCGAGGATGCTCTCTCAACGACCCGAGCGGCCGTGGAGGAGGGGATCGTCGCCGGTGGTGGCACCACACTCCTGCAGGCGCGAGGCGCGCTCGACAAGATCAATCTTGAGGGTGACGAGCAGGTCGGGGTGGACATCGTCCGCCGCGCCCTTGAAGCTCCAGCCCGTCAGATCGCAGAGAACGCCGGCGCCCGTGGCGACGTCGTGATCGAGGCAATCCTGAAGGCGAAGAAGGGGACCGGCTATGACGCATCGACCGACACGATGGTCGACATGTTTGAGAAGGGGATCGTTGACGCCGCAAAGGTGACACGCTCCGCCCTCCAGAACGCCGCGTCGGTTGCTGCGATGGTGCTCACGACCGAGGCGGTCGTTAGCGACATCCCAGAGAAGAAGGAGTCTGGAGCGCCAGGTGGCCACGCCCACGGCGGCGAGATGGACTTCTAGTACCGACCTCGCACCTAGTGAAGAGGACTCTCGGCGGGGCCGAGGGTCCTCTTCGTTTTTCGTGGGCGGAGGGTGGCGGGCGGTAGAATACTCGGGTGAGCCTCCCCCTTGATCCCACAGGTGAACCATCGCCGGCGGAGCGTTCCCTCCCGCGTCGCGCCCAGCTGACGGGGGCCGCCCTCAGCGCCGTTGAGGAGCGGATCCTTGCCCCGCTGAACGAGGCGCAGCGACGCGCGGTAACGACAACTGCGGGCCCACTGCTGGTGCTCGCAGGCGCCGGCTCAGGGAAGACGCGGGTGATCACGCACCGCATCGCCTGGCTGATCCAGCACGAGGGCGTCGCTCCGTGGAAGATCCTTGCGGTGACCTTCACGAACAAGGCCGCCGCCGAGATGCGCGATCGCCTGTACGAGATGATCGGCGAGGCGGCGCGCGATGTGGCGATGGGCACCTTCCACAGCCTCTGCGCCCGCATGTTGCGTCGCGACGGCGAGGCGATCGGCCTGCCGAAGGGCTTCACCATCTACGACGCCGACGATCAGGCGCG
>JBBAWJ010000029.1:0-2407 GCA_040397255.1 Candidatus Limnocylindrus sp.
TGCTCTCTATCGCTGGTGGCCTCGTTGGCCTCAGCCGGTGGATTACTGGTCGGTAACGGATTCAGCCCTTACACAGAATTCATTGACGATGCCGCATTGGCCACGTGCTGGAGTAATCACCAGCCCGAGAGCCGCAGAGGTTGCATCGGTGCATGTTGGAGCCGGCTGGCATACAACCGCCCCAGTAGAGCGTTCCTTTGATGTGCTCCCACTCCGTCTCGGCGGTCAAATATCCGTAGGTGATTCTGATCAGATCGCCAAATTGGCATGTAGGGCACCGGCTGAGACATAGTGTACAGCTCTCCGGCTTTGGCTCAGAGTGAGTTGGGCTCTGAGCGCTCATCGGTCAGCTCCTTCGTTGTTTAACCCTTGATGTGGTGCGTCGTTGCTGTTTGCTCGATTGCTCCAATACTTTTCTCCCGCCTTTTCATCCAGCTCAAGCCAAAAGTCAAACTCCATCTCTTGTCCCCCACCAAGTGGCGCGTAAGCCTCTGGTCCGTACGGGCCGTGTGACAGTTGGTCGTCGCCCTCAAGCGCTTCAAAGTGACGACGTTCACCTCCTCGGAACAGCAGGAAGCCAGAACCATCTCGTTTGAGTACGACCAGATCCAGACCTGGTGCGGTCCCCCACCCAGACCAGCTACCGTTGAATTCACATGCCGCGTAATCCTTGTGATTGCGGCCGATAAGGGCCCCTGACGCGGTTAAGCGACGCACAAGCCAACCCTGCGGCCAGCTGGGGTGCGACGTCACCTCCGCCATTTGCTGGCGATGAGGCGCGTTGCCGTTAGGAAACATCCTATTCATCGCCGCGAATGCTTCGTCTACTCGCAAGACCAACACATCTTTGAGCGCACGTTGTGCTGCTGAAGCGAGGGCATGCGTTGTGTCGTCTACCGCAAGCTTTCTGACTACCCGGCTTGCGACAGCGGTTGCCCGCTCACTCATCGTCTCAAATGATCGCTCTTCACCAGGCTCCTCATCTTTGTGCCATTCGCGACGCTCTCGCTCAAAAACGCCAAATACGTTGAGAAGCTCTTTACGGATGAGATCTCGCACACTTTCCAATCTTGCAAGCTCTGGATGCTGCTGGTAGGCCTCCCGTTGCGCTGCAAAGGTCGCACGGAGAAGTTCTGCCGTCGTCAGGGTGTCAAATTCACACATAGTTCCTCCTAAAACTTCTTGAACGCACCGTCTTCAGTGACGATCGCGCCAGATCCATCTTTTTTGATGACGACGTAGCGAATGCCGGGGAGGAGGTGCTTGCCAAAGGGTCCGTTCTTGGATGCTCCTACCTCGTTCAGTCGATTGCGCAGCCAAGTGTGATCCCATCCAGGCCGATCTACGAGATCACCGTCAGGGACGTGTAGGATCTGCGATTGGCGGAAATAGTGGTTGCATTGGTCATCACATTCCCAAGCAGTGAAAATCTCGTTTCGAAATAGGGTGAGCTGATCTTGTTGGCTGAGCAACTCCTGGCTCCCGTTCGGCCATTCATCTTCTGCAGCAAGAATCCCTGCAACTGTTGTGCCTACGCTAAACCCGATCTCTCTCACCGTATTGCTTGGAGGGACCGCACTTCCTGGTCGTGCGCTGTTGCGAATCTCAATTAAATGAGCCTTTTTATATGCAGACAGAATCGCCACAACCTCATTCTCAATCAGCTCTGCGATCTGTTGAATACCAGCCCGAGCTGGGTGCTGTCGCAGTAGCGCCTGCTGGACCATCCTCGATCGGCGTTCCTCCCTTGCTAGACCTTCGTTCGTCAACCAATCCTCTTGTGGTTCTTGGACAATTAGACGGCGCTCCAATTTATCCCCAACGCGGCGCGGCGCAGTGACATATCCCTCCGATTCAAGGAGCTCGAGTAGGGATTCCGCGTATGACCGCACCACTCCAAGTTGCTTTTGAAGTGCCTCTACCGATGCATCAGCTCGATGCCGAACTGCAGCCAGCGCTGCGAAAAAGAGCCAGTCGCGCTTCGGGCGGGCAGTTGCCTTGGGTGCCGCAGCCGTGACGCGATTTGGTTTCGCTTTCTTATCAGTATTCATCGCCTACTACCTCGGGCTACCGTGCCCATCAACCCCATTGCGCCATTGCAGCGGGGGCAGTTTCAGCGTGTCGAGGGCTGCCTCTACCGCCACAAAGAAGGCGCCAGCGGCGTCCCTGTGGCGATGCGTTTCCAGCCTGGCGAGCTGCGCCTCTGAGGCTCCGTGGCCGACTACCTCAGACATGAGTAGCGCCCACGCTCCGTCATTCAGCACCCCTTCTCCATTTGACGATTCGACAAGGAGCGTTTCCAGTGTCGCCGCTCGGTTTTTGGGCACCAGGTCATAGAGATCCAACTGCTGGTCCGGATCAATCTCCTCCGATGCGCAGGCGTGGATGCCGTCTTCATCCCTACAGA
>JBBAWJ010000029.1:2507-10928 GCA_040397255.1 Candidatus Limnocylindrus sp.
TCCGGATCAATCTCCTCCGATGCGCAGGCGTGGATGCCGTCTTCATCCCTACAGATGAATCGGGTTCCGGACTCATCTGGTGCGACTCGTCGCACCTTGCGATGCTCCAGCGCCGCGGCGAATGTCGACCTCCAACGAAGCGCTGCGAGAATAACCTCTAGTTTTGCCAGTTGGCTGGCTGAGATTTGAGATTTATCGCTCATGTTCAGTGCTCCTTTCTGTCTAGCTCAGTGATTCTTACCCACCCTTTACCCTCAATCCATTCGTGAGTGATCTCGCTTCGCCACTGTTCGGCGTTCGGTGAACGCTTGAGTTGGCGTGTCACAAGCGGCGGCAGCTGCTGCTCGGCAGGAACGGGACCGACCTCGGTAACCGAATTATCAAGGCCCACCTTTGTGACAGATCCGTCTCGTCGAACGATCACGTGAGAGAGGCTTGGGTCAGCAACCCCGTTACTCCAATGCTGCCCTGGCACGTAGCAACCGGCAGCTCTGAGTCGCTCCCAAAGCCATCGGTGATCCCAGCCTGGGTACATAGATCTTTCACTCTCCCGTCGCGAGTGGGCGGCAGCATTCATCCAGTGCATGCGGTTAAGAACGTTAAAGATCTCTTTGGCTGTGAGGACGACCTCAGTGCGTCGGTGGTACTCCTGACTCACCGAGTTGGGCCAGCCGTCGCCAGCCGCAATGACGCCCGCAACAGTCTTGCCAACCCGAGACCCAATCTCTTCTGCCAAGACACCTGGCTCTTCGTTGATCCGTTTGAGCGTTTCGTTGCGATCCCACCCCCCTCGAAGGTACGCCCCAAGGATCTGAACGATCTCCTCCTTCACCAGTTCTGAAATCGTCACGAGTGACGCTTTCGCCTGGTGCTTTTTAAGGAGTTCCTCTTGCACTTCGTACGATCGCTGCAGTGCAGCGCGAAGCTTGTAGGCAGCTTTTGCCTCTTCAAGCGTCTTGCCGCGCAGGACTACTCGAGCAGCTGTCCCATCAACAGAGCCGACCAGCCCTTCGGCCTCTAGCTGGTCAATGATCCGAGCAGCCCTCGCATAGCCAATCCGAAGCCTGCGCTGCAGCAGCGACGACGAGACGCGGTCCGCTTCGTCAATTACCGTGATCGCTTCTTCAAAGAGACGATCCTTTTGGTCAACATCGGTTGATGGCTGCGGGGTAGTCTCTTGTGCTGTGATCGCCTTACGCACGCCAAAGAGATCGTCGTACATCTGGTCAATAGCATCTCGCTTGGTCATGTTCTGCACCTCCTTTGCTATTCAATTGACCTGCATCCCTCAATCAATTTCGGTGGCTTCAATCCGAACAAATTTTCCGTCAATAAACGCATGAGTAACCTCACTTCGCCACTCTCCAGCGTTAGGTGATCGGCGACCTCGTCGCGTCACTAACTCGGGCAATTGTTTGTTGGAATCTACTGCGGCATGTTCAATGATTGGCTTCCCAGAGAACTTGACCAACGCTGAACCGTCGCGTCTGACAACGACATACTCGAGATCAGGCGCCGGAAGAGCGCCACCGCCTGGGCCACCGCGCTTCCCGACTGGCGCTTCAACAAGTACACCGAGCTTTGTAACGCGAGAGTAGAGCCAGCCAAACTCCCAACCTGGTCGCGTACTTCGTTCTTGCTCCCATTGTGCGAACGCGGCAGCCTGCATATACCAAGCGCAACGAACCAACCTCTTGATCTCATCTGGGGTGAGCACGACAATCTCCCGACGATGGAATGGTGATCCGGAGGTGGAACGTGGCCACTCTGAGTCCGCCGCCATGATTCTGGTAACAGTGTCCCCAACATAGTTGCCGATCTCTCGCGCTAGAACGGCTGGCTCCTCTTCGGCGCGCCGTTGAAATTCAGGGAGGTGCCTTTCTCGAGAGAAAACCCCGAGGATTTGCACGACCTCTTCAGCGACTAGTTTTCCAATCTCTGTGAGGGCTTCTTGATGTGGGTGCGTCTTGAGCAGATCTGACTGCACAGCATAGGAGTGGCGGAGCCAGTCGTACTGCTCAACTTCTTTCTTTACCCCACGTTGTTTAATCATCTTTCGCATGTCCCGTTACCTCCCAGTTCGACCGGCTCGGGCCGGCGCCTGGGGCACGACGCAGCACGCCACACAGGGCGCTTGGTCCGCGTCGGACCCGTCCGCATCGCCATATCAGCGTTGGCACCGTTCCGGCCCCCGGGTTGGGGATCCGTTGGTTGCCGCACCTTCGTCGAGCTGAATCTCTCCGGTGCTCTCGATGCGCGTCACCACCAAGGTGACAATGAATTTCTATCAGGTTCTTTTTAGCGTGTCAATACCTGTTGCTGATTCTCCTCAAATGCTCACGTAGTTTCCGCAAGTTCAGTTGGCCGAACTTTGCACAGCTCGCCGAGTTCCAGGCATGTGCCCTCAAAAACATGGTCGTGCCAGATCGGATCTGTGGTCTTCCGCAAACTCGTCCTGAGGCTGCTGTACTGCCCGCCAACACCCACAATCAATGAATCAAAGAAGTCCAGCCCAAGATCCGTGGCGATTCGATAAATGCCGCTTGCTAGGTCGAGGTCCGCGTGGCTGGCCTCTGCTGGTCCCGACGGGTGGTTGTGCACCACCACGAACCTGTAGGCGTTCAACACGATCGGGAAGCGGAACACCTGTGGGAGTTGCACGATCACGGTCCAGGAGTTGCCACGATGCAGTTCCTGCACTCCGATAAGGTGCTTCTCGCTGTCAAATGCCAGGACCCAAAACGATTCCTGGTCGGCCTCGTCGGCGTGCTGTCGGAAGAGCTTCGCAATGGCGGCCGAATCCTCCATCTTGATCGTGCTCGTTGGCTCCGTGGTGGACCGAATGATCTTGATCTCATGCTGCTGCCACGTGTACATGAACACCTCCTGCTTCTGCCTGCCTATCAGGGCGCAGCACAGCGCACGGCCGTTCACCGTAAGCGCGTGGTTCCCCGTTCACCGCATCGCCCTTCAGCGTTGGCACCGTTTCGGCCCCCGGGATGGGGTCCGCTGGTTGCCGCACCTTCGTCGAGCTGAAACTCTCCGGTGCTCTCAATGCGCGTCACCATTGAGGTGACTGTCCCACTCTACTACCTTGTCTGCCCCGCTATGGCAATAATCCACAACTTTGGGTGGCTGTGCCAGGAGTGCGGCACAGCTGTGCCGTCATGCCGCCAGCGTGATCGCTCCGCAGATGCCAACGATCAGCCTTCATCAGCTTCTCTCTACCGCCTTGATCTCCAAGGCGCGAAGTTCGATGTACTCGGGGTCACTCGGCTCCTCGCCGCGCTCCCAGCGCTGCCGTGCTTCGGTGAACCCCTGAGCACCGCCGTAGCGCTGCTCCAGCGTCTTGCGCAGGGTCACGAGTCTCCGGCGCTCGCTGTCTGAAAGGCCCTCCTCATCGTCTTGCAACATGAGGAAGAGCAACGGATCAAGATCGTCAGATTCGCTCATGATTATGGCCTCCTCAATTTTGATTCCAGCTAGCCGAACTTACTCGCCAATCTGGATTTGGCTGACTATCTTCCTGAGGCTTTCCCTTTGATTTGGACTCTAGAATTTGATCGACAATTTTTTTACACTCCGCAGCTTCTGCAAAAAGTGCGCAAAGTTCATTGAACTCAGTGGCGAGACCAAGGCGGGCAAAGAATTGCGCTCGAGTGTCTTCATCCCACTCCGTGAAAACTGCTCTCATCCCATCCGCCCCTGTATCGGTGTCATTCAGCTTGGTCTCAAGCAGGGCAAAGAGCTCATCACGACGCGTCAAACACCCCTCAAACCATCCATCTCTGTCACAGAGGCCTGTGCCAAATGCCAGTGTTACAGCCATGGGGAAAATCAACCGGTCTTTCTCTGCTTTATCCGCTTCAAAGTAGCGAATCCACCAAGAGTTATCTGCGGAAACCATCGTCTTGTTCTGCTTGCTCATCTGATACTCCTCCCAGTTCGACCGGCATGGGCCGGCGCCTGGGGCACGACGCAGCACGCCACAAGGGGCGCTTGGTCCGCGTCGGACCCGTCCGCATCGCCATATCAGCGTTGGCACCGTTCCGGCCCCCGGGTTGGGGATCCGTTGGTTGCCGCACCTTCGTCGAGCTGAATCTCTCCGGTGCTCTCGATGCGCCTCACCACCAAGGTGATTTAGTGACAATACCACCTCTCTATTCCTACTATGGAGCAGTCTGCCCATCCCTTTTTGCCACTTTTCAGTGGGAGCTGCTCCAAGCCTAGAGGGCCTGAACCACACTACCGCTTTGTTGGATGCTGCCCATTTCTCATACTTGCTTGAGGCTAGATTCCCCGACTCCCGACCGATGCGGTGCGCATTACATCAACGCAAGGTTGACCTGGAGACGGAACTTGAAAGCGATCGCCTCGGGCATCACTCGACGCTCCACCACTGAAACCCGCGGTTGCGCACCCCTCTCATAGGTTTTTAGCACCGCCTTGGCCTTTGCCTTGAGCTCCCACGTGCGTACCAGCACCGCCCTCCCACCGGCAAAGTCGAGCATCAGCCCGGAGGGTACGAGGGGCCAGAGTTGGGTGACCTTGATCAGCTGCCACGCTCCGTCGGTATCCAACCAGATTGGATGTGGCTCACTCTTGGGAGCGGTGAAATCACTCGTGCGCACGAACCTCTCGGCCGCTCGGAGCGCCTCCTCCCGTGACGTGTAGCCACTTGAGATAGGCGACTCGAACGGATTCTCTTGGTCTGGCAGCCATGTGATCCAATTGCCAGGCGCTTCAGCTTCAGTAACTGAAGCACGGCGCGTAATGCTCGGATCGGTGCTGGATACGGTGGTGATGTTGCCATCAACCTCAAAGATGAACTCAATCTTTGGCGTCATGCTCGCCCTCCTTTCGTTGCAGTCGCACTGCCTTCAGTTGATGCACACACCACACAGGCGAGTAGCTCGGCTCCCTGCGCTCCGTACGGGAAGTGCTCCCCTACGGCCAGGTGCTCTTTACCCAGGTGCTGCAAGTGGCCACATGGGAATCGTCCTGGGGCACCCTGGCTCGCGCCGGCGCGCTCCACCACGCTCTTGAGGAACTCAGTCTTGGGGTCGACCGTGTTCTCGAGTTCCCACGGCAGGTCGGCATGCCCCACATGCCCATCGCGCGCGGTGCGCTCAAAGATCGGCGTGCGCAGCTCGAGGCGTTCGATCATCGCTGCGGGGCGGAGGTCAAACTTCAGGGCTACGAGCTCCGCGATCTGCTCGTCGGGGATGGTTCCTGTGCCGAACGTGTCCACGGTGAGCGCCACCGGCTGGTCAACGCCAATCGCATAGGCGATGGCGATCTCGGCACGTACAGCCAGCTTGCTGCGCACCAGGTGCAGCGCCGCCTGTCGCGCGGCGTATGCCGCCGAGCGATCGACCTTGGTGCCGTCTTTTCCACTGAAAGCGCCACCGCCATGGTGTGCCACGCCGCCATACGTATCGGCGATCACCTTGCGACCGGTGAGGCCCGAGTCGGCGAGCGGGCCGCCCACCACGAACCTTCCCGTTGGGTTGATGTGCACCGTGGTGTTGGGCGTCACCCAGTGGCCGAGCGCTTCGCGGGCCAGTGCCTCGAGGGTGCTGCGGACCTCTTTGATGGGCGTCTCAGCGCGATGCTGCGCCGAGACGACGAAGGCCGTTACCTCCTGCGGCGTATCGCCCACGTATCGCACGCTGACCTGCGCCTTACCGTCAGGTCGCAGCCACGGGATCACACGGGTGGTGCGAGCTTTCGTCAGGGCACGGGTGAGGCGCTGTGCCAGCACCAGGGGCAGCGGCAGGCCCTCTGGGGTTTCGCTGGTGGCGTAGCCGTAGACGATCCCCTGGTCGCTCGCACCCAGCACCCCGTCGTCGCGCACGACGCCCATGGCGATGTCGGTGCTCTGCGGGTCGATGGTGACGCGCACGGTGCAGGTGTCGGGGTCGATCCCCTCTTCCGCTGATTCGTAGCCGATCTCGCGAACGACACGGCGCACGATCTCCACGATCTCGTTGTACTTGAGCGGGTCACGGCTGGCCACCTGACCGAAGACCCAGATCTCGTTGGCACTGGCGGCGGCTTCAATGCCGCAGCGCGTGTACGGATCACGTACCAGATGCGCATCGAGCAGCGCGTCGCTGATCTGATCGCAGAGCTTGTCTGGGTGCCCCGTGGTCATGGACTCGCAGGTCACGATCCTGCTCTCGGTTGGCTTCGTTGCCATGTTTAGTACCTCCCAGTTTGACCGGCTCGGGCCGGCGCCTGGGGCACGACGCAGCACGCCACAAGGGCGCTTGGTCCGCGTCGGACCCGTCCGCATCGCCATATCAGCGTTGGCACCGTTCCGGCCCCCGGGTTGGGGATCCGTTGGTTGCCGCACCTTCGTCGAGCTGAATCTCTCCGGTGCTCTCGATGCGCGTCACCACCAAGGTGACAGGGGGATTGTATCAGGGGTGCTGTGCCAACGGTGTGGCACGGCGCAACCACGTGATAAGCCTTCACGTATTTCACCTAGAGTGCCCCCATGAGCGCCACCCCCTATTCACGCATGTTGTCGCTCGGCTCCCGCGAAGGGAGCACGCCAATTGAAGACTTCCTCACTGAGGCGCTCGCTGCGGCGACGAATCGCGATCCACGCCCACTCATCGCACTGCTCGGCAAGGAGGGGGTTCGGCTGAGTGGCGAGCCAACGGCCGCTACCCAGGTAGTCAAAGACGAAGTTGGCCGACTCGACCTCGTGCTCTCTGTAGATGGAGTCGAGGTCGTTTGGGTAGAGGTCAAAGCCTGGTCGGGCGAACATGGCGACCAGCTAAAGCGCTACACGACAGCGGCGGCTGCGCTAAGCCCAAAGCCCCTGGTGCTGATGCTCGCCACGGCCGGGGCTGTCCCAAGCATCACCATGCCCCGCCTTACCTGGCACAAACTCGTCGAGGCGATTAACGACTGCGATGAGCCGAGCGATTTATGGATTGAGCTTCAAGATTTGGTAGAAGAGCGAGGATTAGGAGGAGGGTTGACCATGCCACTAACGTCGGATGAGATTCAGAGTTTTGAACACGCCAGCTCAGGAATTGAAAAGTTTGCGGCATTTGTGAACGAACTCTCTGGAACGCTCGCCACGCGTAGCTCTAAGGCTGAGTGGTTTGCCAACGTAGAGTTAGTAGAATGCATTACCGACCACGTTCAACGGCAGGGTCGCGCCCTGTACCAATTTGACCCAATCGCTCGGCCAGCGAGCACGTTTGGACGTGATCCTCTTGTCTTCATATGGGTTGGAGTTGAGGGGGAGCGGCTGCGCATCGCCATCGAGGGCCGTGCCAAGGTCAAACTAAAGACGCTCCTTGGCGAATCTTTCCAGCAGCTGCTTGATCTGAAGTGGAAGGCTGGCAATGAAAACTTCATGCAGGCCATTGCTCCGCCGAGTGCCCTCGCGAGCGAAGATGCGGCGATTGCCTGGTCTATCGCCCGAATTGCCGAGATTGAGTCAACCCGCGCCTATGCGCTCATGAAGGCTGCGGCGAAGAAGGGTGGGGTCAAGTACTACGACGAATAAGCAACGTGGTTGCTAACTGCTAACGAGCAAAAGTGGACTGTGGTCAGAATACCGTTCTTTACCCTCTTGATTACGGTCTATGCGCAGATTGTGCAGATAGGTTGCCGTCCAGGTCGAACTCCCATCAGTGGAAAGAGCGTGATCAAACCAACCCTTCCGATCTGCATGCGGGCCACTCTTGATCCAGTGCGATGGCTCATCGCTTTTGGCGTGTAGGTGGCCACAGAGATGGGTAATAGAATCTGAATTCATCAACCCGTCAACAATTGTCCGCTGCCGATCCCGGTCGGCCGCTCGGGTCGCTTCAAATCCGATCGCGCGACCATCCCGAAAGAAGTCAGGCTCATTGAAGTCACCAGCGAGTAGCCTTCCCTGCCCGCTGCTCAACCACTCAAGGGCTCGCTCGAGGTGCGTCACTTTGATATCTGGCGTTAATCCAAGTTTTTTGGCAACACTGTTGAAGCCGCTAGCGTTGGGGATATGGCATGAGGCAATCTCCAAGCCATCAACCTTTACCACCGAGAAGAGGCGCGGAAAACGGAGTCCCTCTGGTGGCGATAGCTCAGTCATCGGCAACCGCGACGCGATCGCGGCAGCATTCTTCCTCTTGTTCTCCCATAGGCCCATAGGGTGCTTAGCGGGCTCGGTAGTCGCGTAGCCGTGCGCTGCTAGGCGCTCTAGGAACCCAGCGCCGAGCGGCACCTCTTGCAAGAGCACCACATCAGGGCTCGCATGCAGGATTGCGGCAATGATCTCGGCCTGCTTTGCTGGCCGGATGCCGCTAGCACCATGAATGTTCCAGCTAAGGATGCGCATAACGAACCATTGCTTACTGGTACCGCGTCTCCAGGTAGGCGCTCGCCACGGCGGCGTCGATGGCCGCGGGAACG
>JBBAWJ010000030.1:0-8563 GCA_040397255.1 Candidatus Limnocylindrus sp.
CTCGGCGATCCTGCTCGCGCTTGCCCTGCTGATCTCCATCGCACCGCAGGCGGGTGCGGCGGCGATCGTCTATCGCGCCAAGGTTGCTGCCACCGATGTCTTCTCCGGCTTCGGCACACCGACCCCTGATGGTTCGGTCGCAGAGAGTGCGACACCAACGCCGCCACCACTCGCCGATCGTTTCACCATGCTGCTCATTGGCGCCGACACCATGGGGAACCGCAGTTCATTCAACACCGACTCAATGATCATCGTCAGCTGGGATCGCATCGGTGGTTACGTCAGCACCGTCTCAATTCCCCGAGACCTGGTGAACGTACCCCTTGGGAATGGCGATGTATTCGGACCGAAGATCAACTCGCTCTGGTCGTATGCACTGCGCTATCCGAAGAAGTTCCCAGAGGGCCCAGCCGTAGCGCTCAGCACCGCACTGGGCACCGCGTTCAACGTGAAAATTGACGCCACTGCCGTCGTGGTAATTCCAACCTTCGTCAAGATCATTGACCAGCTCGGCGGCGTTGACCTTACGATCCGACGCACCATTCTTGACGTCTCCTATCGAACCAACATGGACGGGGCACGACTACCCGCCGGAAACTGGCACATGAGTGGTGAGTGCGCCCTCGCCTACGCGCGCATTCGCAAGGCGCCGGGCACGGACGACATGACCCGTGGTCCACGACAGATTGAGATCCTGCTCGCCGCCCGCGATGAGTTGGCGCGCAGCGGAAACTTTGTGGGCAACGCGCTCGCGCTCCTTGATGTGATTGGCGATGGGGTGCGCACCGACCTCAACCCGGCACTTATTCCGCAGCTTGCTGAGGCGGCTGGATCGTTTGACACGAGCAAGATCGTGCGTGCCGTGATCCAGCCAGGAGACACGATCCTGCGCTATCGGCATAAGGGCGAATACAGTCCCTTCGGCTCGGTCGTCTTCTTTGACGCTGCACGCATGCTGATGCTCGGGGAGCGCCTCTTCCCAACTCCTGGCACACGGCCGTGGAATTTCCCGGCGACTGCGAGCGAGCCGAAGCTCGGTGCCGAAGCAACCTTTAGCCCCGCGCCGCTCGCGAGCGGCGCATCGTCTACGGCGACTGCGACGCCATCACCATCGCTGACCCACCCGTTCCCAACGCTCGCCTCGTGCGACGCAGGGCTGCCGCTGCCGCGCTACACCCCAACCCCAGAGCCAACCGCACCACCCGAGAGTGCTTCTCCGAGTCCGTCGATTACACCGACGCCAGATCCAACCCCAACGGAAAGCACGCTCCCCTCCCCCTAGCGCGCAACAACGGTGAGCGCAGCGGGCGTGCCTCGTAGAATCTGCGCATGCCGTCACTGCAGCACAACCTTTTCGGGTGGATCTTGGGGGCCATTGCGGCGCTGAAGCCGCCTCGGGATGAGGCCCATGCCCGTGCGATGTTCGCGCGGATGCACAGTCAGAAGCCTGCGCTTCCGCCGAAGGGGATCTTGAAAACGGTAAGTGCCGAGGTTGATCAGACGCTTGGCTTCCCCATTTGGACCCTCACCCCAAAGAGCGGTGGGACTGATCTGCAGATGTTGTATCTGCATGGTGGAGCGTATGTGGGTGATGCTTCGATCATTCACTGGAACCTGTGCGCAGAGATTGCCCGCGCCAGTGGCGCTACGGTCGTACTGCCCATCTATCCACTGGCGCCTGAGGCAACCTGGTCAACATCGTTTGATGCTCTCCTGACGTTGGCACGAGGGAGCGGTGGTAGCGCACCCGTGCTGATGGGTGATTCTGCCGGCGGCGGGCTTGCGCTGGCGCTTGCGCAACGCGTCGCAGCAAGCGGTGGCTCACCGCGTGTCGCACTGATCTCACCCTGGCTTGACGTGACGATGTCTGATCCCACAACACCAGCGTACGACCGCGCCGACCCCATTCTCAGCGCGCCATTCCTTGAGGTTGCTGGTCGCTTCTGGGCCGGCAGCGATGATCCTCGCCGCGCCGAAGTGAGTCCGCAGTTCGGTTCACTCCGTGGGATTCGCGAGCTGCTGCTCTTTAGTGGCTCGCGCGACGTGCTCTACCCGCAAGCGCTCCGTCTCGTGGCAGATGCGAGGGCTGCCGGCGTCTCCTGCACCGCCCACCTCGAAGAGGGCCTCGTGCACGTGTATCCGCTACTACCGATCCCTGAGGCGAAGGGGCCTCGCGCGGCGCTTAGCGCGTTTGTTCGAGCTCACTCCTAAGCGCTGCTGCAACCAGAGCGGCGGCACGGCCGCGGTGGCTGAGCGCATCCTTCTCTGCAGGTGCGCGTTCCGCCATCGTTCGGCCATCCACCTCAAAGATCGGGTCGTATCCGAAGCCAAACTCCCCTCGTGGCGCTGTGGTGAGAGCGCCAGGGCACTCGCCACGGAAGGTCCGCTCTGATCCGTTGACGGGATCGATCAGCGCCATCGTGCAGACGAAGCGCGCCGATCGGTCGGCGACCCCCGATGTTTCGGAGAGAAGCTTCTCGTAGTTCTGCACGTCGGTGGCATCTGGCCCTGCATAGCGGCGCGTGTACACACCTGGTGCACCGTTCAGTGCGGCAACCTCGAGGCCAGAGTCGTCGGCGATCGTCCATTCGCTCGAAGCCTCTGCGTACCAGCGAGCCTTCTGGAGCGCGTTCGCTTCAAACGTTGCGCCGTCTTCTGGTGCCTCGTCGGTGATGCCAAGGTCGCGCAGCGTCACCAGGTCAATCGGCAGATCGCCGAAGAGGCGTTGCAGTTCGATCAGCTTATGGGCAGAGCCGGTGGCGACGAGGAGCCGCCGTCGCGGCGCGATCACGCGCCGGCGAGGGTGTCGCGCTGGAACTTGATGAGGTCGGCGATCCCGGCGTCGGCAAGCTTCAACATCTCGTCGAGCGCAGTGCGGTGGAATGGATCCTGCTCAGCCGTCCCCTGAAGTTCGACATAGTGGCCAGCGTCGGTGGCGACCACGTTCAGGTCGACATCAGCACGGCTGTCCTCTTCATACGGCAGGTCGAGAACGGCCTGGCCGTCAACGATGCCGACCGAGACGGCGGCCACGTTGCGCACCAGGTGCGCCTCAAGCTTCTTCGCACGCATCGCAAGGGCAAGGGCGATCCAGCCACCGGTGATGCTGGCGCAGCGGGTGCCGCCGTCGGCAACGAGCACGTCGCAATCAATGAGGATTGAGCGCTCACCGAGTTTGGTCAGGTTGACCGACTGCCGAAGGGCGCGGCCGATCAGTCGCTGAATCTCGTGGGTGCGGCCGCCAAGCTTGCCGCGGACCGCCTCGCGATCGGAGCGGGTGTTGGTTGCACGTGGCAGCATGCTGTACTCGGCGGTGACCCAGCCGGTCCCCTTGCCGCGAAGGTGTGGGGGCACGCGCTCTTCAATGGAGGCGGAGCAGATCACCACGGTGTTGCCGATCGAGATAATGGCGGAACCCTCGGCCCACTTCTGGACACCGAGTTCAATCTTCAGATCGCGGAGTTGATCTACGGCGCGTCCGTCGGCTCGTACCTTGCCCATCGTGCCCCCTACCCTTTCACTTCGCGCTCGGCGGCTTTTGCCTCATCCCAGAGCGCATCTAATGTGGTGAAGTCTGCATCTTTTAGCACGATCCCGCGTGAAGCGGCGCGACGCTCGACCTCGCCGAAGCGGCGTCGGAACTTGTCGTTGGCCCCACGGAGCGCCGCCTCGGCATCAATGCCGCTGCGGCGACCCAGGTTAACGATGACAGCGAGCACGTCGCCCAGCTCCTCCTGCGCGTGCGCCAACGCGGCAGCGCTCACAGCCTGCGTGCTGGTGATCTGGTCGGGGTGCCCAGCCTCGGCGAGTGCCTCATCGAGCTCGGCCAACTCTTCGCTGATCTTCGCCCGTACGCCGTCAAGGGTTGGCCAGTCGTAGCCAACGGCACTGGCGCGGTCTTGCAGTTCGCGGCTCGCCGAAAGCGCCGGGAGTCCGCGACTCACCCCATCAAGCGCACCCTTCGGCTTCTCACCTTCGCCGGCTGCGGCACGTTCGCCCGCCTTAATCACCTCCCAGTTCCGCTGCACGTCGCGCGTCGTCGCCGCGCTCGCGTCACCGAAGACGTGGGGGTGTCGGCGCACGATCTTGCGCACGAGCCCGTCCTGCACATCGGCAAGATCAAAGTCGCCGCGCTCCTGCGCGATCTGGGAGTGCAGCACCACCTGCAGCAGCACGTCGCCAAGCTCCTCGGCTAGATCGGCGGTAGCCCGTGGTCGCTCCGCTTCGCTTGCGGACTCGAGCGCCGTGATTGCGTCATGCAGCTCCCAGGCCTCTTCAATGAGGTGCTTTGCCAGCGAAGCGTGGGTCTGCTCGCGGTCCCACGGGCAGCCGTCGGGTGCGCGGAGTCGGGCGCTCAGCCACGGCATCGTCCAGGGTGTTGCGAAGGCGTCGAGCGGCGTGAGCCCAGCGATATAGATGGCTTGCTCCTCGCCCGCGCCACCGGATGCGCAGGAGCCAAGGGTGCTGGCACCGCCACTCGGCAGCAGCCTCACCGCTCGTTCGGCGCCGTAGAGGCGCGAAAGGAGTGCGAAACCTGAACCACTGCGGCCCGGCAACTTGTCACTCGTCGTTGCGCTGTCGAGCAGCACGATGAGTGGGCGCGCCGTGTCAATGGCAACGGCACCGCACTGACTTAGCGCAACGATGGTTATGCCGTTCGTTGGATCTAGGCTCGCATCGGCACGTTGCGCAGCTGCGATGAGGGCGTCAATTGATCCGCTGAACGCCTTCGCGGTCACGGAGTTGGCGAAGCCCCAGCCTCCTGCACAACGGCGCCGTCAATCGCTACGCGCGCCGCGGAGCGATAGAGGTCGAGCCAGATCGAGAAGCCGCTCCCCTTAATGCCAGTGATCTGGTCAGCCGTCAAGGCACGCGTCTCGACGCCATCGACATGCACAATGAGATAGGTGTTGGAACTCTCGACAACGGCGCTCGTGCCGCCAGCCGTCAGCCCCCACACCACGCTGCCGAGCTCTGGATTGACCGTGTACTTCGGCACGTAGCCTGGACTTGCGAAGGTGAGCTCTTCGATCGCTAGCGTGGCGGTGGTGGCGGCATCCTTGAAGTCCACACCGTCAACGGCAAGCGCCGTGGCAAGTTCGTCGAGACGATCCTTGAGCGATGGCCGTCGCGCATCAAACTGAATCACGTGATAGCCGAACTGCGTCTTGATTGGGCCGAGGATGTCGTTGTGCTTCACTCCGTCGGCCCAAATTGCCGCCTCAAACTCTGACACGTAGGTCCCCTTCGGCGCCCACACCAAGAGTCCACCATCGGCGCCAGAGGTCTTGTCGTCGCTCTTCTTCGCCTCCGTCTCGAAGCTTGCGCCGTTCTTCAGGCGGGCGACGAGATCGATCGCCTCTTTCTCAGCGGCAGCCCAAGCCGGATCAGCTGGGTCGAGGTCGCCTGCAGTGTTCGGATCATCCTTTGGGCTAAAGAGGATGTGGCTGACCTGAATCTGCGCATTATCCTTCTCAGGAACCGTCGCCGCGACGTAGCTAACCTCGCGCTGCTCGACTGGGCCAGCGAGTAACTGTGCCGTGATCTTGTCGCTGAGGGCGGTCTGCAACGCGCGCTCCTCGGTCATGCGCTCGTAGAGGCCGCGATCAATCCCTGCGTCACTGATCTGCTTCTCAAAGTCTGGATCGAGCTTTGAAGCCTGGGACTTCTCAAGGCGAAAGATGACGAACTGATCTTCTGAACGCGCAATGACAGCGGTCATCGGCTGGGTAGAGCCATCCGCTGACGGCATAAGCGCCCAGGCGGCCGCATATCCGAGATCCTCTGTCGGATCTTCGGCCTCCGCGGTCCAGCCAACGAGCCCACCGAGCTCAGCAAATGAGTCGTCTGAATCTCGCTTCGCAATTGTGGCGAAATCGCCGCCCGCCTTGATCTCGGCGAGAGCAGCCTCAGCCTTCGCCTTCGCTGCCGCTCGTGTGGCGGCGGTTGGCTTCTTCGTCTGCGCATCATCGGCGGCATCGATGCTGATGCGGCGGAAGAGTCGTAGCTCTGGGAGCGTTGTCTCCTTCGCCCATTCAGTAGCGAACACGGCTGGGTCGAAGGTAACGCCATTTGCCGCGGCGAGGTCGCGGATCAGTAGTGTGTCGACCATGTCGGTCGTAACCTGGTTACTGATTGCCTCTGCCTGCTGATTCAGTGCCTGGAGGGCGGTGTCGCCGGCGCTATTGCTCATGGTGCCAGCGGCAACGCGGGCGCGAATGCGTGAACCCTCGAGAGCAATGCGGAAGGCGGTGACCTCGGCGCGAGCCTTTGCCTCAGCCTTGTTGATCCCAGCGTTATTCACTTCAACCGCGGGTGCCCAGGTGCTGTCATAGACGGAGTAGCCGGCAACGCCGACGAGGAGGGCTCCAGCAAGGGCGATCGCAACAACGAATGAGAGGTTGGTCAGCGCCGTTTTGTCGGCGGCCTGAAATCGGGCGGCGGCTCGGGCGCGTAGGCGTGCGATCAGGTTCATGCTCAGTGATCCTCCTTCAATGGGGGCCTGGTTAGGGGCAGTATAGGGGGGACGGGTGCTATTCTCGCCCTCTCATGACGACCCACAGCACGGAACTGACCGTCGGCAGGCCGCGCCGAGGCAGCATTGGCACCATCTTCGAGAGCCTTACCTCCCTTGTGGAGCGCCGCCGGCTCGTCTGGTACCTCACGATCTCCGAGATCCGAAACAAGGGGACTAACTCCCTGCTCGGCAACGTCTGGTGGTTCCTCGACCCCGCCCTCCAGCTCTTCGTCTACTTCCTCCTCGTCAGCGTCATCTTCCAGCAGGCCCAGCCGGCGATCCTCCTCTTCCTCGGCGCCGCCATCCTCCCCTGGAAGTGGTTTACCGCTGCGCTTGCCTCCGCCACGACCTCGGTTCGCGGCCGCGAGCAGGTGATGCGCCAGATCGCCTTCCCTCACCTCGTTCTGCCAGCCTCGTCCGTACTTGCAAGCGTCGCAAACTTTATCTTTGCCCTCGTCCCTCTCGCGGCGCTCTACCTGCTCTACCCCGATCGACTCACCCCCTGGGCGCTCGCTGTTCTTCCCGTCGCGGTGGTGCAGTTCCTCTGGACCATCCCTGCCGTGATTGCGCTCAGTGCGGTCGCCGTCTTCTTCCGTGACATCTCGAACTTCATCCCCCATGGGCTACGTATCTGGTTCTATCTCTCTCCTGCGCTCTTCCCGATCGAAACACTCCGCGCTATTGGTGACCGACACCCATGGTTTGGATTCTTCGTCGACATCAACCCTTTCACCTGGATCTTCTCTGGCTATCGCGACGCCCTCTACTACGGTCGTGCCCCTGAGTGGGAGCCTCTCGGCATCCTGGCCCTCGCCTCAATTCCTGCGACGCTGCTCTCGATCTACTTCTTCCGACGGGTCTCTCCGCTCTTTGTGAAGGTGCTCTAAGTGGCACAGCGAAAGAGTTCGCGCGAGAAGGCTGCGCCGCCACCAATTCTGCTCACTGGCCTTGGGGTGCAGTACGACTTGCGACTGAGCAAGAAGCGCAAGCTGCGCGATACGGTGCTGCGCGACGGCCGACACTCCCAGAGCGGCAAGTTCTGGGCACTGCGCGACGTTGACTTTCGAGTTGAGGCAGGTGACTCTGTCGCCGTGATTGGGCCAAACGGTGCCGGGAAGAGCACCATGCTGCAGGTGCTGGCCGGCATCCTAGAGCCTACGACGGGCAAGGCTGAGGTTCGCGGCAAGATCGCTACCCTTCTGCAGCTCGGCGCCGGCTTTGACCCGGAGCTGAACGCTCGCGAGAACACGCTTCTCGTTGGTGAGTTCCTCGGGGTGCCCCACAAGGAGATGGTGCGACGCGTTCCAGCGATTCTTGAGTTCGCTGGACTCGGTGAGTTTGCCGATGCAGAGGTGCGAACCTACAGCTCAGGGATGCGCGCGCGGCTGGGCTTCAGTGTTGCAACCTCTGTTGAGCCGGATGTGCTGCTCCTTGATGAGGTGCTCTCAACCGGCGATGCCGCCTTTATTGAAAAATCACGAGGTCGAATCACCGAGCTGATGAAGCGAGCACGAGCGATTGTTTTCGTGACGCACGATCTCGACTCCGCGGCAACCTTCTGCTCGCGAGCCATTGAACTTGAGGGGGGGCGAATTGTTGCTGATGGGCCAGCGAAGCGCGTGATTGCCGCCTACAAGAAGAAGATGTTGAAGCGCTCCGCTACGGCGTCACGACCGGGTCCGGTAGTCCGCCGCGGTAATTGAGGATTACCAGGAGCGTCCTGACCGAATCAAGGTCAAGGGTCGGCTGAACATCCGCACTCTGGAGCACATCCGAGGCGATGCTGTTCACGGCAACCACTCGGCCCACAGAGAGCCCTCGCGGGAAGGCCGAGCGCAGCGTTGGGCTTAGCTCAATCCCAGAGGTGGTGATCTCCGCCCCAACAAGCACCTGGCGTTGTGCGTCAACGTCATCAAAGGCGAGCGGGTTAGCGGCACGCCCGCGAACCTGCCCGATCGCACCAGTTGAGGCGACCTCAGAGGTAACGGAGAACTCAGGGTCGGTGAGGAGGCGGACCTGGCAGCTCTGATCAGAGACCTGCACAAC
>JBBAWJ010000030.1:8663-10531 GCA_040397255.1 Candidatus Limnocylindrus sp.
AAGGCCAGCCTGCGGATTGCGCTCTCCACGATCGCGGGGGAGCATGGGTCCTTAGCGCAGTGGGCGCTGGTAGGTCTCAGGGACGAGCATCTTCTCGAGCGCCTCAACCTCGTCCAGAATGATGCCCGTGCCGCGAACAACGCAGGTCAGCGGATCATCGGCGATGCGAACGGGCATCTTCGTTTCGGCCGAAAGGCGCACATCCATGCCAAGCAGGAGTGCACCACCACCAGCAAGAACAATGCCCTGGTCCATGATGTCGGCGACGAGCTCTGGCGGTGTCTCTTCAATGGTGTCGCGCACGGCGTTGATGATTTCAATGATTGACGGCTCAATGGCCTCACGTACCTGCGGAGCCGCCACCTCTACCGCGCGAGGCAGGCCGGTGAGTAGATCGCGTCCACGGAAGGTAATGCGCTGCGAGTCCCACTCACCAGAGTGCGCCGAACCGACCGCCATCTTGATATCTTCGGCGGTGCGCTCGCCGAGGAGCAGGTTGTACTGACGTCGGGCGTAGGCAACGATGTTCTCATCCATCTCATCGCCAGCAATGCGAATGCTGCGCGCCGTCACGATGCCGCCGAGGCTGGTAACGGCAACCTCAGTGGTGCCGCCGCCAATGTCAACGATCATGCTCCCGTTCGGCTCACCTACCGCAAGGCCGGCTCCGATCGCTGCGGCCATCGGCTCCTCAACAAGGCGGACCCAGCGCGCACCCGCTCGAATGGCAGCGTCGCGCACGGCACGCTTCTCTACTTCGGTGACTCCTGAAGGGATACCGATGATCATGCGCGGTCGTGCAGAGAGCCACCCGCCTTGGTGCACCTTGCGTACGTAGTAGCTAATCATCTGCTCCGTGACCGCGGCGTCGGAGATCACGCCATCACGGAGTGGCCGAATCGCCACGATATTCGCGGGGGTACGCCCGAGCATGCGCTTCGCCTCAGCGCCGATGGCGAGGACCTTGCGCGATTTGGTCTCAACTGCAACTACCGAGGGCTCGCTAATGACGACACCCTTACCTGCGACGTGGACAAGCGTATTCGCCGTGCCGAGGTCAATGCCGATGTCGCGCGAGAAGAGGCTGTAGATTCGGTCAAGCATGGCGCGATGGTAGCACCCGCCCCGCGCGCCCCCGCCCTCCCCCCTATGGCGCCTCGCCACCCCAGATCGCGGGCTGCTTTGAGCGAATGCTCACCCAGCGACCATGCCCAATGACGAGGTGGTCCAGGAACTCAATGTCGAGCAGCCGGGCGGCGGCGAGGAGTTCGCTCGTCAGCCGGAGGTCTTCGTCGGAGGGCTCAGGGTCACCGCTCGGATGGTTGTGGACGGCGGCGAAGCCGACACCGTGCGCCTCAAGTACCGGACGCAGGAGCTCACCGATGCGCACACTCGTGCCCGTTGCGGTGCCCGTATAGACGTGGCGCAGGTCGAGCAGCCCGTTGCGACCATCAACAATGGCGATGTGAAGCTGCTCCTGTGCCGACCTGCCGAAGATCGGCTGAGCGATCGCCGCGAGATCGGCCGGCGCCTGAACGCGGGTTCGCTCTGCGGGCCACCAGGCGGTGAGATCGTGCGCGGCGTTCACGGTGCGAACCACCAGTTCAGCGGCCTCGCTCGGCACGCCAGCGCGTAACAGCCTCTCGATCGGGTTCCCCTGTAAGAGCCCGCCTGGCCCTCCACTGAGTTCGACGAGGTCGTGCGCGGTGTGCGTTGAGCCGCTCTGTGCGAGTAACGAATCGAGTGCCCTAATGAAGCGCTGATCACGATCGCGCTGCTCTAGGCTCACATCGCTGGGTACGGCCGCTGCTATGGCGAGACTCATGGAACCTCCACGGCGTAGAGCAAGCGGCCGAAGTTGGCACCTC
>JBBAWJ010000031.1:0-10380 GCA_040397255.1 Candidatus Limnocylindrus sp.
ACCCGCCTGCGGTGCGATGGAGATCAGCAGGGCAAGCGCGAGCAGGATCGCCGAGCGGCGAGTGCGCTTCGTGCCGCGGGCGGCGTCAACGGTAACCAGGATGCGCCATGGGATTGAGAGGAGGAGCAGAGCGAAGAGCAGCGTGAGGCGACCCGGGGTTGCAACTGCCGCTGCGGTGCGCACCACGCCGAAGAGGAGGAGCGCGCCGAGCGCCACCACGACGAACGCGAGGAGTGGGAGGGCGGAGAGGAGTGCTGCGCGGCGACGTCCGTCGAGCCACTGGCCGAGCCCAGGCGCGATTGCTGACGCGGCGGCGGCTCGGAGGGAGCCCGATTTGGGCGTGGATTCAGCAGGCATAGGGTGATGATGCCACCCGATTGAGCGCAGCGTTTAGGATGAGCAGGTCGGGGTGTGGCGCAGCTTGGTAGCGCGCCTGCTTTGGGAGCAGGAGGTCGGAGGTTCGAATCCTCTCGCCCCGACCACAACTTTCCCCTCCACCACCCCCAGACCTGGTCGCCTTGATGGCCTCGTTTAGACTGACCCCATGACGAGTCAGCCTCTCTCCGAGCGCCTCAGCGCCGGGTACCGTCGCTTCCGCGCTGGCCGCTACAACGATGAGCGCGTGCGATATGACGAGCTCGCGCGTGAGGGCCAGAAGCCGCGCACGATGATTGTTGCCTGCTCTGACTCCCGCTCCGCACCAGAGACGATCTTTGATGCTGGCCCAGGTGAACTCTTTGTGGTGCGCAACGTTGCTGCGCTTGTCCCTGTCTACGCTCCCGATGCCAAGAGCCACGGTGCCAGTGCCGCCCTTGAGTTTGCCGTCCTTAGCCTTGAGGTCACCTCCATCGTCGTCATGGGGCATGGACGTTGCGGCGGTGTTGCGGCGGCGCTCGATCCGGCATCGCGGCTGACTGACTCCGACTTCATCGGCTCATGGGTCGCCGACCTCACAACGCTTGACGAGCAAACCCCAGCCTCGACCACAGGGGGCCCGCAAGAGCGCCAGCGGCTTATCGAGCATCTCAGCGTGCAGCAGTCGCTGGAGCATCTCCGCACCTTCCCCTGGATTGCTGAGCGCGAGCGCGCCGGCAGCCTCACGCTCCACGGCGCCTGGTTCGATATCTCGCTCGGGGAGCTCCACGCTCTTGCAGGGGGCGAATGGCTCCCACAGCCCTACGACCAGGCGGGCTGACCCCTCTCGGGAACCGCCAGCCCCGCTCGCTCGTTACGATACTGATGGGGACACTACCCCACACAGCGATGAAGTAGAGGTGAATCGTGCGAACACTCCTGAAGGTCTTCCTCCCACTTGCCCTCCTGTTGGCGGCTGTTGCCCCAGCGGCTGCAGCTGACGAGGCTCCAGCCCCAGACGCCACCCCAGAGGCGGTGATGTACTCGGTTGGTAGCTATAGCGGCGCACTGCCGATCGCCTCTCCCGCAGATGCACACGCCGCGGTACTCGCCGCCGGTGGGCCATTTGACGAATTCACCTACAACGATGGCGCGCTGATTGGCGCCGCGAAGTACTACGACGTAAAGGGTGAGCCTGGGAGCGATGCGACCTGGATCGTTGTCTACACGTACGGATGGAACGACTGCGAGTCGGGCTGCATCAACGGACACAGCTTCGTCTACCAAGTTGATCCCCTCACTGGCGCAGCGACCTTTGATAGCCATCAGGGCGATGCACTTCCAGCCGATGCACCGACAGCACTGATTGAGCTAGCCGGCCGCAGTGGTGGTGTTACCCCTGAGCCAGAGTGGCGCACGCTGACCGGTGAGCCAACCGCCTGCCCAGAGGGGATCACTGATCCGAGCGCACCAATCTCGAGCGACACGGTTCTACCGTGCCTGCTGCCAGATGGTTCACTCTTCCCGATCGCGATGGAGGATGGTGTTGACGGCGATACCGATTGGGCCACGATGTACAGCACCTGGATGGAAGAGTTCACCGCCTCACTCGAGCCGTGCGCTGCGGACGTTGACGTGAACGATCCGATGGTCACTACATGCGTGCTCCCTGACGGCACAATCGTCGGGCCAATGCCACTCTTCGCCATGGAGATGGCGGGGCCTGGTGAGGAAGAGAGTGGTTGGACCAGCGCGCTACCAGCAATCATCTTGGCGGCACTGCTCGCCTGGATTGGTGCTGCTGCACTCGTCGGTCAATCAAAGCGCCGCGCAGCGTAACTCGCGCGCAATAGGAAGTACCGGGCGACCCCGGCCGAGCCGCTCAGGCGGTCAGGTCGGGGTCGTTCCCCATTCGTAGTTCTGCTTCAAGATTCGTAAGTAGACAAACGTCTCCGTTTCCAGCACACCGGCGATGGAGCGCAGTCGATCGGTGAGGAATGTCAGCAGCGCATCATTGTCTTCGCAGACCACTTCAATGAGAAGGTCGTACGCACCAGCAACCACCACGCAGTAGCTCACCTCGGGGAGTGCCTCTAACTCTTTGGCGGTGGTAAGCAGCGCGGCTGGAGTGCAGCGCACACCAATCATGGCCATCAGTGGGTAGCCAACCTTTAGTGGGTCAGCCACGGCGATCACCTTGAGCGCGCCGCGGTCAACGAGCCCCTTGTAGCGGGCGCGGATGGTGGATTCAGGGACACCGAATGCGGCGGCGATCTCGGTGAAGGGCTTGCGACCGTCGGCCTGCAGCACCTCCATCAGGCGACGATCGAGGTCGTCAAGCGCTCCGTGGTTGTTCCCTCGTGCCATCTCACCCCCTGTAGTGCGTCGACGCCGCCACGGCGTCTGCGGGGCAGATGGCCCAGCGGTGCGAAGGCTACCATCAGCGGGTGATAAGCGGCCCACTCCTCCTCGCGCGCGCCCTCCTGGCAAACGTACGATTTGCCGTGATCCAGATCGGCGTGATCGCCCTCGCCTCAACGGTTGGCATCGCGCTCCGCCAACTCCCCGATTACGCGCTCCAGAACGCTGGCGATTACGCCAACGAGATGGCAAAGCTACGTGCGGAGTACGAGCCCACGCTTGGGCCACTGGTAGGGATCTTCGAGCGCCTCGGCCTCTTCCGGGTCTTCACCTCGCCGTGGTTCACGGCCCTGCTGGTGCTCCTCACCATCTCGATCGTTGTCTGCACTTGGGATCGCCTCCCGAAGATCGCGGCGGCCACCGCGCCATCACGCCCCGAGCAGCCCGACACATTCTTCAGTGAATCACTGCCTGGGCGCGGCGTGATTGATCTCTCCACCGCACTGCCGGTGGATGCGGAACTCGGTGCTCGAGCGAGCGCCGCCGCCGCTGAGGCGAAGCGCGACGGCTGGGAGGTCAGCGTTGCCGCCGACCCCGAACGCAACGGCGGGCTCCTTCTGCATGCCGACCGCTTCCGCCGCTCAGGACGCTTCACGCTGGTGATGCACACAGGGCTCGTGGTGATGCTGCTGGGAGCTGCGGCTTCGGGGATCTTCGGGTACACGCAAGGCATTTTGCTCACCGACGGCGAGGCACTCCCCGTGGGGAAGATCGGCACCGCCGATGGCATTGTGATCGTGAATCACGCCTTTAGCGCACCGCGCACCAGCACGGGCGCATTCGCCGATTTCTCAACCGACCTTGGCGTCTATGTCGGCGGAGAAGAGGTGGCGCGCCAGATGGTGCGCGTTAATGAGCCGCTCGCCTATAACGGCTGGAGCTTTCACCAGAACTTCTTCGGACCCGCCGCGCGACTGGAGATTCGCGACGATACGGGTGCTCTGCTCTGGTCTGGTGATGCACCGTTTGCAGCACAGGTTGATGGTGCGCCGTATGCGACGCTGCCGATTCCAGGGAGCAGCGCAGGAATTGAGATGCAGTTGCGCCGTGACACGAGCGGCGTTGCTGCGATCTTCATGGTGGCGAGCGCCCCTGACCTGAGCGGAACACCAGCGGAAGACGGCACACCCCCACTGAAGACAATCTTCGCGTCGGTACTCGCGGAGGGCGACGTTGCAACGGCACCTGGTGCCGGCTTTAGCGTCTATCTCCGTGAGGTGACCTCCTATACGGGGATCATCGCGCGACGCGATCCGGCCGCACTCCTGATCTGGATCGCCGCAGCGTTGATCATGGGCGGCCTGATGTTGACGCTGCGCCGACCGCGCGCACGACTCTGGTTGCAGATTCGCCCCGGCCTCTCTGCAGTGCCGATCGTGCTGCTTACGGAACGCGGTGCCGATCCAGCCCAATATGGCGCCATCATTCGGCGCATCACGCGTCGGCTGTCGGGAGAGGGGGCGTAATGGCATCACTGCGGGAGCTCGTGCAGACGCTACTCCCCAACGCCGTGCCGCTGGTAAAGGTGCGCGACGAGTCGATGGCACGCAACGTCACCTGGGTGCGCGTGATGCGCATGCGACTGCCAGCCTTTGACGGCATGGAGTCGGGCGATCTAGCGCTGATTCCACTCGCACTGCTCACGGCGGCCGCCCCCGATACGCAGGCGCGCGCCGACCTTGTGGAGTATCTGGCGGAGCATGGCAGCACCGGCATCCTGCTACTCGGTGATGAGCAGCCGGGCGCCGCCGAGGCGAAGGCGCGGGCTGAGCTCGCCCAGGCCGCCGAGCAGAACGGACTCCCCTGTCTCGCAGTACACGGCATGGAGTCGTCGCAGCTCGAACGCAGCCTGATCGGTGCAGTCGTCAATCGTCGTGCCGAACTGGAGCGACAGGCGGTCGGGCTTGAGCGTCAGATCGCAGCACTCGCACTCGACGGCCAAGGGCTCGAAGCGCTCATCGGCGCACTGGCCGCATTCATCGGTCGCGCGGTGGCACTTGAGGCGCGCGGCGGTGTCTCGCTCGCTGTTGTTGCACCAGCGGGCTTGCCGTCGAGCGCCGCTGCAGCGAAGGCGGTTTCGCACTACCTCTCTAAGAGTAGACCAACCGGGCAGCGTATTCCGCTCCCCGCCGTGCCAGGTGCGCCAGAGGGGGAGCGTGAACTTGAGGAGTCGCCGCTCGGCGATGAGGGTTCGGAGCGGCCAGGCTCGATCATCCTGCTCGGCGATGAGCCGGTCGGCGAGCGTGACCGCATCGCCTGCGAGCGCGTTGCGCCACTCCTTGCGCTCGAGATCGTGCGCGTCGCCGCCGAACTTCCCGCCAACGCTGGTCGCGGCGAGGCGCGCACCCTTCCGGCCGAGGGGCCGCCGTGGGTCGCCATCGCGGCTCGCCAGCCGCGACCACACGAGACCGACGTTCCAGCGCTGCGCCGCGAGCTGCGCCTGCTCGCGAGCCCGCGTCGCTTCATGTTGCGTGGGAGCAACGAGAGTCTCGAGGTGCGAATCGTTGCCGTCGCTGACGCGAGTGACCCCGGCGCGGCCGACGCTGCGCGCAAGGTTGCGAAGCGACTGAAGCGTCCAGTCGCGGTTTCGCGGCCATTTACCGAGGCGTCGGCACGACCTGGGGCCGAAGCCGAGGCGCGCGCCGCACTGGAGTCCCTCGAGCGCCGCATCGGCGGCCGCGCAGGGAGTGGTGGCGAGCAGGTCGTGCGCGCGGAGCTCCTCCCCGCACATCAGCTCCTCGGCTCGGTCATGACGATCCCCGAAGGGCGGCGACTCGCCCTTGCGCTGCTTGGCCCACTCCTCGTCGGCACCGCAGCCGCCCGCCGGCAGCGCATCGAAACGGTGCGCGCCATCCTCGACGCTCCAGGTTCGTCTGAAGCGAGCAGCTCACTCGGCGTGCATCGCAACACAACCGCATATCGCCTCAAGCGTATTGAAGAGGTAACGGGGTGGGACCTTCGCGAGCCCGATCTGCGCCTCGCCCTCTCGCTCGCGCTGCGCATCTTGGATGCCGAGGGTGGCTTTGACGGGAGTTTCAGCGAGTAGATCTGGTCCTTTAAAGGTTCACAGGATCAGATCCCGCCTAGGCGGTAGAATCTCTATATGGAACGCAGAGCGGCATCTCGTATGACGCTCCGCCGCGCCATCGCGCTCGCAGGGGCCGCCCTCCTCTGCTTCTCTGGCGTGGTTGGTGTGGCGGGCGCTAACCCGACCCCTGCGGCCGCCGCCACCTTCGTGCAGAAGCCTTGCACCGACTGGAAGAGCGAGATTTCACCCCCTGACACCATCCGAGTGCTGCGCACGAACTCCGGCGTCGTCGAGGAGATCCCCTTCAAGCTCTACGTCTATCGCACCCACGTGGCCGAGTTCTACACCGAGTACAAGGCGAGCCCCTACAGCGATGCCCTGCTCGGTGTTGGCGCGATTGCCATAAAGCAGAACGCCTGGTCGTGGACCATGAAGCACCCAAGCGGCGAGCGAAACTGGTGGAAACTCTCAACGACCAACGCCACCCAGCAGGCCTGGGTACTCGGAGACATTGCCGATGACGGCAAGATCAATGGAACCTTTGGCCGTTCCGGAAAGACAAACTCAGAAAAAGCTGCGGAGAACTTTAAAATTCGCGTCGCCATGCGCATTCGCTTCGGCACCGACCTGCTTGATGATGGCATCGGTGGCCTCGTGCGCAACGACGCGACTGGGCACTACACCGCACCGATCGCCGTCTATAACGAGAGTGGCGGAATCACTCCCGTCACCAGCCTCCCCGCAGACACCCCGCGATCGTGCTTTGACGTAACCGACGAGCCGTCCATCAATCAGATCTATCGCACCGGCGGCATCTACGACCCAGGTTGGACTTCAGGTGGTCGCAGTAATGCGCGCTATAACGCCGCCGTTGACGCAACCTGGGGGATCACTGTTCAGCGGCTGAAAGACGACGGCAAGTGGTTCTTTGCTAACCCAGGTTTCTATGGCAGCTGGAATGGCGGCGGCGGAGCTGTAACTGGCTGCCTTGCACCACCGAAGGCTGGGCAAGGGGGTATCCCACTTCGGCATGCCACGCAGCCTGGGCATTGGCGCGGCGTCTCCATCTTTGTCATGAACGCGGATACCTGCGCGAAGGAGCATGACCTCTCAGTCGAAGAGTTGATCCGCTACGTCTGGTACACGGTAGACGCCACCGCAACGAGTGAGACCTCGTACAGCGTTCCTGGTTCTGTTGCCTACAAGTACAGCATCAACTGGGTGGAGCCGAACCGCATCATCTCGCCAGGCATCGATGTCACTGGCGATGGAAAGGGTGACTTCACCGCCATCGGCGCTGATGGTTCGATTAAGTTCATCTCCGCAGACAAGTACGTGGGGAAGAATGGGCGCCTCCGTAATCGGGTGCCGGGGGCCGTTCCGGCGTTGGCTGGCGCCACCCTCATCGACCGCGAAATTGCCCGAACTGAGCGTGATGGGGGCCTCTCGGTGCTCAGCCTCTGGCGCGCAGCCAACGGCGCCACGAGCCTCATCAAGACCCCAATCTCCAGCGGCGTCCTTGGCACCTCGGTCACCATCCTTGACGCCTACACAGGCTTTGATGCGACGGCAAACCTCACCCTGGATGCTGCCGACACCTCGGCCGACATCATTCAAGAGTTCTTCATTACCGAGCGCACGCCTGACCTGACCGATGCGGCTGCGGCGCGACTCCGCCTCTTCGAGGTCAAGGCCGATGCCTCGCCAGTGCAGCTCATTGAGACAACGACCAGTACCGACGCGGTAACCGTGCTGCGCGATGTCACAGGTGATGGCGTACCGGATGCCACCGTGCTCTGGCGCGCAACAGATGGAGCCCTCATGGCGTCACAGGCGGCCGGAACAATCAGCTTTACGCCGAACACCCACTGGTCGCTCGGCACCTTAAGTACGCCAGGCGCACTGCTCTGGCCAATTGCGAGTGGCTGGAGTGTGACCGCCGCAGATGCGTTGGGCGATACGGGCTCTGAGCTCTACTTGAGCTATCGAGACCTTAAGGGGATCGGGCACATCGTGCGCCTTGCGATGAGCGAAGTGCTTGACGTTACCACTCCTCCCGTTGTGAGCCCAGATCTCATCTTCACGGCTGAGACGGCACCGGTGCAGTACACAACGGTTCGAGCTGGCGAGAACACGCTCGCAAAAGTTGCAGCGCGCCTCGGCTACAAGAGCGGCACCACCGCTTATGCAAACTTCCTTGCGCTCAACGCAGGTCCAGTGCGACTTGAAACCATTCGCAAAGGCGACACGTACGCGAAGATCGCCAAGCGCGTCGGACGAACCGAAGGCTGCTTGCGATCCATGAATCCGAAGAGCTCCAAGATCGCCTATCCGGCGAAAGTGCTTGTTGTCGGCAAAACGGTGAACGTTCCTGTCGATACGACTTGTGTCTACACAGCAAAGAGCGTGATGTACCGCAATGCGCCAGTGCGCATCCTTGCGGGCGAAGTTGATTGGCTCCGCGCGAGCGACACGTGGGAGATTATTGCAACGCGTGCTGCCGCTATCGGCGTGACTGTTGATGCGGCCGGCCTAGCCGCGCTGAATCCAACGATTGACCTGACCACCGCCACCGCGGGTACCGAGGTGCGCATCCGCGCTCCATGGGCTGCCGTGGTACGCAGCAACGCACCCGCAACCACCTTCGCCGTAGGTGCTCGCACCTACGCCTGGGGGAGCCCGCTCGAGGTGTGGAAGGCAACCGCCTCAGGGAGCGTGCCGAAGTTGATGGCCCGCGACTGGACCGGCGATGGGATCCTGGACCTCTTCTTCACGAGCGTCTCCTCGACAGGGAGCGTGACCCTGCAGCGCCTCGGCTATACGAGCGGCCGCTTGGTGCAGAAAGAGAAGGTCGTCCGTACCTCGGTGGGCAAGGGCTGGACGCTGCAGTAGGGGCAAAACGGCCGGTTCTTGTGCAAGATCACAATCTAACCACCCTCTAAACCGCACCCAGGCCGTTCAGAAAGGCCGTATTCTCCCTCCGACGGCTTCTCCCCTGGCTTGCAGGGGGTGAAATCTGTGCCGTACGCACAAGATTCGGGCACTGCCCGGTGGAGGGGGATCATGTCGAAGGGGTATGGAGCACGCACCGAGGCCGAAACCAAGGCGGCACTCGCCACGGTGGCCAAGGCCGAGAAGGCCGGCATTCGCACCGTGCAGCTGCAGTTCGTGGACCTGCACGGCATTACGAAGAGCGTGCAGATCCCAATCCACATGATGCCGAACGCAATTAAGCACGGCACCTGGTTCGACGGCTCTTCGGTCGAGGGCTTCACGCGCATCGCCGAGAGCGACCAGATGCTGCGCCCAGACATGGACACGTGGCGCATTCTGCCGTGGGCTCCCGCTGAGAGCGGCGCTGGCACGGCGCGCGTGATCTGCGATGTGCTCCTTCCTGACGGTTCACCATTTGCGGGTGACCCACGTGGCGCACTGCGCCGCCAGGTCGAGCGCGCAGCGAAGCTCGGCTACAAGGTGAACATGGGGCCAGAGCTGGAGTTCTTCCTCTTTGAGTACGGCCCCGATGGTCACCCGGTAACGAAGCCGCATGACAAGGCGGGCTACTTTGACTTCACGGGCGACCAGGGAATCGAAGTGCGTCAGGACATGGTCGATGCGCTCGAAGCGCTCGGCATCAAGATTGAAACCGCGCACCACGAGGTGGCACCGGGTCAGCACGAGATTGACTTTGAGTATTCAGACTCACTCTCAACCGCCGACAACGCCACCACCTTCAAGTACGCGCTGAAGGAGATCGCCAAGCAGCACGGCCTGTATGCGAGCTTCATGCCGAAGCCGATCTATGGCATCAACGGCTCAGGCATGCACACGCACATCAGCCTTGCCAGCTTGAAGACCGGCAAGAACGTCTTCTACGACGCGAAGGATAAGTACAGCCTCTCGCCGATCGCGAAGTCGTACATGGCTGGTGTTCTAAAGCACGCGCGCTCGATGATCGCGGTGTTGGCACCAACGGTGAACTCGTACAAGCGACTTGTTCCTGGGTATGAGGCGCCAACCTACCTGGTGTGGGGCCGACGCAATCGCTCAGCACTGATTCGTGTGCCAATGATTTCGGCGGGCCGCTCAGTTGAGGCAACGCGCATGGAGTTGCGCTGCCCAGACCCATCGGCGAACCCGTATCTCGCCTTTGCGGTGATGATCGCCGCAGGCCTCGACGGCATCGAGAAGAAGATGGTGCTGCCAGACCCGGTTGAGGAGTCGCTCTACGAGATGGACTCCGTGCGGGTCGCGCAGAAGGGGATCCAGGAGCTGCCAGGGAGCCTGATCGAGGCGATCGGAGAGCTCACGGCCAACCCAGTCATCTGTGGCGCCCTCGGTGAGCACATCCTCTCGCACTTCCTCGATGCCAAGCAGGCCGAGTGGGACGAGTACCGCACGCACGTTTCGAACTGGGAGGTTGAGCGCTACCTCGAACTCTACTAGGACTGAACGGGGTAGAACCCCGAGCATCAGAACGCAAAGGACGGGGGTCGCAGGGTGCGGCTCCCGTTCCGCTATTCTTCCCCTCCCGCGGTGCGGGATCGGTCGGGGCGTAGCGCAGCTTGGTAGCGCGC
>JBBAWJ010000032.1:0-9142 GCA_040397255.1 Candidatus Limnocylindrus sp.
GGCGAGACTCATGGAACCTCCACGGCGTAGAGCAAGCGGCCGAAGTTGGCACCTCCGGCAGAGCGGCGAGCCCGCCGTTTTCCCGCCGCCCTACCGAAGGCAAGCGCATCCTCTCGCTCGCCGCGTATCAGGCGCGTATGAGTTTGCTCGCGCTACGAAAGGGCGACGACGGCGACGATGGCAAGGTTGTACGAGGCGTGCAGTGCGATCGTCGCGACCAGCGATCGTCGGCGAATCCAGAGCCACCCAAGCGCAATCCCAAGTGGAAGCCGCACCGCAAATGCGACGGCGGCAACGCTCGCGGCATCGCCTACGGAGGTGCCTCCGACAGTGAGTGTGTGGGCGAAGGCGAAGACGATCGCAGAGAAGAGGATCGCTCGGCGTGCGGATGATTGGCGCGCCCAGGCCTGTGCGATCACCCCGCGGTAGAGCAGCTCCTCTCCGATCGGTGCGATCAGTCCAGCGGTCAGGACGTTAGCGGCCAGGTCCACTGCGTTCAGCGTTGGCGGCAACACGACTGGGGCGCTGAGGCCCGTGCCGTTCATGACCAGCGTTGCAAAGAGGCCAGCGGCACTCAGGATCGGAAGGGCAAGGGCAACACCCCAGAAGAGATCGCCGGTGAGTCCGCCGCGACGATCAGGTGGTGGCAGCGTCTTCGGTGATGCGGCGGGTGTCGCAAGCACGAGATCGCGCCAGCGCACCGCGCCGCTACCAACGACCACGAGCCCAATAATCAGAACCGTTGCGAGGTTCGATGCGGCCGCCAGGGCGAGCGTGCCGAGCGGCGTACTGAGAGCGGTTGCAGCACCAAGGGCGGTGAGTAGTGCAGCGACAAGAAGCTGCGCGAGCAGCGCCCACGGGATCGTCGTCCAGAAGATCGCCAGCGGGCCTGGGCCGCGCCAACCTGCAGCGGGAGTATCGACGCGGCGCTGCAGCGCGGAGGCCCCCGAGAGCGCAATTCCGCCAACGCCAATCAAGAGAAGGGCGAGGATTACGAGAGCGACCCCTGCCCCTGCGACTCCCGCGACGAGGGCACTCGCGCCAACGACGGTAGCGAGCAGGCCGATGACGTAGAGCGCTGGGGCTTCACGCCCGGCGAGTTGCAGCAACCCCGGACGCGACGCCGTGTTCATGCGATCGCCTCTATGGCGTGCTGTTCTCCGTCAGTGCCGAGAGCTCGTTGAGTACCGCCTGCAACTCGCTGATGCGCGCGCCGTACGTTGCAAAGTCTCCTGACTTCAGCGCGGTCTGTGCCTGAGCAAAGAGCGTTGAGGCCTTTGAGACGAGTCCCGCAATGTCGGTCGGATTCGTTCCGCCGCCCGGATCGATCACGCCACCACCAACGAGGAGATTCAGCGCTTCGGTGAGCGTGTCCCCCCATACGACCTTGGTCGACGTTGCGGCCACGATCTTCTGGAACTCTGGGAACGAGCTCGACGTGGACTGCAGATACACCGGCTGTAGGTAGACGACCGTTCCGCCGATCGGCGTCACGATCAGATTTCCGCGCGTCACGGTCGATCCCGACTGATCCCAGAGCGTTGTCTGCGCCGAGATGATTGGGTCCGCATCGATGCGGGCACCAACCTGGCTTGGGCCAAAGACCGAGGTGTCCTTCGGGAAGCGGTACGCCACGACCTGCCCGTAGGCGTCGCCATCGTTGCGCGCCGCAACCCAGGCGATCATGTTCGGCCGGCTCGTTGGCACGAGCGGCTGAATCAGGGTGAACTCGGTTCCAGTTTCGCCTGGCAGCCGCACACGAACGAAGTACGACTCCCCTGGGAGTGACTGCGAGCCGGCCGCCGACTCTGGGACCGTCCACACGTCGTCCTGACGGTAGAAGGTCTGCGGATCGGTCACGTGGTACGTGGCGTAGACACGCGTGGTGATGTCGAACCCGCCCGCGCCGACCCGAAGGTGCGCACGCAGATCGGCCGGCATCGTGTCGAGTGGGCGAAGCAGGCCTGGGAAGACCTTCGACCAGGCGAGGGCGATCGGATCCTTGGCATCAGCCAGGTAGAGCGCGGTCTCGCCCGTATAGAGGTTGACCGTCGCCTTCACGCTGTTGCGGACGTAGTTGATGTTGCTCCCCTCCGCCGCATTGGCGTTCGGGAAGTGGTCGCTCATGGTGTAGCCGTCCACGACGTAGCTCAGCCCGCCATCTTCGCGAATCACGAGGTACGGGTCGGAGTCCCAGGTGACGAATGGCGCAAGGGCCGAGATGCGCTCGCTCACGGTTCGGCGCCAGAGCAGCTGGCTCTCGGCCGTAATCTGGTCGCTGATCAACAGGTTCAGGTCCCCGAGTCGCGCGGCGAAGAGAAGGCGATCAAAGAACGTATTGAGGGAGATGCCTGAGGTGCCGCTCCACTTTGTGGTTGCGTCCCCTGAGGCGCCCGACCCGGTCGGATCTTCACCAACCGGATAGTCAAACTCTTCGGTCTTGGCGCCGACGATCACCCAGTCATCATCGAGTTCGCCGAAGTAGATGCGTGGCTCGCTTACCACAGGGGCGCCACCACTGGAGACTGGTGGGATGTCGCGAATGATCAGCTGCGGGAGTCCGCCGCTCGCCACACCGGCGACGGGGACCATCGCCACACCGATGCCGTGGGTAAAGGCGATGCGACGATTCACCCAGGTGGCCGACTGCAGGGCACGCTGTGGGTTCAGCTCTCGCGCCGAGAGCATCACTAGTCGCTGCTTCCCGTCAATCATGTAGCGGTCGACATCGACATCCGAGAAGTTGTAGTACTGGCGCACGGTCTGCAGTTGATCGAGCGTTGCCTGCAGTGGACGGTAGTCCCAGAGGCGGGCGTCGGCAAATGACTCCGCGTTTTCGGCAATAGCTGCTGTGGTGAGGTCGGCAGAGCCATCGTATTGACGTTCGGTCCAGCCATCGAGGCCGAAGGCCAACCTCGTCATACGAATATTGTTGGCGATGTACGGCTCCTCGAGCGCGTACTCATTTGGCGTGACCTGGAAGCGCTGGACAAATTCTGGGTAGAGCCCAGTGAGCACCGCCGAGGCGCCGAACCAGACCGTCACCGTCAGCACGAGTGGCCACGTTGAACGCGTCACGGCGGCGCCCACCAAGAAGGCGGCGGCGAGTGCTGCGATCACCGTCAGTGCGTCGAGGCCAGGGATGCGTGCCGTGGCGTCGGTGTACGAGACGCCCGTGGCAACGCCATTCTGCGAGAACACCAGTTCAAGCTTGTCGAGCTGATAGCCGTAGGCGGTGACCAGCAAGATTCCACCAACCAGGAGGGCGAGGTGGAGGCGCGGCAGGGTGCCAACACCGCCGAGGCCGCGAGCGCCGATCGCCGGCAGGTAGCGAAGCGCGGCGATCACCGTTGCGCCACCGAGCAGCAAGATTCCAAGGCCCTGCGCGAGGCGCAAGACAGGGAGGCTGAAGAGATAGAACGAGATATCGCGGCCGAAGATTGGATCAACGGCTGAGCCGTCGGCGGCGTATGGGACGGCGTTCTGCCAGAGGGCAATCTGCTCCCAATTGGCGGCAACTTGTGCGCCAATGAGGAGCGCAACAACAGCAGCACCGATGCGCAGCGCGCCGTTGCCGATTGTGGCGCCAGCACTTCGTACGGAGCCATCGCCATCCGCACCGAGGAGTCCCCGGAGCGCATCAACGATCCCGTCGGGCTGCAGGTTGCCGCGGTCATCCATGAGTGAGGTTCGTTCGCGTGGCGCCTCAGAGCCTGCTGAATCGCCGCTCGCAGCGCCGCCAAGGCGTCGGGCGATGAGCCCCGCCACAAGGAGGCTCACCATAAGGAGCGCGAGTGCGGCAAGTGTTCCGCCAACGAAGAGTCCGCCCTGCAGCTGCAGTCGCTGCCAGTAGAGGGCGCCTGCGCCGAGCGATTCAAACCAACGCGCATCGGTGAGGAGCCCAATGACCGGCCCGCCAACCAAGACGAGTACAAAGAGGATCGGGAGGAAGAGGGTGCGCAGTCCCAACTTAAATGTTGGTCGCTGTCCGCTCGGGGCAGAGCCGCCGGGGCGACGGGCACGGGTGCGCGATGTCGGGGCGTCGGAGTCAGGCTCGGATTCAGAGGCCTCAGTGGCCTGAGGGGCGCCGTTACCGCGGCGTCGCTCCAGCTCTTCAAGGAAATCCTTAAACGGATCACTCATGATTGATCCCCCTCCAACTGCGGTGCGTCAGGGTCGGTGCGCGACCTCGATCGCACGGGTGAAGGCATCGAGTGCCGCCTCGGCAACCTTCGCCTCTGTCATCGTAGCGATTCGCATCGGATCCCACTTGGCCGCGACTTGGAGCACGAGGGGGCGGCGCCACGGCTCGTTTACATCGGCCAGGTCGCCCAAGAGGCGTAACTTTAGGCAGGAGCGTCCATCCTCAACGGCAAGGAGGTCGCCGAGGCCGTTCGTCATCAACTCGCCGAGGCGCTGGAGTGGCGGCGTTGGCGGGGGGCCGGCGATCGGCGCAACCTCGCGGCAGCTCACAACACCAGCATCATCCTCGGCCCACATCATGCCAATCCACCAGCCGTCAGGCATCGTTGTCGGGGTGCTCATTCCGGTGTGCACTGTGGCCTCGGGTCGCCCTTCGAGAAGGATCGGTTTCACCTTCAGGTAGCTCGCCCCCGGTGAAGGGAGGCGCTCAGGGCTGTTGGTCACTCCCACTCGATCGTGGCGGGTGGCTTTGAGGTGACGTCATACACGACACGCGTCACGCCCGGCACTTCATTCACGATACGCGCCGAGATGCGCTCAATCAGGTCGTATGGCAGCCGTGCCCAATCGGCGGTCATTCCGTCTTCACTGGTCACCGCGCGTAGCGCGAGCACATTGCCGTAGGTGCGCCCATCGCCCATCACGCCAACTGAGCGCATCGGTGTGAGCACGGCAAATGACTGCCAGATACTGCGATAAAGCCCCGCCTTCTTGATCTCATCGACTATGACCCAATCCGCCTCACGCAGCGTGTCGAGTCGCTCCTTCGTCACGGCGCCAAGAATGCGAATCGCAAGACCAGGGCCTGGGAACGGTTGTCGCAGAACAACGGACTCGGGGAGGCCGAGCTCAAGACCGACCGCGCGGACTTCATCCTTAAAGAGAGCACGCAACGGCTCAACCAGTTTGAACTTCAAGTCATCGGGGAGGCCGCCAACATTGTGATGCGTCTTGATCTTCTGCGCGGCCTTCGTCTCTTTAGAGGTTGACTCGATCACGTCTGGGTAGAGGGTCCCCTGTGCCAAGAACTTGAAGTCGCCAAGCTTCGTTGACTCCTCTTCAAAGACGCGAATGAATTCGCGACCGATGATCTTGCGCTTCTCTTCTGGGTCTTCGACTCCGCTCAGTGCGCTCAGGAAGCGCTCCTCCGCATCAACCATGTGGATGGTCATGCCCAGGGTGTTGGCGAAGACCTCACGGAGAAGGTCCGACTCGCGCTTGCGCATCAGACCGTGATCAACGTAAACGCAGACGAGGCGATCACCGATCGCGCGATGGATGAGCGCTGCGGCAACGGCGGAGTCGACCCCGCCCGAGAGGGCGCAGAGGACACGATCGGTTGGGCCCACCTGCGCGGCGATGGCGGCGATAGCGTCCTCAGCAACGCGCCCAGGGGTCCAACTGGCCGGTGCCTTGGCAATGTCGTAGACAAAGTTGCGCAGCAGCCGCTTACCGCCAGGGGTGTGCACCACCTCAGGGTGAAACTGAATACCCCAGAGATTTCGCGTAACGTCAGCAAGGGCGGCAAACGGGGTGGAGTCGGTCTCGGCGATCGGCGCGAAACCAGTTGGGGCCTTCGTGATGGAGTCCCCGTGGCTCATCCAGACGCGGGCGCTCCCACCATCGCCCGCAACACCAGCAAGCAGCAGATTTGACTGGTCGCCGATGCGGATGTCGGCGGGGCCATATTCACGATGTGCGGAGGGGCCGACCTCACCGCCGAGCTGCTGCGCCATCAGCTGCACGCCGTAGCAGATGCCCAAGATCGGCAGGCCGCTCTCCCAGAGGGCGGGATCTGGCTTTGGGCCGTCGGCGTCGTACACGGAGCTCGGGCTGCCGCTCAAGATGATGCCGGCGGGCTTGCGCGCCACGATCTCGCTCAGCGGGGTATCGAAGGCGATCAGCTCCGAGTGCACGTTGAACTCGCGCACCCGACGCGCGATCAACTGCGCGAACTGGCTACCAAAGTCGAGCACGAGGATGCCCCCCTGCGTCGGGGTCACGGCGCCGTTAGCGCCCACGCTGCCAGCTCTTCCCTTCGGTCGCTGCGGCTGGGGCGTAGATCACCTCAACGTCGCGGAAGCCGCGCACGTTCTGCACGCCAAGTGCGGCGGCCGACTGACGCACCGCGCCCGCGAGGTTCTCGCTGCCGTCGGTCACATGCGATGGTCCATGCAGGATCTGCTTCATGCTCCCGACCGTGCCAACGTTGATACGCGTACCGCGCGGCAGTGTTGGTGAGGGTGCCGCCATCCCCCAGTTAAATCCACCGCCCGGAGCCTCGCTGCCACGAGCGAGTGGCGATCCGATCATCACCGCGTCGGCGCCAACGGCGAGCGCCTTGGCAATCTCGCCGCCCTTACGAATGCCGCCATCTGCGACCACGGGCACATAGCGACCAGTCGCAGTGAAGAAGGCATCGCGTGCGGCGGCAACATCGCTCACGGCGGTCACCTGCGGCACGCCGATGCCGAGCACCTCACGAGTGGTGCAGGCGTTCCCTGGCCCCACGCCAACAAAGATAGCGGCCGCCCCCTGCTCCATCAGGGCATAGGCTGCCTCGGCATTCGTGGTGTTGCCGATCGCCACCGGCATGCCAGCACGCTTCACAAATTCCGAGAGCTCAAGTGGCGCGTAGCCCGAGGCGATGTGTCGCGCAGATGAGACCTGGCTTTGAATGAGTAGCAGGTCAACATCCGCGCCAATCAGCGCGTCGGCATACTTGCCGACCGCTTGCGGCGTTGCCGCAATCGCAACGGGCGCGCCAACGGCGCGCATCTCGGCGATGCGGCGGGCGATCAGCTCAGGTCGAATCGGCGCGGCGTAGAGTTCCGCAAAGGTGGCCTGAACCTTATCGGCGGTCGCCGCAATGATGGTGGCGTACTGGGCGGCGGGATCTTCGTAACGAAACCAGAGTCCTTCAAGATTGATGAAGGCGAGTGAGCCGAGCCCGCGAAGTAGCCCCGCCGTCCTTGGTGAGACAACCGCATCCATCGCCGACGCGATGATTGGCTCGATGAGTGGGATTCCGCAAAACTCTTGCGTTAGGTCGACGTCGGCGGGATCGATGGTGTCGGTGCCAGGGGCGAGCGAGATGTCGTCAAACCCGAATGCGGGTCGAAGGGTGTCGATCTTGGAGATAAATGGGCCATTCATCGACGAAGTGTAGCGAGGCCAACGGCGGAGGCGATCTCATCCGCGAGCTCACCCTTCGGGCGGCGTGCATCAAAGGAGCGCCAACGCGCAGGCTCCGCAGCGGCCAGTGCGCGGAAGCCGTCGGCAACACGCGCATGGAAGGCGGCGTCGAACCCCTCTTCGAAGCGCGTGCGCCCATCACCCGACTTACGGGCGAGCCCCTCCTCGGCGGGAAGGTCCAAGAGCACGGTGAGGTCTGGGGTCAACCCTGCAGTGGCAAAGCTGATCGCCGCCCGCAGCTCGTCGAGCGGAAGACCACTCCCGTAGCCCTGGTAGGCCAGGGTGGAGTCGGCGAAGCGATCGGCGATGACGGTGGCGCCGCGCGCCAACGCGGGGCGGATCACCTCAAGAACAAGCTGCGAACGGGAGGCGTTGAAGAGGAGGGCGTCGGCACGCGGGTTGATCTCAACGCTCCCTCCATCGCCCAGGAGGAGTGCTCGGATCCGCTCTCCGGCCGGTGTGCCGCCCGGCTCGCGCACGGTCAGCACTTCACGACCCGCGGCGCGGAGCCGCTCGGCTAGGAGGGCGATTTGGGTGGACTTCCCCGATCCGTCTGGCCCCTCAAAGGTGATGAACATTGCCGCTTAGCGACGTCGCCGCGGGGTGCTCGAGGAGCGACCCTGTGGCTCAAGGCGAACACGTCGATGTGGATCGCGGCCGCGCGAACTACTGGTGACGCCGGCGTCGCCAGCGAGCTGGTGCTGCAGCCGACGAATGTAGGCGTTCTGTGGCGCAAGCTCAACGGGATGTTTGGTGCGCGCCACCTCTTCGATTCCCATCTTCGCCTCGCGCATCGCAATCTCACGTGGATCGTGTGGCAGTTGATAGATGTCGAGCAGTGCGCGCTCCATCTGCTCTGAGGCGTTGCTCTTGAGCACGTGCACTGGAACGCCGCGTCGCTCGGCATCCACAATCGGCGTGCCACGCTGCTTGAACTCATTGCGGATCGTTACCACGGCGTCGGCCTCATCGGCGGTTCGCGCAGTAGTTGCTGGGAGCCCGAGTTCGCGAATCGCCGCCTCAAGCTTCTTGCGCGAGATGCCGTGCGCTAAGACGCGAAGCTCAGGGAGCTGACTCACTTCACGCCCGTCGTCGTCATCAGCGCTCGGTGCCTCATCCCACTCCGCTGGGACCAGTGCGCCACCGACCGTTCGGCCGATCAGCTCGCGATCCATCTCAGCGATGGTGGAAGCCATCGACTCGTGACTCCAGCCGCGCTCGGGTCGCCAGCTACCACCGCCAACGGGATCGCCCTCAAATGCGCGAATGACTGGTGTCGCCGTGCCGCCCGGAATGGTCTCAACGTGTCGCGCCTGTTCGCGGTTTCGCCGCCAGCCGCCACGCCCCTCATCACCGCGGTCACCCCGGTCGCTTCGTCGACCGCGGCGATCATCACCTGGGGTCAGCCCGCCGAATCGGCGTGACTCACCCTGCGCCGTCTGGCCAGGTCGAATGCGCGCATGTGATCGACGTACACCACCCTCGTCGCGCCAGCGCTCCTCTGGGGCTACCGCGTCGCCGCGCAGCAGCGCATCAACAGTGCCGGCAACATCTTCGTGCACAAGAATGTGATCGCGATCAATGATCTCCACGATCACATCGAAGGTTGGTGGCGCCTTGCGCTCCAGCACGCTCTTCTGCGTGCGGCGTCGGCGTGCCTCGTCGTCACCAAGGGTGACGCTCTGAATACCGCCGATCAGGTCGGTGAGCGTTGGGTTCAACATCAGGTTGTCGAGGCTGTTGC
>JBBAWJ010000033.1:0-9057 GCA_040397255.1 Candidatus Limnocylindrus sp.
CCGCACCGTTGGCGCCGGCTCGATCACGAAGATCACCGAGTAGCAGATGGCAAAGGCAGAGAACCGACCCACGCTGCAACTCGCGTGCACGGAGTGCAAGGAGCGCACGTACACGACGCGTAAGAACAAGCGCAATGACCCGAATCGTCTCGAGTTGATGAAGTACTGCCCGCGATGTCGCGTGCAGCGCATGCATCGCGAGACGAAGTAGGTCAGGAGCAAGGAGTCATCAGTAGGGGCGTAGCTCAATTGGTAGAGTCCCGGTCTCCAAAACCGGTTGTTGTCGGTTCGAGTCCGGCCGCCCCTGCCAGCCTCTCGGCTACGGCCGCAGAGGGAGTGAAGTGAAGCGAAGGAGCAAACGAGCGTGAAGCGAATCCGAAAGTTCTTCTCGGAGGCGATCTCGGAACTGCGCAAGGTGGCATGGCCAACGAGCGCACAGGTCCGCGTGCTTACCGTGCTCGTCTTCATCGCCTCGCTGGTCGTGGGCTTCTACATCGCCTTCTGGGACCTGCTCTTTACCGAAGTCCTCAAGCTGATCAACCCCGCCTGAGTATCTGGACGACGAGGAGAAACCTGTGACTGATGCACTGAGCCCCGAGACCGGAAGCGCCGCCGCTGAGAAGCCGGCGCCAACGGCGAAGCGACACTGGTACGCCATCCACACCTACTCAGGATTTGAGAACAAGGTGAAGGCGAACCTCGAGCACCGCATTGAGTCGATGGATATGTCGGACCGCATCTTCCAGGTCGTTGTGCCGATGGAGGACGAGATCGTCATTCGCAGCGGCGTTCGTACGACCGTGCAGAAGAAGATCTATCCGGGCTACGTGCTCGTCGACATGATCATGGAGCCGGAGAGCTGGTACGTCGTGCGCAACACGCCGGGCGTCACGAGCTTCGTCGGCGGCTCCGCCATCCCTGGCATGAAGGCCGACCCAGTGCCGCTCACCGAGACTGAGGTGAAGCAGATCCTGCGACAGCTCGGCGTCGGTCAGGCGCCAACGGTCAAGGTCGCCTTCGTCAAGGGTCAGTCGGTCCGCGTGAACGACGGCCCATTCTCAGACTTCGTTGGCACGGTCGAGGATATCGACCCAGAGCGAAGCAAGGTCAAGGTGTTGGTCTCGATCTTCGGGCGCGAGACGCCTGTGGAACTCGACCTGCTCCAAGTATCGAAGCTGTAATCCGAGAGTAGAGAGGAGCGCACCATGGCACAGAAGATTCGCGCAACCGTCACGCTGCAGCTCCCCGCGGGCGGGGCAACTCCAGCGCCACCTGTCGGCACGGCCCTCGGGCCCCACGGCATCAACATCGTCGAGTTCACAAAGTCGTATAACGAGAAGACCGCCGACCGCAAGGGCGAGGTTATTCCTGCCGTTATCACGATCTTTGAGGATCGCTCGTTCACCTTCGTTCTTAAGACGCCACCGGCTGCGGACATGATTCGCAAGGCGGCGGGCATTGAGAAGGGTGCTGGCGATCACAAGGCCGGCAACGTTGGCAAGATCACGCGCGCACAGGTGCAAGAGATTGCAACCAAGAAGATGACGGACCTCAACGCCCCAACGATTGAGGCGGCCTGCAAGATGATCGAAGGATCAGCAAAGTCAATGGGAGTAGAGGTCGTCGCCTGACGATCGCCGCAACCCCGCGGTGAAGGGGGAGGCCGACGAACGGCCGACAAGGAGGAAACACGATGGCAAAGCACGGTAAGCGTTACATCGAAGCGGCAAAGCTGGTCGATCCAGAGAAGCAGTACGAGCCAACCGAGGCCGCTGCCCTGGTGAAGAAGACCGCGACCGCGAAGTTCGACCAGACGATCGAGGTACACATTCGCCTCGGCGTCGACCCACGACAGTCCGATGAGATGGTGCGTGGCACCATCGGCCTCCCGCACGGCACCGGTAAGCGCGTGCGCATCGCCGTCTTCGCCCAGGGCGAGAAGGCGAACGAGGCGACCAAGGCCGGCGCAGATGAGGTCGGCGCTGCCGATCTGATCGCCAAGGTTGACGGTGGCTGGAGCGACTTCGACGTTGCCATCGCTACGCCAGACATGATGGGTCAGGTCGGTAAGCTCGGTAAGGTGCTCGGCCGCAAGGGCCTGATGCCGAACCCGAAGGCCGGCACGATCACCAACGACCTCGAGCGCACCATCGCTGAGTTGAAGTCGGGCCGCGTGGAGTTCAAGGTCGATAAGGCCGCGATCATCCACCTCGGCTTCGCCAAGGCGAGCTTCACCGAAGCGCAGATCGTCGGAAACCTGGCGACCCTGCTTGACGCGGTGAACCGCTCCAAGCCAACGGGGCTCAAGGGCACCTTCATCAAGGGCGTCAGCATCTCAGCCTCCATGGGGCCTGGTGTTGCCGTTGACGTGCCAGCACTACTGGCGGTCGCGGGGTAGACTCCCCATCCGCGTCGGCCCGGTTGGCCGACCGAAACAGAAGCGCCCGAGTGGAGACGCTCGGGAGACGAAATACGACGATTCGCCGAAGAGGGCCTGTGACCCCCGCCGTGAGGCAGGGGACTTAAGCCACTCAGAGGTCAACCGCAAGGTCGACCAACGAGTGGGCATGCTGAGGCAGAGGGTTTCTCGCGGAACGCGCGACCCCCTGTGACGCGAAGAGTTGCAGGGGTGCCAGCTGCATCCGCCGAGACGCACCGGCCTGTGCGTCCAGAGAAGGAGGAACCGTGCCAACGCAGAAGAAGCGCAGCACGATCGATTCGCTCGCGAACGAGCTGTCGAAGAGCCGCGGGCTCATCCTTACCTCGTACCGAGGACTTACGGTGTCGGATTTCGCCGCCATCCGTAACACGCTTCGGCCGTTGGGGATCACGTACCGGGTGGTGAAGAACCGCCTGATGCGTGTCGCCGCAAGCGAGGCGGGGAACGCCACCCTTCCGTCACAGCTCGTAGGACCGACGGCAATTGCCTTCGGCACTGGGGATGAGGCGGTTCTGGCTAAGACGGTACTGGCGGCCCTAAAGGCCTACCCAGCCGCCGAGGTCAGGGGGGCCATCCTGGGGACGTCGATTCTCGACCTCGCCCAGTTGACGGCGCTCTCGAAGCTCCCAAGCCGCGAAGTGCTCTTGGCCACGGTGGCTGGAGCCTTCCAGGCACCGGTCCAGAAGCTCGCCTTCCTCTTCAACGCTCCGCTGCAGAAGCTGGGCTACGCCCTCGGTGGGCTGAAGACGAAGCGCGAGTCCGAAGGGGCCTAACCGCCGGTAGTCCGGTCCATTTTGTAACAATACAGCCCGCTTGGGCTGAAAGAAGGAGAGAACCATGTCGAAGCTCACTACCGATCAGCTGCTCGAGGCCGTCAGCGAGATGACCGTCCTAGAGCTTTCCGAGTTCGTGAAGGCGTTCGAGGAGAAGTTCGGCGTTAGCGCCGCCGCTCCAGTCGCCGTTGCCGCCGCTCCAGCCGCCGGTGGCGCCGCAGCAGGTGGAGACGCCGCAGCAGGCAGCGACTCCGTCTCGGCCGTCCTTACAGAGGTCGGCGCGAACAAGATCCAGGTCATCAAGGTGGTGCGTGAGCTCACCGGTCTCGGCCTCAAGGAGGCGAAGGACCTGGTGGACGCCGCTCCAAAGCCGGTCAAGGAGGGGATCTCCAAGGCTGACGCCGAGAAGATCGTCGCCGCGCTCGCCGAGGTTGGCGCCAAGGTCGAGATCAAGTAACAATCCGGCGAATACCCCCCGCCCCAGCTTGGGGCGGGGGGAGCGCCACCCCTCCCGGGAGGGGGTCCAGGGTGTCCCGCTTGCCAGGTTTGGCTCTGGGGTCTAGTATCTCCTTTCGCCCTCGGGCGACCACTTAACAGCGCCCATATCGCCGAGCGTCCAGGATCGACGAAGGAGCCGCCGCATGCCGACTCGCACCGCCGCTAGCGCCAGCGCCACCGGAGGCCGCAAGTTCTATTCGCGCATCCCTGAGATCCTCGAAATTCCAAACCTTATTGACCTACAGACCAACTCATTCGCCGCATTTGTCGGCCCTGAGTGGATCCCTGGCGCGACGCCGCTGCCAAAGGGCACAAAGACCTTCCTCGCCGAACTGCTGGAAGAGATCAGCCCAATCCGTGACTTCACCGGCAAGCGCCTGGAGCTGAACTTCCTTGATTACGAGTTCAAGGACGAGAAGGTCACCGAAGATGACGCCCGCGCAAAGGATCTCACGTACGCCCGCCCACTGATGGTGAATGCGGAGCTGAAGGTTCTTGAGACCGGTGAGATCCGTCGTCAGCAGATCTACATGGGCGACTTCCCATGGATGACCACACAGGGCACGTTCATCATCAACGGCGCGGAGCGCGTTGTTGTTTCGCAGCTCGTGCGCTCGCCTGGCGTCTTCTACACCGACACCGTTGATCCTGTTTCGGGTCGCGGCCTCTGGTCGGCGAAGGTTATTCCGAACCGCGGCGCATGGCTCGAGTTCGAGACGAGCGGCAAGGATCAGCTCTACGTCAAGGTTGATCGCAAGCGTAAGATTGCAGCCACCTCGCTGCTTCGCGCCGTTGGCTACGAGACCAACGATGAGATCGCCGGACTCTTTTCACGACTCACAAGCAATCCTGAGCATCCGTATCTTGCAAACACGCTCGAGAAGGATGGCACCGCAACTCGCAGCGAGGCGCTCGTTGAGGTGTACAAGCGACTGCGACCTGGCGATCCACCAACGGGCGACAACGCACGATCACTCGTCGAGAATCTCTTCTTCAATGGTCGACGTTATGACTTGGGTCGCGTCGGTCGCTACAAGTTCACCCAGCGCCTCAGCGAAACCGCCGAGCGCATGGGCATTGAGCTTCCAGGACCAGAGGTGCGCACGCTAGCGCGCGTAGACCTCGCCGCCATTGTTGGTCACCTGATCCTCGCGAACGAGGGTGGCGCACATCGTGACGTTACCGACCATCTTGGCAACCGCCGCGTGCGCGCCAATGGTGAGTTGATCATGAACGCCTTCCGCGTCGGCCTCCTGCGCATGGAGCGCGTCATCAAGGAGCGCATGACCATTCAGGAAGACGACAAGGCAACGCCAAGCGCGCTCGTCAACGTGCGTCCAGTTGTGGCTGCAATGAAGGAGTTCTTCGGCGGCTCGCAGTTGAGCCAGTTCATGGATCAGACGAACCCACTTGCCGAGCTCACCAGCAAGCGCCGCCTCTCAGCCCTCGGGCCAGGCGGACTCTCGCGAGAGCGCGCCGGCTTCGATGTTCGCGACGTCCACCACAGCCACTATGGCCGCATCTGCCCAATTGAAACGCCAGAAGGCCCGAACATCGGCCTGATCGGCTCGCTCGCAACCTTTGGCCGCGTCAACGAGCTCGGCTTCATTGAGTCGCCGTATCGCCGCGTCAAGGAGGGTCGCGTCACGACCGACGTCATCTATCTCGCCGCCGACGAAGAGGAGCGCTACGCGATCGCCCAGGCGAACGCCGAGCTCGACGGCAACTCGCACCTAGTGGGCGAGCGCATCTACTGCCGTAAGGGCGAGGGCTTCGAGCTTGTTGAGCCGACCCGCGTCGACTTCATGGACGTATCGCCAAAGCAGGTGGTTTCAGTAGCCACCGCGCTCATTCCGTTCCTTGAGCATGACGACGCCAACCGCGCACTCATGGGTTCCAACATGATGCGTCAGGCGGTTCCGCTCCTGCAGCCACACTCGCCAGTTGTTGGCACCGGTGTTGAGGGTCGCGCCGCGCGCGACTCCGGCCAGGTGGTCATCGCGCGCCGCCCAGGTGTTGTCACATCGGTTGCCGCCGACCTGATCGTGGTTGAGCCAGACGACGCTGCAAATAAGAAGGACATCGATCACTACCCACTGCTGAAGTTCGTGCGATCAAACCAGGGGACCTGCTTGAACCACCGCCCAGCCGTTGAGGTTGGCGACCGCGTGAAGCCGGGCCAGGTGATCGCCGACTCCATGTCCACCGAAGGGGGCGAGCTTGCCCTCGGCCAGAACATCGTCGTCGCCTACATGTCGTGGGAAGGCGCGAACTACGAAGACGCGATCATCATCAGCGAGCGACTCGTGCGCGAGGACGTCTTCACCTCAATCCACATTGAGAAGCACGAGATCGAGGCGCGCGACACCAAGCTCGGGCCAGAAGAGATCACGCGCGACATCGCCAACGTTCCTGAGGAGCTCCTCGCGAGCCTCGACGAGCGCGGCATCATCAGTGTGGGCGCCGATGTGCGCCCTGGCGACATCCTGGTCGGCAAGATCACGCCGAAGGGTGAGACCGAGGTCACCGCTGAAGAGCGACTCCTCCGCGCGATCTTCGGTGAGAAGGCGCGCGAAGTGAAGGACTCCTCGCTGCGACTCCCACACGGCGAGCGCGGCACCGTTGTCGAAGTGCGCGAGTTCCTCCGTGAAGAGGTTGACCTCGCCCCAGGCGTGAACCAGTTGGTGCGCGTCTCCATTGCGCAGAAGCGCAAGATCTCGGTCGGCGACAAGATGGCCGGTCGACACGGCAACAAGGGCGTCGTTTCGCGCATCCTGCCGGTCGAAGACATGCCGTACCTGCCAGACGGCACGCCCGTCGACATCATCCTCAACCCGCTCGGCGTGCCGAGTCGCATGAACATCGGCCAGCTCCTTGAGACGCACCTTGGCTGGGCGCTTGCGAAGCAGAACCTGAAGGGGGCGACGCCAGTCTTCGACGGCGCCACCGAGGAGAACATCATCGCCGAGCTTGAGGCTGCAGGCCTGCCAACCGACGGCAAGATCACGTTGCGTGACGGCAAGAGCGGCAAGGAGTTTGATCGTCCAATTACGGTCGGCGTCACCTACATGCTCAAGCTGCACCACCTTGTGGAAGACAAGATCCACGCGCGCTCAACCGGCCCATACAGCTTGATTACGCAGCAGCCACTCGGCGGCAAGGCCCAGTTCGGCGGCCAGCGATTCGGCGAGATGGAGGTCTGGGCACTCCAGGCCTACGGCGCCGCAAACATCCTGCAGGAGATCCTCACGGTGAAGTCCGACGACGTTGTCGGCCGCGTGCAGGCATACGAGGCGATCGTCAAGGGCGAGCGCATTCAGGCGCCAGGTGTGCCTGAGTCGTTCAAGGTGCTCGTGAACGAGCTCCAGAGCCTCGGCATCAGCGTGGACATCTTGAATCAAGACGACGAGACCATTGAGTTGCTCGAGGATCCGGCTGGCTACGCCACGCCGAACCTCGGGATCAACCTCTCTGGCTTCGAAGACAATTGAGCGCGGCGTAGGGACGAGGAGAGATCATGCTTGAAGTAAATAATTTCGATTCGATCCGCGTAGCGCTGGCGAGCCCTGAGCAGATTCGCGGTTGGTCAAAGGGCGAGGTCACGAAGCCTGAGACGATCAACTACCGCACGCTGAAGCCAGAGAAGGACGGCCTCTTCGACGAGCGCATCTTCGGGCCAACGCGCGACTGGGAGTGCTACTGCGGTAAGTACAAGCGCATTCGCTATAAGGGCATCATCTGCGACAAGTGCGGCGTTGAAGTCACCCGCAGCAAGGTGCGCCGCGAGCGCATGGGCCACATTCAGTTGGCGAGCCCGGTCTCGCACATCTGGTACTTCAAGGGGACCCCGAGCCGCTTGGCCACCCTCCTGGAGATCTCACCACGCAACCTTGAGAAGGTTCTCTACTTTGCGCAGTACATCGTTACGAGCGTTGACGAAGAGGCTCGCAAGGAGGCCCTGAAGGGTCTCGACGACGAACTCGCGGGACGTGGCGGTGGCGCAACGGCCGAAGAGGAGAGCGAGATCAATGCACGACTGAAGCGCCAGCTCACCGAGTTGGAGCGCGAAGTTCGCGCCCGCGTTGAGCAGGTTGAATCGGACCGCGCCGAGCGCGCCCAGGCGATGGGTGAGGCCGCGCAGGTTACCGAGCGCGCTATTAACGACCTCGGCGAAGAGAAGGCCGACGGCGCCATCGTCTTCGAGACCACCGCAGAGATCATCGTTGCCGACGGCGCACTCGGCGGCAAAGAGGGGAAGGCGCGACTGCGCGCCGTGCTCACCCAGGCCTCCATCGACGACGAGCAGAACTTCACCGCACTCAAGGATTCGATCGCCAAGGAGGGGGAGCAGAAGAAGGCCGACCTGAAGGCGCTCGCCGAGGGCGAAGTCGGCGCACTGCGCGCCAATGCCAAGACCTCAGCACAGAGCCGCAAGGAAGAGATCGCCAAGGAGAAGAAGGCGCTGCTCAGCTTGAAGGCATTCCAGTTGCTCCCAGAAATTGGCCGAGAAGACGAGCTCGACAGCTTCCGTACCCTCGACGCCAAGTTCGGCAGCGAGCGCCCACGTGGCGCACGCATCTTCCGCGCCGGCATGGGTGCCGAGGCGGTCCGCGAACTGATCGAGCGCATGGACCTTGACGCCGAAGCGAAGGAGCTCGCCGTCGAGGTGCGCAATACCGCCGGCATGCGCCGCAAGAAGGCGATCAAGCGACTCCGCCTCCTCGAGGCCTTCCGCCGCTCAGGCGCACGACCAGAGTGGATGATCATGTCGGTGCTTCCAGTGATCCCACCAGACCTGCGCCCAATGGTGCAGCTCGACGGTGGCCGTTTCGCCACCTCCGACCTGAACGACCTCTATCGCCGCGTCATCAACCGCAACAACCGCCTCAAGCGCCTCATTGAGCTCGGCGCCCCTGAGATCATCGTGCGCAACGAGAAGCGCATGCTCCAGGAGGCGGTCGACGCCCTCATCGACAACGGCCGACGTGGACGCGCCATCTCTGGCACCGGCAATCACCGACTCAAGTCGCTCAGCGACATGCTCAAGGGGAAGCAGGGGCGATTCCGCCAGAACCTCCTCGGCAAGCGCGTCGACTATTCGGGCCGCTCCGTCATCGTGGTTGGTCCAGAGCTGAAGCTGCACGAGTGCGGCATCCCAAAGAAGATGGCGCTCGAACTCTTCAAGCCATTCGTCATGCGTCAGCTCGTTGAGTTGGGTCACGCGCACAACATCAAGAGCGCCAAGCGCCTCACCGAGCGCGCCACCGACGTGGTGTGGGAGGTGCTCGCCGACGTGATCAAGGATCACCCAGTGCTCCTCAACCGCGCCCCAACCCTGCACCGACT
>JBBAWJ010000034.1:0-8449 GCA_040397255.1 Candidatus Limnocylindrus sp.
GCCGAGATGCGGGAGTCTCAGTAGCCTTCGTCTGATGACGCCAACCCGACTCTTCTTGGATCACGCGGCAGGATCGCCGACGCTCCCAGAGGTCGTGGATTTAATGGCTGATCTGCAGCGCGCCGGCATCGGCAATCCGAACGGCGGACATACCGAGGCTCGTCGTGCACGAGCGATCCTTGACGACGCACGGGCTAGTCTCGCCGAGGATTTCAGCGTGGAGCCACGACAGATCACCTTCACGGCGACCGCCTCTGAGGCGCTCGCCCTCGGCCTCCACTCCGCCTTGACGCCGACCCTCACCCTCGTCACGACGGCGGGGGAGCACCGCGGATCCCGCGCCCTGGCGGCGCAGCATGCTGCCGCGGGCGGCGCTGTGGAGCTGCTCGCCCTCGACGCCCACGGTGTGATGCAGGCTGCAGCGCTTCGCGCTGATCACCCTGGAGCGGTGGGGCTCTTTGCACTCGCCTCAGGCGAGGTCGGCACGATCCAGCCATGGGCGACTTTCGCCACCGCTTGGCGCACATCCGGCGGCGGCGCACTCGTGGTTGACGCGGTGCAGGCGGCATACCACCACGAACTGAACGCCCAAGCGACCGGAGCTGCGCATCTTGTTGTTGGCTCCGCCAAGGTCGGCGGACCGTTCGGCATCGCCGCGTTGATTAGTGCGGCAGATGCCAAGGTGCGACCACTTGTCGTTGGTGGCGGTCAGGAGCGCGGCCGTCGCGGTGGCACAGAGGCGGTTGTCCTTGCCGCCGGATTCGCCGCCGCGTATCGCGCGCACCGTCTCCACTCCGTACAGACACGCCAACACCTCACTGCGCTCACCAACGCTTTTGATGATGCGCTCGGCCCACTCGCCCCACTCGGGCTGGTGCCGACTGGCACACCATTTTCCAGCGACACACGCCTCGCTGGGCATCGTTCGTATGCGGCGGACTGGGTGCTCGGCGATGACCTGGTTGCGGCGCTTGACCATGCAGGGATCGCCGCTTCGACAGGCTCCGCGTGCATCAGCGGATCACGCGAGCCGTCTGAGGCACTCTTCGCGATGGGGCACAGCGAAGGTGAATCCCGTGGTGGCCTGCGCCTCACCTTTGGGCGCACATCAACAGTGGAGGAGGCGCGTCTCGCCGCAACGGTCGTGCGCTCCGTACTAGAGCGCGTGCGAACCGCGGTGCCAGCATGACGTTGACAACGACACCGCTCGGCGGGCTCCCCGCAGGCTGGCAGGCGGCACCAGAGGCAGTCGCACCGGAGTGCGTACTCGTTGCGCTCTCAGGTGGCGTTGACTCATCGGTCGCTGCCGCACTCTTGGTTGAGGCTGGCCACGAGGTTGTGGGTGTATGGATGCGACTGCATAGTGCCGCCGACCAGCGCGACGGTCATCGCAAGAGCTGCTGCACCCTTGATGCCGCCGATGATGCGCGTCGCGTTGCCGACCACCTTGGCATCCCGTTCCATATTCAAAACCTAGAACAAGAGTTCGCCGATGCCGTCTTGGAGCCATTTGTGGCGGCGTATCAGAGCGGTGAGACGCCGAGCCCTTGCGTTGGCTGCAACACGGCGGTGAAGTTCGGTGCACTCGTTGGCAAGGGGAGCGCTCTCTTCGGCTGTGATGCCGTTGCCACCGGGCACTATGCACGTCGCGCTGTCTCTGATGATGGGCACTCCTGGAGGTTGCGTGCCGCCGTCGACACTGAGAAGGACCAGACCTACTTCCTGCACGGACTCGACAGTGCCGCAATCGCGCGGGCACGTTTCCCACTCGGTGGCATGACGAAGCCCGAAGTGCGCGAGGTCGCACGTTCGCGTGGCCTCGTCACCGCAGAGAAGCCCGAGAGTCAAGAGATCTGCTTCGTGCCCGATGGTGACTACCGCAGCCTGCTGCGCGAACGTGGCGCTGCGCGTGGCGAGGGCGAGATCGTTAACGAAGATGGTGCCGTTGTGGGAACGCATGCGGGGAGCGAAGGGTTCACGGTTGGGCAGCGCAGGGGTCTCCCAGGGAGTGGTGTCTCGGCGCGCTATGTCAGCTCGGTGGATCCTGTGACGAATCGCATCACCATTGCTCCACGTGCAGCGCTCGACGCGCGTAGCATTCCACTGGTAGAGGCCGCAACACCAGAGGGGCTCATCGCCCAGGGTGTGCAGGTGCAGGGCTTGGCGCGGATTCGACATCGCGGTGCCCTGGCCCAGGGCATGGTGACGGGCCTTGGTGGCGGTGTTGCAACGCTCGCGCTGAACGACCCGCTCTGGGCGCCGTCGCCAGGGCAGACGGTGGTGCTCTACGACGGGGAGACACTCGTCGCTGGCGCGCGCATTGCCCGGCCGCAACGTTCCGCATGATTGAGCCGGCGCCGCTCCTCATCGCCCTCTCTGTCGGGGTGGCACTGCTCACCGGGAGGCTCCTCTCCGCGCGCGCATCCCTCCCTGTCGGGCTCCTCGGTGCGGTCGTTGGCGCCCTGGTGCTGCAGGTGGCGGCGGAGCGCCTGCTGGGCGGCCTCTACCCCGTGGGCGGCACGGCGTGGCCAGCCCCGCTGATTGGTGCGCTCCTTGGCGAGCGGTTCACCGCACGGATTGCGACCGATTGGGAGCGAGGGCAGCGATCCTAAGGCGAGGATCCCCTCGGGTACACTCCGAGCGTGGAACGCGATCCTCGAATCCCAACGCAGAGCGCCGCCGACCTTCGGTCTCGGTTCGTGGCGTTCTTTGAGGCGCGTGGACACACCCAGGTGCCGAGCGCCTCGCTCGTCCCCGCTGGCGACGCCACCCTCCTCTTCACGAACTCGGGGATGGTGCAGTTCAAAGAGCTCTTCAGTGGCGCCGAGACCCGCTCGTATCGCCGCGCCGTCGACTACCAACGTTGCCTTCGTGTTGCCGGGAAGCACAATGACTTTGAAGAGGTCGGCCGAACGCCACGACACCACACCCTCTTTGAGATGCTCGGCTCCTGGTCGTTTGGCGACTACTTCAAGCGCGATGCGATTCTCTGGGCCTGGGAGTTCCTCACCGTTGAGGCCGGGATCCCTGCCGATCGCCTCGCCGTTACGGTCTACAGCGATGACGACGAGTCGGCCGACATCTGGCTGAAGGAGGTCGGCGTTCCCGCCGATCGACTGGCACGCTGGGGCGACGTTGACAAGGGGAACGATGCGAACTTCTGGCGCATGGCGGAGACGGGCCCCTGCGGCCCCTGCTCCGAGATTCACTTCGATCGTGGCGCAGATCTCTCGTGCGGCGCCGACTGTCTCCCAGACCACTCTGAGCACTGCCCGCGTTGGCTCGAGGTGTGGAATCTCGTCTTCATGCAGTACGAGCAGCACCCTGATGGCCGACGCACCGAACTCCCGTTCAAGAGCGTCGATACCGGCATGGGCCTCGAGCGTCTCGCCAGTGTCTCGCAGCAGGTGCTCTCCAACTACGACACCGACCTCTTCCTGCCGATCCACGCCGCGATGCGCAAGATCACGAAGCACTCGATAGCCGAGTTTGACGCGCAGCGCTTCAGCTACCAGGTGATTGCCGATCACTCGCGCGCCGTCACCTTCTTGCTCGCCGACGGGGTGCGACCGGGGAATGAGGGGCGTGGCTACGTCTTGCGCCGCATCATTCGCCGCGCGGTGCGCCATGCACGTCTGCTCGGCATCACCAAGCCATTCCTCGGCGCTATCGCTCGTGAAGTGGTCGCGATCATGGGCAGCTCCTACCCATACTTGCGCGATGGAGAGACGGCGATCCTCGAAGGGATCGAGCGCGAAGAGGCGCAGTTCGCACGCACGCTCGATGCCGGCTCAAGTCTGCTCGGCAATGCACTTGCTGAACTTGGTGCAGGGGAGAGTGTCGTTGGCCGTCGCGCCGATGATCTGCCAGCGGCAAGTCCTACCCTCGGCGGCGAGATCGCCTTCAAGCTGCACGACACCTACGGCTTCCCGATCGATCTCACCGTTGAGCTCGCCGCTGAGCGCGGTATCGCCGTTGATCGTGCCGGTTTCGAGAGCGCCCTTGCCGAACAGCGCGAACGCAGCCGCGGTGGCAAGAAGGCCGCCCTTGCGGAGATTGCCGTGACGACCGCGCTCTATGAAGAGATCCTGCGACGCCTAGGTGAGACGGAGTTCGTTGGCTACGAACAACTTGAGGCTGAGAGCACGATCTTGGCTCTCCTTCGCGACGGTGCCGAGGTCCCTGCGCTAGCGGCGGGCGAGGGTGGTCAACTCGTTGCTGGGCGCACCCCGTTCTACTCCGAGCGCGGCGGGCAGGTTGGCGATGCGGGGCAGATCCTTGATGCGCGCGGGAAGCTCCTCGCTGAGGTGAGCGATACGCAGCGCCCAGTTGGCGCACTCACCGTGCATACGATTCGCGCCGCCGCATCACTCAAGGTTGGTGATGTCGTCGCCATGCGCGTAGATCCGGTGCGTCGCGCCGCCACGATGCGCAACCACACGGCGACACACGTCCTGCACCGAGCGATTCGTATTGTCGCGGGGGCGGATGCGAAGCAGCGCGGCTCGCTCGTGCACCCCGACTACCTGCGCTTCGACTATCCCCTTGAGCGCTCGCTCACCCGTGATGAGCGAGACCAGACGGAGGCCGAGGTTCGTCGAGCCATTCGCGAAGATATGGCGGTCGTCGTTGCACAGATGAGCATGGGCGAGGCGGTCAAGAACGGTGCCGACGCCTTCTTCGATGAGAAGTACGGCGAAACTGTGCGCACTGTGCGCATGGAGGAGTACTCACACGAGCTCTGTGGCGGCACCCACTGTCGCGCCACCGGTCAGATCGGGAGCTTCGTGATCACCAGCGAACGCAGCATCGGCTCTGGCCTCCGCCGCATTGAGGCACTTACGGGAGCCGCCGCCGACGAATACCTCCGACAGCAGTCGCGCACCCTCGAGGCGAGCGCCGAGGCGGCAGGCGCCCAAGATGCCCACACGGTGCCACAGCGCATCGCCGCACTGCAGGCGGAACTCAAAGAGGCGAAGCGTCGCGCCAAGGCTGGCGGCTCAGTCCGGATTGACCTTGCCGCTCTCGCAGCACAGGCGACCAGGCAGGGTGAGATCTCGATCCTCGTTGCGATGCTTGATGTTGAAGACGACGAGGCCTTGAAAGAGGCCGCCAAGCAGCTCCGCAAGAAGATGGGTGCTGGTGTCCTTGCACTCGTGCGCCCTGCGGAAAGTCCGGAGATCTTCGTCTCTGTTGAGGGGAGTGCCGAGCACGACGCTGGCGCACTCGCCGCCGCCGCAGCGACAGCACTCGGCGGTCGCGGAGGTGGGCGACCGGCGATGGGGCAGGGTCGCGGCGCCGTTGGCAGCAGCGCGGATGAGGCGACCAACGCACTTGCGAAGGAACTTGGCGTTGCGGTGACTCGTTCGTGAGCAGTACGCCGCGCCGCTCCCTCGGCATCGATCTCGGCGAACGACGCATCGGCCTGGCCATTCGAGAAGACGCCTCCGCGCCGCGTGGACTACCAACCATGATGCGTCGCCCGACTGCGGCCGCAGATAGCGACCGACTACGCACCATTGCCGCTGAAGGCCGCGTGACGGAACTCGTGGTGGGCCTGCCACTCAACAGTGATGGGAGCGTCGGTCCTCAGGCGACCGCAACCCTGCGCTGGGCGACCGAGGTTGCGAAGGCCCTGCAACTGCCCATCAGCTTCGTTGACGAGCGCTACTCGTCGCAGCGCGCGGAAGCGTCACTCGGCCGTGCGGCACGGGGGAGCAACGGCGGCGCACCAGGTCCAGTCCGACGTGAGGCGCGTCGCGCTGCTGTTGATCAAGAAGCGGCACGGCTGATCCTTGAAGATGCCCTCAATCCAGAGCTGCTCATCGATCCAACCACTCTGGCCGTTGACCTGAGTGAGTCAGCGACATGAAGCGCCCTGCCCTGGTGAAGATTGCAGCAGGGCTCGCGCTCACTCTCGTTCTACTCCGCGTTGTCGCCCCATCACTGATCGGCGACGCACTCGTGACAGCGGGTGTGCGCTCCCCAGGGATCGCCACGCTGCCGATTATTAGCGACATCATTCAAGAGCGCCTCGGCACCCGTACAACCGAACCTGCCGGAAGCGACACTACCTTAGTAACGGTGGAGATTGCCGCAGGCACGGGTACCGGTGCCATCGCTAGCCAGCTGCGCGATGCCGGGCTCATCGCCGACGAGATTGGCTTTATCTATGCGGTGCGCGCAGCCGGCCTCGACGGGAAACTTCAGGCTGGCACATTCAAGGTCGCAGCATCCATGACACCCACCGAGGTTGCAACCGCGTTGACGGATCCGTATCGTGAGCCAACGATTGGCGTCGATATTCGTGCCGGGCTTCGCATTGAGCAGATCGTTGCGAAGTTGACCACGCTCGAACTGCCGTTCGAGCCAGCAGATGTGCTGACCATCCTGCGCACGCCGAGCGCCGCACTCATCGCTGATTACCCGTGGCTCGACCTGCCGAAGGGGGGAACCCTAGAGGGTCGCCTCGGTTCCGGCTCCCTGAGCGTTCCCGTATCGGCGTCCGCGGAGACGTTCGTGCGCATCCTGCTCGATCGCTTTGCGGAGCAGGTGCCCGAGCAGTATCGGGGGAGCTCCGGTGGCTATTCATTCAATCAGATCCTGACTCTCGCCTCAATCGTGGAGAAGGAGGCCGCCGTTGATGACGAGCGGCCGCGAATGGCCGGTGTGTACACCTATCGACTGCAGCTCGGGCAGGGACTCTTCGCTGACCCGTCCATTATTTGGGTTGCCGATTCGGCAGCGCTGCGCAAACTGAAGTTGTCAAAGTGGGCGAGTTACGAATTCTGGAAGTTCCCAGCGAAGCCGTATTCGGGGTTGATTCCGCCGCGCGTGCCCGCCGACCTCGTTCCATGGAACACGTTCGTGCGAGGGGGGGTTCCGCCAGCGCCGTTCTGTTCCCCAACGCTCGCCTCCATCATCGCGGCTCGAGAGCCTGATTCAAGCCGTAAGGAGCTCTACTTCGTGCTGATCCCAGATAGCGGCGGCCGACATGATTTCAGTAAGACCCTCGCCGAGCATGAGGCCAAGGCCCGAAGGTACGGCTGGAAGTGATGCGCGCGCGCACAGCGCTGCCGCTGCCTGCAGAGTTTGCTCTGGCCCCAACAGCGCACGACCTTGAGCGATGGCGCGCGGCCGATCATGCGGCGCGACCTGGTCGGCTGACCACGCTCCGCGCCCGCGCCGCTGAGGAGCGCCTCGATGCGCTGCTGCTGACCTCCCATGCCGATGCCCGCTACTTCTCGGGGATGGAGTTTGGGCCGAACGAAGAGCCCGTTTCCGGCTCCAGCGGCTGGCTCTTGGTGAGCGGCGACGATCTCGCCATGCTCGTTGACTCGCGCTACACGGTGCAGGCGCGACGCGAGGCGCCACTGGCGACCGCACTTGACTACGGCAGTGACGCGGGTGAAACAATTGGGCACTGGCTGGTGGCGCATGGCGTGCGACGCTGCGGGCTCGATCCGCAGGCGGTGCGACACGCCGTCTGGGAGCGCATCGCTGCAACCGCATCTGGCGTAGAGCTGGTGCCTGTAAAGGGGTTCGGCGGCGTCCAGCGTGCGCGCAAGGAGCCGGCAGAGATCGAGCGAATCACCGCCGCCTGTGCCGTGGCTGACCGTGCGCTCGCTCGACTCTTGCCGCAGATTCAGTCCGGTGTCACCGAGGCCGCACTGGCGTGGTCACTGGAGCGCGGCATGCGCGAGGACGGCGCCGAGGCACTCGCATTCGACGTGGCTGCGCTGGCTGGCGGCAACGCCGCGCTGCCGCACGGGAGCCCAAGCGCACGTGCGCTAGCACGCGGCGAGGTGATCCTCTTTGACTTCGGCGCACAAGTGGGCGGCTATCGGAGCGACATGACCCGGACCCTCTTTGTGGGGGCCGCGAGTGATGTAGACCTCGCACTTTATGAGCAGGTACATCGTGGTCAGGCTGCAACCTTTGAGCTGCTGCGCCGCGCCATCGCGGAGCCCAGCGCCGCCATGCCCTCCGGCCGCAGCTGTGACGAAGAGACGCGACGGGCCATGGGCTCTGGGGTCGGCATCTACGACCACGGCCTCGGCCACGGCATTGGCCTGCAGACGCACGAGGCCCCCAGCCTCTCTCGTGCCGCAAGCGCGGATCCGCTCCCGTCGCCAACAGTCTTCAGCGTTGAGCCTGGCATCTATCTCGAGGATCGGATCGGCATCCGCATTGAAGACCTCGTTGCCGTTGATGCCACGCACGGAACGCTGGAACTCCTGACACGCTTCCCGTCCGATCCCATAATCGTCGGCTGACGGCTAGAATGCAGAAGATGCACACGGCGCCGCAGCGTACGGCCGAGTAGGGGAGAGTCCGACATGATCTCAACCGGTGAACTGAAGAAGGGCGTCGTGATTGAGCTTGAGGGAGACCTCTGGCAGATCCTCGACTACCACCACATCAAGATGGGGCGTGGCTCTGCGCAGGT
>JBBAWJ010000035.1:0-7647 GCA_040397255.1 Candidatus Limnocylindrus sp.
CGGGATGCGAGAGGAAGCGCATGATTAGCAGGGCTACACCTTCGGGGAACGCGTGTTGCAATAATTCGTATTCTGCCATCTTCTTACTTCCTAATAGCAGCATGTCTTTAAGCCAATGTGTTCAATGATTTAATTTCGGTTGCAGTATATATGGAGCCAGGATCGATGTTATATAAATCAGAGCCGGAGCGGGAGCAGGGGCAGGTGGAGGGAGGTGCGGGAGAGGAGGATCCTCCCGAGAGGAGGGCGGAGCGCCTGAAGAAGGCCCTGCGCAACGAGCCGGAGCTCCGCGCGGAGTACTTCGAGAAGGCGCTGCCGCACAGCGACAAGACCGCCGAGGCGATCGTCAGGAACGCCAAGGAGCTGGTGATCAGGGACACCTGCGAGGTCCTGGGGAGGCGCCTCGCCAAGGAGGTCGCCAACACCCTGACCCTGAGGCACCTGGTGGAGTTCTTCAAGGCCAGGAACGCGAAGGAGGCGTCCGCAAAGGCGGAGCACTCCGCCAAGGACGCCACGAGGAAGGCCGCCGTCATCGACAGTGCCCACCAGGTGGAGAAGGGGAGCCTGGCGGCAACCCTCCGCAGGGCCAGGCTCTTCGACAAGAGCATCACCCTGGACGAGGTCAAGTCCTGGCGCCGGGAGAACACCAACCTGGAGCGCCGCCCCGTGAAGTTCAACTCCTGGGTGGGGCACCGGGCCCGGGAGGAGTACCAGGTGGACCTGTTCTTCTTCGAGGACCTCAAGCCGCGGGTGCAGGAGGAGCAGCCGAGCAGTAGCAGCTCCACGAAGAAGGCGAGGCTGGTCAAGGCGAGGGAGGACTTCAACGCCGGGGTGCTCGTGGTGGACACCTTCAGCAAGCGCCTGGCCGTGGTCCCCATGCCGGACAAGTCCTGGAGGACCCTGCAGGGGGCCCTGACCCGCGCCTTCGACGAGCTCGGCGGGAAGCCGGGTATGATCTACAGCGACGCCGACGCGGCGCTGACCGCCAGGGAGATGCAGGAGTGGTTCAAGCGGCAGGGCATCGTCCACAGCATCACCATGAACCATGCCCCCCTGGCGGAGCGGATGATCGGCTACATCAAGGGGCAGATCGTCAGGCATCTCCAGGACCACGACCCCGGGTCCAACGCCAAGTGGTGGCAGGTGGTGCCCGAGGTGGTGCGGAGGTACAACGAGGAGCACGTCAGCCGCAGCACCCACATGACCCCCGACGAGGCCCAGAAGGAGGGGAACCGGGTCGCGGTAAAGACGAACCTCGAGGGCATCCGCAGGGCTGACAACCCCCAGCCTCGGCTGGACGCGGGCGACCTCGTGCGGGTCATGGTGAAGAAGAAGTTCGACAAGGGCTACGAGCCCGACTGGAGCGAGCGGACCTACAGGATAAAGGCCCGAGTTCAGGGCAATCACGCAGGGCTCTACGCCGACGTGGTTGATCCCCAGATCCAGTATCAGCTGGAGGACCCCCAGGGGACCCTCCCGGGATACAAGCATAAGTTCATGCGGAGCGAGCTCCTGCTCGTGAAGAAGGCCTAAACTCGAGCTTAAACATATACATAGAATCTATATATATGTTTAATCACATTCTTAGTCGATGAACAGGTCCATCTCGCTATTTGCTATCGCGGGGCGGTTCTTGTTCGTGCACTCCACCGCCGTCGCCTTCAGCACTATGCCGTACTTCCGCTTCTCGCTTCCCGAGGCGGTCTTCATGGCGTACATCTTGCTGAAGTGTACGATCATGCGGTGCTTAGTGAGGAAGCGCATGTGCTGCAGGACGTCGCCGAAGGAAGTTAGGCGGACCTCCTGCTTCCCCCCATCGCTCCTGTCGATGATCTTGAAGTTCGGCTGCTCGGTGTCGTGCACCAAGTCCAGCTTGACCTTCGTGAAGGGCGGGCGGTAGTAGATATGCTGCCCGCCCACCTCCTCCCCGTCGCCCTCCGCCTCCCCCGCCTCGGGGCTGCGTATCAGGGGCTGGTACTCGTACTTCTTCGCCAGCCTCTCCCCGAACATCTCAAGCCTGAAGTCCTCCGTGTCGCAGTACTTGTCGATCTCCTGGAGCTTGTTGTATAGCTGCTCGACCTGCCGGTAGTCAATGTCCTCCGCAAACTGACCCCTCTCGTGGCAGAAGGGAAGCTTGTAGAAGGCTCTGGACTTGGGGGTCTGATAGAAGGGGCCCTCCCTGGGGATGCCGTAGGTCTCGGTGATGAACTCCGGGGTCTGCACCACGAGCTTGTTGTTCGGCTCCTTGTAGCTGATGAACGCCAGCTTCTGCGATGTGATGTGGCTACTGTCCTCTAGTTTCCCAAACAAGATCTTCTCTACCTCGAGCGCGCTTGCCTTGATAACGGTCATCTTTCCTTGTTATATATGCTCTATGTATATGCGGCTAACCTTTAAGCCAGGCTTATCTTAGAAATTGAGGAGGGCGTGCTCGCCGAAGATCTCCTCGGCTTTCAGGTCGTAGGCTAGCGCTGCCTCCTCCTCGCAGGCATACACGCCTAGATGCATTCTTCTGCCGTCGAGCTTAATGCTCGCCTTCCACCGCTGCCTCTGCTTGCACCACTGCACGCCCTTGTACTGGCTGCTCGTGACCCTGCGGGTCTGCTTCCTCCTGTTCATCATGTTCTGCGAGTGCGACGCGTACCTCAGGTTGCGCGCGTGGTTGTCCGCCTTGCTCCTGTTTATGTGATCGACCTCGAGCTTCCCTCCCTCGCCAGGGGGTCTCGCTAGGAACTCCTGGGCAACTACCGTGTGCACGGCGACGCACTTGAGCCCCCGCTCGTTGTACAGCGAGACCTTCTGATACCCGTTGTTGCTCGTTGTCTGCTTCAGTATCCTCCCAGTGGTCGCGTTGCGCACCCTCCCGATATTGCTCACCTGGTACTTGGGGAAACCCTCGATAGACCTCCAGACCTCGTTGATGTCCATGATATCGTATATATATAACTGTATATATGCGATATATCTTTAAACCAATTTCTATTCAGCCCTCGTTGTTTTGGAGGTGCCTGTCATCCTCGCCATTTTCCGTGCTGCCGCCGCCGCCGCTGCCCCTGGCCACGAGCCTCCTGATCCGCAGCAGCTCCCTCTCCTGTATCAGCTGCACTATCCTCTGGCTATCCTCAGGCCACTCGTCCCAAATCCCTAGGAGCCTACTGAGCAGGCACTGGTAGTTGTTATCCTGGTGGTGCCTCAGGGCGCGGGGGCAGGAGAAGCGCTTCGAGCACTCGGGGCAGGGTGCGGAGACCTTGTGGTCGGTGTAATACTTCTGCATGTACGCCTTCCTGTCCCGCTTTGACCGATTCTGCTTGGCTGCCCGCTCCTCCTCCTCCTCTTCTCCCCCTCTTTTTGGCTGCTGCTGCTGCTGTTCCTCCATACTCGTGCTATAATATCTATATACGCGGCAAGTCTTTAAACCATTTCGCATTCAATCCCCTTTTTTGGTTGAGCCGTGCCCTATTTAAAGACAAGCCGCATATAAATATCTAATACTACAGTATCATACATGCCCAGCATCGTTTCACGAGCCAAGGAGCTAGAGCGGAAGTTCCACGATAGAGCCCCGATGGGGAACCGTGATAAGATCATGACCGTCCTGAACATCTACCGGGACAGGAAGAATGTGCCCTTCCTGGCGGTGCAGAACATGGTCCTGGCTCTCTACTCCCCGAGCCTATTCAGCACTGCCAGGCAGAGGGGGAAGGACGCGGTGGAGAAGATGTACGAGAACTTCCTGAGTAAGTACCAGAACGCTACAGCCTACCCCGATGACAACGTGAGGACCCTCAGGTATACCGAGAAGCTCCAGGAGCGGAGGGACAGGATCCTGGGCATCAGGAGGACCTACCAGTTGCACGTCATCCTCTACACCCAGGCCAGGAAGATGGATCCCGAGAGGCCCCTGCCGAAGCAGGAGGAGCTGGGGAGGGCCCAGAAGAGGGGGATGGCTAAGAAGAAGCACAAGGGGCTGATACAGTTCTGGAAGGGCTACCTCACGGTGAGCTCCTTCAACACAAGCATCTTCGAGGAGCAGAAGTGGAAGATGACGGACCGTGGCACGAGGGAGTTCAGGAAGCTCTACCCTATATGCATGACGGATGACAAGTTCAGGGACCGGGAGGATAGGGCCCCGGGATACCTGGACGCAATCTACCTCCTGGACTGGACGGACCTGGGGAGGGTGAAGCGGGGGGCGGAGAGTGGCCGGAACCCCGCCGCAGTGCGGCAGCGGGCGGCGGGTGAGAAGTTTGCCATCCACTACAAATACTTGTCCACGCAACTGGACACGAGCAAGAGAACCTTCGCCGAGGCGCTGCGGAGGCAGGACTACCATGCGAGCGAGTGCTGGCTGAACACCCTGCACGACAACTACGACAAGACCCTACTCCGCCCCGAGAAAGCGCGGAACAGGATAAGTAGGCAGGACATCCTGGAGGTGCTGGGGAGGACGGAGGAGGACATCAAGGAGGGGCTGACGGTCGAGGAGGTCCTACCTTTCTTCCAGAAGTACAAGCTAAAGCTGCGGGTCTTCGACGTCTTCTACAACCTCATCTACCGCTACGACCCCGAGGTGCCCAACTTCAACCACCGGGCCTTCTACTGCCTGACGGATGGAAACCACATCTACACTCTGAACAAGGACTTGGAGAGCCTGGCGCAGAAGTCCCCGGAGGACGTGTACAGGGTGGTTGCTGGGAGCAACTTCCACATACCCGACAAGCCTACCGAGAAAGCCGACTACCGGATCTTGGAGCACATCGACGAGCTGCTGGACATCCTCAGGGACGAGGAGAAGGAGGAGGAGCAGGAGGAGCGGATCAGCTACCTGGTGCATAAGTACGACAACCTGGAGGCGGTGGTATGGCAGCTCTACGAGGCGGGATACAGACCGAGCATCAAGGACGGGGCGGGGAGGCTGAGCTGGGTGAGCCTAACCGTCAACAGGCACACCTTCGTTGTCCGGAGCCAGCAGATGATAGACTGGGCCATAGACGGGATGATGGAGGTGCAGGACGCGGGGGTCTACAACCGCATGCACGATGCCAAGATGGAGTTCCACTACCAGCTGTTCAGGGGGGAGCACCGGAGCTACTACTCGCCCCTGGACCTGGAGATCCTGGACGAGTGCAGGACGACGGCCAATGTCGGCTGGATCAGGTCTCTAGGGAGCCAGCCCGTGAGCCTCTACAACCCCCACTTCCGCCTGAGCCTGCGGGACCTAGCGGAGATCGACATCTCCAAGGCCTACACGGGGGCCTTCATGAGGATCAACCTTATCCCCGTCTTTAACGAGTTCGACCTCTGGCAGCCCTACAATTCCGCTGAAGAGCCCGTCAGGAACCTCAGCCTTTACCTCGTGGAGGCCTCCGAGTTCGACCTCTTTTTGAACAGGCGCTACTGCCTTGTCTACGGACAGTTCCTGAAGCAGCTGCCTAAGGAGGTCTCCGTGAAAGCGGTGAAGCACCCCAGCATGATCAAGAAGGTGAACTACCGAGCCCTCGTGGAGGAGCTCTGGAAGACCCCCATTAGCGAGGACCCCGAGGAGGACCAGACGCTCAAGAAGACCATTGCCAACTGCAACTATGGCATGCTGGAGAAGCAGATAAACCGGACCCAGAAGAGCAAGCTCTTCGACACCTACGAGGACGCCAAGTTCTTCCAGAGCATGTACGGGGGGGAGATCACCTTCATCAAGCAGTACGAGCTGAGGGAGGGCGGGAGGGGGGGCGACCCAAAGAGCTTGGACAAGGGGGTGGGAGCGGAGGAGGGGGACGTGGACGAGGTGCCCACAGGGCGGATGCTCTTCATCCTCAACCTGAAAGCCGAGTCCTCCCTGACCAATGGCTTCCGCTACATCAAGGAGCTCCTCATGCAGCACCACAACTTCTACCTGGAGCGATCCTACCGCCTGCTCCGGGAGAACGGGGTGGAGGCCTACAGTGTCAAGACCGACGCCCTGACCGTCCCCGCCCACAAGCTGGAAAGGGTGGCGGAGCTGCTCAACTGGGAGAGCGGGATCGGGAGCTGGACGAGGAGCAAGAAGGAGGAGGTGAAGTTTCCGTGCATGGACGCCATGCTCGAGCTGAGGCAGAACAAGATGCCCGAGCTGCTACCCGTCCCCCAGACCCAGCCCCTGGACCTGACCGTAGAGGACGAGTACGATTCGGACAAGCTCTGCAGGCTCTTCGAAGAGCATCGGAGGGTGATGGTGCGGGCGGAGTTCGCAGGTTGTGGAAAGTCCTACGCGTGCAAGCAGATGGAGCAGCGGGGGCACGCGGTCTTGTTTGTCTGCCCTACCAACAAGCTCGCGGACAACTACGGGGAGCACGGCTGCACCATCAACAGGTTCTTTGGGATTGGGCTCACGGAGGAGAGCCGGATGGCGAGGTTCGACGACAGCGGCTACGACACGATAGTCTTCGACGAGATCTTCTTTAGCAGCGTTCGGAAGCTCGCAAGGATAAAGAGGTATTGCGAGACGAACCCCGACAAGATCGTGATAGCTACCGGGGACACGTCACAGCTGGAGAGCATCGACTGCATCACGAACCAGCACGACTACGACAAGTACTACAACAGGTGCATAGACCTCATCTTCCCCGTCAGCATGTTCTTCAGAGAAAACAAGAGGCTGAGGGACCCCCAAGACAAGGAGACCCTGACGCAGTTCAAGAGGGACATCTTCGACGAGGGAATCCCCGTGGAGACTACCGTCAGGAAGTACTTCGCCCTAGTCAAGGACTTCTCCACCCTCTACAACATTGCCTACAAAAACAGCACCTGCCAGAGGGTCAGCGAGGAGGCGCGCCAGAGGATTCAGCAGAAGCGGGAGCCCTACGAGGTGGGGGAGGTGCTACTCTGCCGGAGCTGGTTCAAGGTGAAGCGGGTGGTCTTCCACGTCAACTACGAGTACACCATCGCTGAGGTGGCCGGTGAGATGATAACGCTGAGCAACGGAGCCGAGCTCCCCCTGACGGTTGTTAGGAAGAACTTCATACACAACTACTGCAGGACTTGCCACAGTTTTCAGGGGAGCTCCGTCGACGAAGCCATAACTATCTTTGATTGGCGTTTCCTGCACGTGAACCGTAAGTGGCTCTATACCGCTGTCACTAGGGCTACCGACTTGAAGAGGGTGAGTTTTTACGACTACGACGAACAGGAGGAAAACGAAGAACAGATGATGCAGTACTTCCAGAAGAAGGTTGATAGGTACAAGGCACAGGATCGAAAGGCGAAGCGAAGGATCGATGACGAGGGCTACATCACCAGGGAGACTCTGGCGGGCTGGGTGGGGAAGTCTTGCAATAGCTGTGGGGATTGCCTTAGCTATAGTAGGCTTAGCGGTAGGGTAGAGTGCAATCTATCGGCCCAGCGGGTCGATAACGGCGAGGGGCATACTAGAGAGAATGTACTACCCTACTGTATCTACTGTAACACTGCTATGTCTAATAGGGAAGCCTAGTTCCGAAGGTCTCCGAAGGAGGAGGGTGAGTGGGTGGGTGGTTGGCGAGTGGGTTGGCGCTCGTCGCCAACCGAACTTTTCCACAACGAGTGGAGCCTCTGCCGCGGCTTCTGCCTCTGTCCTGCCTCTGACTTCGCAGAGGCACCTTCTGAAGGGGTGGGGTGGGTTGGGGTTGGGTTGGG